>CAYYRB010000072.1:0-2273 GCA_964473995.1 uncultured Candidatus Competibacteraceae bacterium | reverse complement strand
ATCATCGGTACGTTCTTTGTAAAAATTAAGAACAACGAAGCCAAAGAGGCTCAGGTTCAGCAAGCGTTGAATATCGGAAACTACGTGTCACTCGTGCTTACCGTGGTGGCCTGTTGGTTTTTGATTCAATACATGTTGCCCGAAACCATGACCATGAAATTCTTTGGCGAAGGATATAAGTCGGTTTCCAATACCCATGTGTTTTTCGCCACATTGGTTGGTTTGGCCGTAGGTTGGTTGATATCCGCCTTCACGGAATATTACACCGCATTGGGTAAAAAACCCGTTTTGAATATCGTGAAAAACTCATCTACCGGAGCCGCCACCAACATTATCGCCGGCTTATCTACCGGGATGATTTCCACCTTCTCATCCGTAATTCTTTTTGCAGCCGCCATCTGGGGTTCTTATGAACTGGCCGGATTTTACGGGGTAGCCATTGCCGCTTCTGCCATGATGGCCACCACGGCCATGCAATTGGCCATTGATGCGTTCGGGCCTATCGCCGACAATGCGGGCGGTATCGCCGAAATGAGCGAATTGCCAAAAGAAGTGCGTCAGCGGACCGACGTATTAGACTCCGTAGGAAATACCACTGCCGCGGTAGGTAAAGGATTTGCCATTGCATCGGCGGCGCTTACGGCGTTGGCTTTGTTTGCGGCATACGTAACATTTACGGGAATTGACGGAATCAACATTTTCAAAGCCGATGTATTGGCTGCTTTGTTTATCGGAGGTATGATTCCCGTGGTATTCTCCGCGCTTGCCATGCAGTCGGTAGGTAAAGCCGCCATGGACATGGTGAACGAAGTGCGTCGTCAGTTTCGCGAAATTCCGGGCATCATGGAAGGAACGGGCAAGCCGGAGTATGGCAAATGTGTGGATATTTCTACCAAAGCCGCTCTTCGCGAAATGATGCTTCCCGGTGCCATCACCATCATTTCTCCCATCATCATCGGGTTCCTCATGGGTCCTGAGGCTCTGGGAGCTTATATGGCGGGTGTTGCCGTATCGGGTGTGCTTTGGGCTATTTTCCAAAACAATGCGGGCGGTGCCTGGGATAATGCCAAAAAATCGTTCGAAGCGGGCGTGATGATCAACGGCGAAATGACGTTCAAAGGATCCGATGCTCACAAGGCTGCCGTTACGGGCGACACGGTGGGTGATCCGTTCAAGGATACTTCCGGACCTTCCATGAACATCCTGATCAAACTGACCTGTCTGGTGGGTTTGGTGATTGCTCCCATTCTGGGCGAAATCTATGGAAAGGGACATGCTAATGGAGCACCTGAAACGGTGAAGGAAGAGGTAATGACTCCCGCTCCCGAGCAACCTGCCGCCGAGATGCCGGCAACTGTTCCTGCCGCTCAATAAAAATACTACGCTTTTTAACAAAGGCTGTCCCCAGGGGCGGCCTTTGTTGTTTTCGGGGCTGCCTAAATTCCTACCTTTGTCCCATGCGTAAAGGGCGGGTGTATAAATCCACGGGCAGTTTTTATAAAGTGAAAGTGGATTCCACATTTACGGAATGTGTGTTGGCCGGAAAATACCGCCTGGAGGGCAAACGCACCACCAATCCGGTGTCCGTGGGCGATTGGGTGGAAATCAATGAGGAAAAACTGCCTCCCGTGATCGAGCGCGTAGTACCCCGCCGCAACTACATCATCCGTCGTTCGGTAAACTTATCCAAAGAGGCGCATATTCTGGCCTCCAACATGGATTTGGTACTCATTGTGGGCAGTGTGGCCAAACCCCGCACATCCACGGGATTCATCAACCGAATTCTCGTTACCGCGGAAGCCTACGGCATTCCCGCCGCCATTGTTTTTAACAAGGCCGATCTTTTGAATGCCAAGGAGCAGGAAGCCACCCGCGAGCTGGTGGAGGAGTTTGATTTTTTGGGCTATCCTACCTTCATCACGGATGCGCTTTCCCATAAAGGGATTGAATCGGTAAAGGAATTTCTGAAAGACAAAACCATTTTGGTTATCGGCCATTCCGGTGTGGGAAAATCCACCTTATTAAACGCGCTGGATGCTTCGCTGAAGGTAAAGACGGGTGAGATTTCCAAAAAGCACGAAAAAGGCATGCACACCACCACCTTTGCCGAGATGCATGATGCCGATTTCGGGGCCTGCATCATCGATACGCCCGGCGTGAAGGAGTTTGGGTTGGTGGATATTTCGGCGGGCGATTTAAGCGGGTATTTTCCCGAAATACGGGAACTGCGCAAAAAGTGTAAATTCCACAACTGCCTGCATCTGGAAGAACCG
>CAYYRB010000071.1:0-10210 GCA_964473995.1 uncultured Candidatus Competibacteraceae bacterium | reverse complement strand
CGGAAAAGCTGGGGCAGCATCATGCGACGCACGGAAACCACCGACTGGGACGGAGCCAACATCGACTACATCGAGTTTTGGCTGATGGATCCGTTTGATAAAGACCTGGACGAACTGAAAGTTTGGGAAACGGGCGACAATACGGCTACCAATGCCAACCGGCTTCCGGATGGAGGTGGCGACCTCTTAATCCAAATCGGAAACATGACCGAAGATGTATTGCAGGACGGCAAATTCTATTTCGAAAACGGCTTGCCCACACCGTCCAACAACCTGACGGCCAATGAAACCGTATGGGGAAGAGTACCGGGAGAACAGGTCATCAATCAGGCATTTTCAAACGGAACGGATGAACGGCCTTTTCAGGATATCGGATATGACGGACTGACCAGCGATCCCAATTTCAACAATCCGCTGATGAAAAAAGAGCAGGATCACTTTTCATCCCTGCTGAGCAATTTGCCCGCTACACTAACCCCGGAGGCCATTTCAGCCATTCTGGCCGATCCTTCGGCGGATAATTTCAGGCCCTTCATCGGCGGCATGTACACCAATACGGGTAGTTCTCCCGTGCCCGGATCTTACATACATGAACGGTATAAAAAATTTCAGCTTCCCGAGGGAAACTCTCCCGAAGCCGATATTGCCGCAGCCAATTCTCAATTCCCCAACAGCGAAGACATCAACAACGACAATACACTGAACCAGTCAGAAAGCTACTTCCAATACAAAGTGAGTATCCGGAAAAACGATTTTCAGTTGGGAGAAAATTACATTACCGATTCCATCCGCGTAAACGTGTCGGTACCAAACGGCCAATCAAAACAGGTAACCTGGTATCAATTCCGCGTACCCGTAAGATCCAATGACCGTGAAGCCTTCGGAAACATCAGCGACTGGAGGTCGATCCGATTCATCCGTATGGTGGCACAAGGGTTTCCCGATGACATCTACCTACGTTTCGCCCGATTTGAATTGGTTCGAGCCGATTGGCGGAGATTTCAGGCCGATCTGCTGGATCCCGTTCCTTTCCCGCCCATAAATCCGGAACCCGCTTTTAATGTGTTCACGGTAAACATTTATGAAAATTCACAAAAACAGCCCTTCAACTACAAGCTGCCCCAAGGCGTAACTCAGGAAATAGATCCGGCAAACCCGGCATTGCAGCAGCTTAATGAACAATCGCTGGCGCTGGATGTCTGCAACCTGCCCGACGGCGTGGCAAAGGCAGTTTTCAAAACAGCCAATCTGGATTTACGTGCCTATAAAAATCTGGAAATGTTCATTCACGCGGAAGACAAGCTGCAAACCCTCCAAGACGGGGATATCAGCGTGTTTGTGCGCATCGGTACGGATCCTTCGGACAATTACTACGAATATGAAATTCCTGTAGAGTTTTCCAAACTCACGGGAGCAACCGATCAACAGGCCGTGGACAATATATGGCCGCTGAGCAACAAAATGCAGATTCCGCTGCAGGATCTTCCCGAGGTGAAACGGGAGCGCAACCAGGCGGAAATTTCGTTCAATGAAATTTTCTCCAAACTACTGGACAACGGACACCGGATTACGGTAAAGGGAAACCCGAACCTGCGCGACGTGAAAACGATTTTAATCGGGGTTCGAAATCCGTTCCGCACACTGAATCCGTTCAATGAAAACGACGACGGCCAACCGGCCTGTGTGCAGGTTTGGGTAAACGAACTGCGCGTAAGCGATTATTTTGAAAAAGGTGGATGGGCGGCCAATCTGCGCATGCAAACCCAATTGGCCGACTTGGGAACCTTCAACGTAGCGGCAAGTCACGAAACATTCGGTTTCGGCTCCATAGATAAACGACCGCTGAACAGGGCCAGAAACAACACCACCATGCTGGATGTTTCCACCAACCTGGAAATGGCCAAATTTACACCGCAAAAATGGGGGCTTTCCATTCCGCTTTTCGTGGGGTACAATTTCAGCATTGCGCGGCCCCAGTTTAATCCGGTTGATCCCGACGTACGCATGCGCGATGCGCTGAATGATTTGGGCAGCAAGGAGCGCAAAGACAGTCTTAGAAGTGTGTCGAACGAAGTAATGCAGCGGCGGGCCATAAACCTCACCAATGTGCGTAAAAACCGCACCAACAGCAAACGGAAGCCGATGCCCTGGGATATCGAAAACCTGGATCTGACTTATGCCTACCAGGATCAGCGCATTTCGGGAAGTCAGTTTGAATTCAACAACACCTTCAGCCACAAGGCATCAGTCGGGTATACCTATGCCCCAACCATGAAATATTGGGAGCCCTTTTCCAAAGTGAAAGGAATGAAATCAAAATGGCTGAAGTGGATGAAAGATTTCAACTTCACTCCGCTGCCCAAACAGTTTACTTTCCGCACCGACCTGTTCAGGGAATTCAATGAAATGAAATTCCGCAACAACACGGAATACGAACTGCTTATTGAACCTACCTTCCGCAAGAACTACACCTGGAACAGAACCTACAATTTTGCCTATTCCCCGTTCAAGTCATTCAACATCACCTTAAATGCCGTTCAAAACGGAAGGGTGGATGAGCCCGAAGGAAAAATAGATAATCAGTCCAAGCGCGACTCACTGAATCGGAACCTGAGCCGCGGAGGCCGTACTGTGCACTACACCCAAAACCTGAACGTAGCCTACAACGTGCCTTTCAGCAAGTTTCCGCTTACGGATTGGATGACCGCCAATATCGGCTATGCCGCTTCCTTTGACTTTCAGAGCGGTCAGCTATTGCTTAACCCCAACACCGGTACTTTGGAAAAACCTTGGGGAAATACCATTTCCAACTCGCAGAACATCAATATTCAGGGGCAACTGAATTTCACCTCCCTGTATAACAAAGTACCCTACCTGAAAAACCTGAACAGTCCGTCCACCGCAAAATCCACCGCAAAACCGAAAAAAGAAGGAGAAGAACCTTCGGAGGACAACAAGAAAAAAGAAGACAAGAAACCGGAAGAACCCAAAGTGAAGGTGGTTAATTTTGAAGATGAAGGATATTACTTCCGCAAGGATAAACCGAAAATGATCAAACACAAACTGAAAACGGAAAAAGTAACGGTAAAAGTGTTTGACGAGGAGGGCAAAGAAGTAAAAGGAAAAGTAGAAGTATTCGATAAAAACCGGGTGAAATTTACCCCTTCGCGCGATGCCAAGAAAGCCAAAGTGCAGGTGGAAGGCAAGTTGGAGAAAAAAGAAATTAACGTAGGTAAAGAGCTGGGCCGGTTTTTCGCGCGCATCCTCACCGGGGTGAAAAACGTATCGGTAACGTACACCCGTTCGGAAGGAACCACATTACCCGGATACATCAATAACTCCAACATGCTCGGGCAGGATTTCAGCACGGGGTCACCCGGATTCGGGTTTGTTTTCGGGGAACAGTTCAACGGCACCAACCTGGCACGCAGAGCTGCGGACAACAATTGGCTTACCCGCGATACCACGCTGAATGCGTTCTTCCTGAAATCACGCACATCGAATCTGAACATCTCGGCCACGGTAGAGCCGATTAAAAGTCTGCGGATACAGCTGAGTGCACAAAGGCAGTTTACTTTCGGATCCCAATCGTTATTCCGCTTTGATGAAGGCGCCAACGATTTCAGGGAACTCAGCACGCTGGAAAACGGTAATTTCAGCATTTCCTTCATGAGCATAGGGACCGCCTTTGCCGATCCGATTGGAAAAGACCCGAGTTCTCCGCTTTTCCAAAGAATGTTGGAATACAGAAATCAACTTTCACAACGATTGGGTGGGGAAAACCCCTACTCCCTCGCCGGCGGAAATCAGGGTCTCTCAACAAACGATCCCGGTTACCGGTTCGGCTACAACCGAAACCAGCAGGATGTCTTAATGTACTCCTTTCTCGCGGCTTATTCCGGACGCAACCCGACAGATATGAATACCGATCTGTTTCCGACCATCCCGGCCATCAACTGGAATGTCACATACGACGGATTACGCAACATCGGCATATTCAAAAAACTGCTCCGCAATTTCGTGCTGTCCCATGCCTATCGAAGCACCTACAGCATCACGGGTTTTATGAATAACCAGCTCTACAAAGAAAATGATCTGGTACCCGGTTTTACAGACGTGTTGGATACCAATCAAAATTTCGTTTCGCGGTACATACTCCAAAACGTGAGCATCATCGAGGCATTCAGCCCCTTGATCAATTTCGACATGACCTGGAAAAACAGCCTAACGACCAAATTTGAGGTGAAGAAAAACCGAAACTTGGGCATGAACTTCCAAAACAACCAGCTTACCGAAAACAGTACGATGGAATATGTTTTCGGCGCGGGGTACAAAATTGAAAAGTTGCGCCTGCCTATTATAGTTGCCGGTAAACGATTGGAGAATGATTTAAACATCCGATTGGACATAGGCGTACGAAACAACAAAACCATCGTGCGCAGAGTGCCCGATGCCACACAAACCACGGTACAGGAACAGGTAACAGCCGGTCAGCAGAACATCACCATCAAATTTTTTGTGGATTATGCCCTGAGCAAAACCATCAACGTCCGGTTATTTTTTGATCACCTTCGGAACAATCCATTTGTGGCGAATCAGTTTAAAACGAGAAATACCAACGCAGGAATCAGTCTGCGCTTCACGCTGGCTCCCTGATGATTTCAGGATGGGTTATGAATTCTGTTAAATTTCCTGTAGGTTTGTGATTCTAAAACGCAAAAAAAGACATGAATATTCCCCAAGATTTAAAGTATTCCAAAGACCACGAATGGGTGCGTCGTGAAGGTGATGTAGCTTATGTGGGCATAACCGATTTTGCCCAGGGCGAATTGGGAGACATCGTTTTCGTAGAGATTGAAACCGAAGGAGAAACATTGGCGGCGCATGATGTGTTCGGCAGTGTGGAAGCCGTGAAAACGGTTTCCGATCTTTTTATGCCGGTAGGAGGCACCGTATTGGAAGTAAATCCCAAATTAAACGATAATCCGGAGGTGGTGAATACAGATCCTTACGGAGAAGGCTGGATGATCAAAATAAAAATTTCGGGCGAGGCAGAAATGGACGGTCTTCTGGATGCAGCCGCCTACGGCAATCTGATCGGTGCCTAAAATCGAATACTACGCTTGAAAAGCCTTCTCTCGGGAAGGCTTTTTTGTTGACTAAAATTGTGAAGAAATTTCAGGTAAAATCGTGAAAAAAACAGTATCTGTAAGTTTCAGAATTACATTATTGCTTGGGAGTTTCCTCCAAAAATTTCCGATACCGTTTCAGGCGGTCCACGCTGATTACCGTAACGCCCGCATCCCGTAATTTTTTCCAACGGC
This sequence comes from uncultured Candidatus Competibacteraceae bacterium, assembly GCA_964473995.1. Classification (GTDB taxonomy): domain Bacteria; phylum Bacteroidota; class Bacteroidia; order CAIKAF01; family CAIKAF01; genus JAKRSD01. The sequence continues at coordinate 4,886 of CAYYRB010000071.1, read as the reverse complement.
GCGGATTATTCCCCGCACCCCAGAAGCGCAATTCCCTGGCCTCATAATCCGCCCGATAAACCAACTGTTTCAACTCGGCGGTCTCCTCGTCGGTCATCCTTGCGCAGGGCCTTTTTTTAAACCAACCTGAATAGGGGGAACTGAGGCGCGGAATTTTCACCCGGGAGCCGGTATAATCCGCACCAATCGACCCGTCAAAACAAACCCATTGCACTTCCTCTTTTTCTACCAAACTCCAAGGCTTACTGCCGGACAACATGATACGCACCGGTCCTTTTATTTCACGGCCGTTTACATATCTGGTAAATAAGTGAGGATATTCCTCCAACGCTTTACGAAGAACGGGATAGGTTAGGTTGCCGTCGCCTTTGAGGTCGATCATGAGCGTGAGCACCTGAGCGGAATCTGTAAAAACATGTCCTCCGTTCTGCATCACCCAGCGGTTAAGCGGTTCCAAATACAGGTTTCGCAATACGGGTTTTTTACGCAAGGCCAGAGGAATATGGGATACCCGGAGCGATCCGTCTGTGGCAAGAAAAATATCAACCTCCAAGGAGGTAAACCCATAAGACAAGGCATCAAACAAGGGCTTTCTGCGCACATAATCGTTGTGGGAATGACCTGCAGGCAGAGGATTTCCGGGAGTAAACCCTTCGGGAATCTGCCCGTAAACGGAAAAAAGAAAAAGGAAACAAAAAAGAAAAAAACCGACACGTGGCATAATCATACGATTTGCAAATCGTACCCGGCGAGATAAAGTATGATCAGCGTGCCTCCCAAAACAATCCGGTACCAGCCGAACCATTTGAATCCGTAGCGCGTGAGAAATTCAATAAAAAATTTGATGGCCAGCATGGCCACGATAAACGCCACGACATTCCCGACCACCAATACTTCCACCTGATCTTGGGTGAAGCCTCCCCCTTTTTTATAAATACCGAGCAGTTTGTAGGCCGATGCGGCAAACATGGTTGGAACGGCCAAAAAAAATGAAAATTCGGCGGCCGCTTTGCGGGTAAGTTTACGGGCCAATCCGCCGGTAATGGTGGCGGCACTGCGTGACACACCCGGAATCATCGCCAATACCTGAAAAAAACCGATGAACAAGCTGTCGGCCCAGGAAACTTCCGTTTTTCCTTCGGTTTCATTGCGGGCAAATAGACGATCCACAAAAAGCAAAAAAATTCCCCCTAAAAATAACGATATGCCTACCACGGTAACATTCTCCAGCAAGCGGTCTATATGGTCGTTCAGCAAAAAACCGAAAAAACCGGCCGGAAGAAATCCCACGGCGAGTTTCACGTAAAACGAAAAATCGCGGAGAAACCGACGGGAATACAGCACCAGCACGCTGAGGATGGCACCGAACTGGATGATGACGGTGTAATTCTTTACAAATTCATCGGCCTCTATGCCCATGAGGGATGAGCCGATAATCATGTGTCCTGTAGAGGAAACGGGCAGGAACTCGGTAATTCCTTCAATAACGGCCAAAACAATCGCTTCCCAAAGCGACATGTTTTATCCCTTTTTGGGTTTAATCATAACTGCTGCGATATTCACGGCAAAACCCAACAAAACCAAAATCGGGGCGATGGTGATGCGGGTAGTACTGAACACTTCGGGATTAAACTCATCGGGGTTTTCCGTGGCTCCGCCTGACATGAGAAAGAATCCAGCAATGATCAAAACAAGACCGAATGCCAATCCGATGTAATTTATTTTTGAGAGTGCGAAGCCCTCTTTCGCTTGATTTTTTTGAGATTCCATGTGTTTAATATAAATCGCCCGCTTTTTTACGAAGAAATACATTTACCGCCAATCGGGTGCTCAATCCGGAGATGAACAACCCCATAGCGATGACGAAGATAAGTATTCCTGCCGGTTTAAGTATGCCGAGGCGTTCGGCAAATTCAGGAAAATTGTCGCGCAGTTGAAATCCCGCAACCGCCAATAGTACGCAAGCCAGCAGACCGGAAAGCAATCCGCGGCCTACGCTACCCAAAATGAAGGGCCGGCGGATAAAACGGGGAGTAGCGCCCACCAACTGCATGGTTTTGATGGTAAACCGCTGCGAATAGATGGCCAAGCGAATGGTATTGTTGATCAGAGCCACCACGATCAGGAGCAGCAACACGGCCACCACCGAAATCAGAATGGCCAATTTCTCCAGGTTTCGGTTCGCCTCCTCCACCAGTTCCCGCTTTTTAAATACCTCCACCACATCGGTGCCGTAAAGTTCCTGCAAATCGGCATCGAGTTTGTCGGTGAGCTCAGGCGAAGCCGCATCGGCATGAAAGGTAACGGTGAATGAGGCGTACAGGGGATTTTCATCCAGAATGTCCGAAAAATCATCCGAAAAAATTTCCTGATAAATGGCCTTGGCCTGTTCCTTATCGGTGTATTTCACCTCTTTCACACCCTCGGTATTTTGAAGCATCAGCAGCATTTCGGTGCGGGTTTCCTCCGTGATGCCGTCCTGCAGAAAAACCTCCACCGTGAATTTTTCTTTCACATAGCGGGAAAGTTCATCGGCAAACACCACGATTCCGGCCAGCAGACCGGACATGAATAACACCAGGGTGATGCTGATAACCGTGGAAATATGAGCCAATCGGAAACGCTTTCTGCGTGCGGATTCTATTTCTTCGGCCATACAATCAGTTTAGTTACAAAAATAAAAAGCAGAATACCTTGCACAGGGCAGAAGACGCTTTCTTTTAAACAACATGCTATTGAAAAGCGGATTATCCGTTTCGCTCCAAAATGGACCCGATATCGGGTTTAAAGTAATCCGGCCCTTTGAGCACTTTTCCATCCTCGCGGTAGATGGGTTTTCCGTCGGCTCCCAATTTGCTCATGTTGCTGCGGTGTATTTCATCAAACACTTCTTCAATCACATGCTGAAGACCGTGACGTAGGATGGTTCCGCAGAGAATATACAGCTGATCGCCCAGCGCATCGGCAATTTCCGTGAGGTTGCCTTCGCGGCAGGCTTCCAGGTATTCCTCGTTTTCTTCGCGTATCAGTTCATAACGGAGCAACGCACCGTCGAGCGTAATATCGGCAATGGGCCTTTGGTTGTTTTCAATCCCGAAGGCCTCATGAAAGGCCTTTACCGCGGCAATCTGTTTCTGTAATTTGGAATCCGTCATATTTTTTTTGTTTGTGTTTGTTTCGCATTCACCACCACTCCGGTTATTATCATCAACATGCCCAGCAGGGAAATGAAGGTATATGTTTCCTCAAAGAAAATAAATCCCCAGGCAAAAGAAAAAATCAGCCCCAGGTATTTCATCCCGGAAGCGGAAGAGGCCGACTCCGCCATAAATCCTTTGGTCATGAAAAATTGCCCGAGCTGGGTGAATATGCCCACCGCGAGCAGTATGAGCCAGTCCGTACCCATAGGAGTAACCCAAAAAAACAGGGAGAAAATACCCATTACCGGCACGGCAATCAGCGGAAACCAGGTCACCACCACCATCGGTTCCACTTTCCCTTTCATCACCCCTATGCTGTAGTAAGCCAGGCCGGAAAACAACGCAGAAATAACGCCCAGCAGAGCATAATCCCACGGAATGCGTGCATCAAACCCCTGCATCACCAGCACGCCGGCGAACGATAACATAAACATCAACCACCGGATCAGCGGAACCGCTTCCCGCAAAAACAAAAACGAAAAAAGGGCAGTAAACACGGGAGACAGGTATTGAATAGTAGCCGCACCGGCGAGCGGCATTTTTTGCAGCGTAACAAAAAACAAGGTCAGGGCGATTACCCCCGAAACCCCGCGCATGAACAAAAACCGCAAATCACCGTGGAAAGGGCTGATACGCGCACGGAACAGATACACCGCACTGAGAAACAACGAAATCAACGAGCGGAAAAACACGATTTCCGTAGGCGGCAGATGAGGCAGGAATTTCACGCCCAAATTCATGAGAGAAAAAAAGAACACGGACAAAACCATGTATTTCACCATGGGGCGATTCATGCGGGCAAAGGTAGAATCCGGATCGGGAATTGGGACAACTTTGGATAAACCCCTACCTTTGAATCAAAATTGATTAATTATGCGAAATATCCCATACTTCTTTATTGTTCTTATTGCGGCAGGCCTGTTTTCCTCCTGCATAAACGGAAAGGGAGAATTAGTTACGGAAACCTTGGGGATAAACGGTTTTACGAAAATAGACCACGGTATCAAGGGAGATGTGGTTTTGGTAAAGGATGATAACCAGTTTGTGGTACTCACCGGGCAGCAAAATATTTTAGACATTCTGAACATAACCTTGGACGGAGGCACGCTGAAAATCCGCACCAAAGGCGGAAAAACAATCAACAAATACAGCGAATTAAAATTTGAGGTGCATGCCCCTGTCATCAATGAAATCAAAGTATCCGGTCCCGGAACCGTGACGGGCGGACAAGGCATTACGGGCACCAACCTCTCGGCAGTGGTAAGCGGAAGCGGAAAAATTACGTTGGGCGAAATAAACGCACAAAAAACGGAAGCCATCGTATCCGGAGCGGGAAGTATTTTTCTTTCCGGCATTTCCGCGCAGGGAGAAATGGGCATCGGCTCATCGGGGCGCATTGAGGCCTTCGGACTTACCGTGGCCAACAATAAAACTGAAATGCGGGGCAACGGCGTCATCGAAACCACCACAAACAATACCCTCGAAGTGCGCATTCTGGGCATGGGCACAATCCGCTACAAAGGCTTTCCTTCCATCACCACACCCGTAAACAACGGACAGGGATTTTTGGTGAATGCGAATTGAAGGCAGTGAGTAATTAGTATTAGGTATTTAGCATTAAGTATTTAGACAATTACGATTCGAGTGATGCGCTTATTATCTGTCACAACAATCGAACATAAGAAC
>CAYYRB010000070.1:0-10272 GCA_964473995.1 uncultured Candidatus Competibacteraceae bacterium | reverse complement strand
CTTCCGGAAGGCATTTATTTCCTGAAACTGTTTGACGGCAACAAATCAATCGGCCAACAAAAAATGCTAAAAATCGCCGATTAACAGCAAATACGAAGCCTTCACGCTGCTCGGGATTTGCAATCCCGGGCTTCCTTGATCATGGATTTGCAATCCATTTTTGGCAGATTTGTTGCTCGACCAAAAAAAATGTAGACCTAAAGAGGCTGAAAAATTACGGGTATTATTTAAATCCCAAATCCGTAATCAGTCCAAATTTCAACTGATAGCCGGATACGTTCAACTCCGTATTGGAAAAGGAACTCTGAACATTAATTCCTGAGTTATATAAAGGAAGCATAGGAACTGCATACATGAGCGTAGGTTTTAATGTGATAAACTCCCCCACCTTAATGCGCCCACCCACGGCCATATGAATGTCAAACTGCATGTTAAAGTTTTTTCCCTGACCTTCACTGTCAGTCAAGCCATGCACGATAAATGAGGAATTTGCCGGATCTTCCTCGGCATTTCCATACTGACTTTCGACCGTATAACTGCCCCGGTAAAAGCTGTAAAACGACATGTTAAAACCACCTCCTACATGAAAATGACTCCACTCCTGCCCCAGGTTCAGATAAATTCCCGGATAATACATGCGCCCCTGCTCCCGCACTTTCAAGGTAAAATTAATTACGTTTCCATTGGCGTCAATTCCCTGCACGGGCAATACATCAGAGGAAATCTTCATGCCCTTGTCGCGCATGTTGATACCCGCACGCATAGTGAGCCCACGCACGAGACGAATACGGGCTCCCATGCCCACATCAAAACCGAAACCAATGGTTCGTGTGGAATATAACTGATTTAAGGATGTGGGATAATTAACGAAATTATACGTGGCAAACACCGGAACGTCCAACCCGAAACGACTGCCCTTCTCCTGCTCCACTTTGTTTCGCACCAACTTCGGCCCGGTGGTTTGTGGCTCATCACGCTGCTGATCGGGTCGCGTTTCCTTCGGTTTTCCGGAGTTGGTCCAGGCGTTATACTCTTCCGTCACCGCCTCCATATCGAAATACCCATAGGTCTTTCCCGTAATCTTTGCCGCGAGCTGAGGATAATCGTTAAAATATAACGCCATGTCGTTCCGAAAACGGGATGGTTGAGTAGGCACTTTGATTAATCCGCCGCCTTTTTTGCGAACGTAATAATCAGACACTACCTCCTTCTTTCCATTCTCTTCGCGGTACGTGTATGAAAACAACGTGGCATCGCCTTCCACCTTCGCTTCCATAAATACGTTCTTTCCTTCCTCGTCTTTCAGGGAATAAAAATTCTGTTTGTTCAGCGAATAAAACTTCAATTCCCGCGCCTGATAGCGTTTGGGTCCGTTGCTGTTTACATCCCAAACCTGAATCTGCTTGCTCATGCGTTCTTCCCTTTCCGGCTTGATACGCACCTTGAGCGTATCGCCACTTGAAAGCACGATGATCCCCGGATCGAAATCCGAAATGGTCACCTGGGCACCCGCCGAAAAAACAGAAAACAAAAGGACAACGAGAAAAACAAAGGCTCTAACCATGCCTAATTTTAATTAATCACAAACAAATGTAAGGTTTAATCCCGTTTAAAAACAAGACGGGGAATTATTTTACGCTCCGCGTGAATGAAAGGAGGCAACCGCTACAGTTTCATGCCTTGCGGATTCCCAGACACAAAAACGGTCCAGGCATTCTGCAAAAATCCGCTGCCGTATCCGATTAACTGAACCCAGGAGGCCGCCACGCTCAATAAGCCTACACGAAGGCTTTTATTCTGTAGGGCCGAGTCAACAAAAATCGCTGTTGCATACCCCCCTAAGATAAGCGACACCCCGAGGGTCATGGGGCAACAAATAAAAGGCGATAAAAGCCAAAATACATGCAACAACAGAAAAAAAGCGGGAAAAAAATGGGTCAACTTCAATTCTTCCTTATGTCGGCGGAACAGGTTGATGCGGGCCGCCCCGAACCGCTTCACCTGACGGAAGAATTTGGAAAAATCGGTTCTGCGTTTGTGATACACATACGCTTCGGGAATCAGGATGCTTGCAAAACCCGCTTTAATAATCCGTATGCTGAGTTCGATATCTTCCCCGCAGCGGAAATCCTCCGCATACCCGTTTACCGAAAAAAACACGGAACGTTTGATTCCCATGTTGAATCCCCTGGGATGAAATTGGCCCACATGTGTTTTTTTACCGCGTATGCCACCCGTCGTAAAGAGGGACGTCATGCTGTAGGATATGGCTTTCTGAATGTCCGTAAAACTTTCATGCGCCGCATCGGGACCGCCGAAGGCATCGGGATTTTCCCGTTCAATCGCCTCACCCACGACCCGCAGATAATCGGGCGGAATCAGGCAATCCGAATCAAGAAAGATCAACCATTCGCCGTTTGCCTTTTCAGCACCGAGGTTTCTGGCGTTACTTACGGGTAAGTATTTTTCATACACCACCTGCATGTTGAGCCGCTCCTGAAAAGGAACCAAGCCCGGCCTCACATCGTCCGCCGGACTGCCGTCCGCAATGATTACCTCGAAATCGTTTCGGGTTTGAAAACAAAGACTTTCCAGGCACTCGATCACTTCTTCCGGCCTGCCGAACGTAGGAAGAACGATGGAGAAAAATACGGGCGCAGACATCAGGATTCCAATCGAATTTTTTGCCGGATCAGGTAATTATTTCGCTCTCCCGAATTACGCAGGATAAGCTCTCCAAGAAAGCCCGTCATAAAAAGCTGGGTGCCCAAAATCATGCAGAGCAGTCCGAGGTAAAAAATAGGACGCTCCGTCATCTGGTATTTCAGGAATGCAAACTTGGCCACCAGAAGATATAAAGCAATGAGAAAACCCGAAGCAAAAAGCACGATGCCCATGGGTCCGAAAAAGTGCATGGGTCTTTTTCCGAATCGGGAAAGAAATACGATGGATAATAAATCCAAAAAGCCGTTTACAAAACGTTCGAGTCCGAATTTGGTAACCCCGTATTTACGGGCTCTGTGCTCCACGGCCTTCTCGCCTATCTTGGAAAAACCGGCCTGTTTGGCCAGCACGGGAATGTAGCGGTGCATTTCACCGAATACTTCTACCGACTTCACCACTTCGTTTTTATATGCTTTCAAACCGCAATTGAAATCATGCAGTTCTATGCCCGACATTTTGCGCGTGGCCCAATTGAATAATTTTGTAGGAATGGTTTTGGAGAGCGGATCGTAGCGTTTTTTCTTCCAACCGGAAATGAGATCAAATCCCTCTTCGGTAATAAGCCGGAATAGTTCGGGTATTTCATCGGGACTGTCCTGCAAATCGGCATCCATGGTAATGACCACGCGACCGGCCGCGGCATCGAATCCTTCAAACAGTGCCGCCGATTTTCCATAATTTCTGCGGAAACGGATGGCCTTCACCTCGGCATGTTGCTGACTCAGGCCCTCGATCACTGACCAGGAATTGTCTTTGCTTCCGTCATCAATCAAGATGATTTCAAAGCGGAAATTATGCTCACTCATGACCCGTTTCAGCCATTCGGTAAGTTCCGGGAGCGATTCTTCCTCATTAAATAGAGGAATAACCACCGAAATATCAAGTTCCTGATTGTTCATGGTTCTTTTTTCGGTTAAAGATAAGGGCCGCCAACAAGGAAACCGGCAAAGCCCCCATAAAGTAAAGATTAATTTCGGAGGCGGCGGTGTTGAAAGCCGTCGTTTTTTTCATGGCTTCGCGCACGAGCTCAATCTGATCGTCCACCTTTTGCCCATCGGGCGCAAAGGCTCTGGACCATTCCAGCCAGGAAATGGTTTCATTGAAATATTCGGAAATGATGCCCGGATCTATGAACGCAATCATCATATACACCAAAACGGCCTTCAGAAAACCGAGAACCAGCGCGGTGGCCATCCCCGTAAAAAAGGCCTCGCGGAAGGAGTAGCCTTCTTCGCGCTGCGCCTTCATCTGTTTCCACACGGCGAGAAAAACAAAAAGAACGGGAATCCAAAAACCGCCGAAACGGCCCAGGCCTAAAGGACTGTAGGGCGTTAGCCAGAGGAGAAAAAAATAGGCGAATGCCGCCAATCCTCCCCAAGTGCCCATACGGAATGAAATCTGAAAGCGGTTTCCCATGCGGCAAAGATAGGAAGGTGGGTTAAACCGACAACCATGAGCCAAAAATCGAGGAAGAGACCAGCCAAATCAACCGATTTATTCGGAAGGCCAAAGGTGGATTAAAGAAACAGCGTGAATTAAATTTTATTGATAATGAGCGCACCCCGTGGCATTACACATCCAAATGAGCATAAAAAATTGGGGACACGCCAAAAATGGTTATTTTTGTGCGGGCAAGTCTTCCACGACCAGCTCCCTTTGAACCTCCCCAGGTCCGGAAGGAAGCAAGGATAAAAGGTTGTAGCGGTGCGATGGAAGTAACTTGCCCATTTTTTATTTCCTGGATGGCGTAAATGTAAATGGACGCATGATCCACTCCCCTACCTTCCTTTGTTCCACCGATTGGCCGTCGATCCGAAAATCAGACAAACCGGATTGCTCCAAAAAGTAAATCGTACCCGGATTTTTTACCAAGGGACTCAAATTAAACGTGGCCCCTTCCCGATGCGGAAGAATGGAATCAAATTCGCTGCCCGGAAAAAGATGCATGTCCGAATAGACGATCTGCACGGCGAATGATTTGTCCACCAAGGGATAAATCACCGATTCATGCTTTCGCAACACCGTTGCCGCATCTTCCCTGATGAGGCCCGGATAATTCGAAAAATCAAAGGCATGTACTTTTTCCGACAAATTGGCAACCAGTAAAAATCGCCCGTAATCATTGGAGAAGTCCACATAAAACACCTGCCCTTTTTGATCTACGTTGCGGATGGTTTGTTTGCGCAGCGGAAACTGACTCAGGTATAAGGTTAAAGTCTCTACATCATACATGGATATGTCATCCGACGTGAATACCAAATCGCCGAAGAGCAGATTCAGGCGAAAGAGCGTGCGCTTTTCCGCGGGGCTCATCTTCACCTTATCATCCCTGAGAATAAATACATCCGGATCGTTCAAAAAGCTGCGCCCGGAAAGCAGGTTTCGCGAAACTGTATTCCGCAGGGAATTGACCGTGCTGATGCGTTCCTGCAGCCCGATGGATTTAAGCAGGTCGATTTCCCAGGAGTGGCTGATATCGGCACCTACGCGGCAATAATCCACCAGACCCGAAGCCGAACTCAGCGGAACGCCGCAACCTAAAATCAAGTGCTTTCCGCACCATTTGCGCAGCAGCTTCATTGCATCGTACATCACCTCTCCCCGCGCCTTTTCACCGATGGCAATCATCCCCGCGGCAAAAAGAAAATCCAGCTTCACCATGGCAAAGCCCCATTCCTCAAACACGGTGTGAAACACACGCTCCAGGTACTCCCGCGTTTCGGGGCGGTAGATGTCCAACGCATAATAATCGGGGCGGACCAGGGAGCCCCAGCCCGGATTGAAGCCTGCGCGCACGGGCTTTTCGCCGTCATGAGTCAGCAGGAGTTGAGGCCGATTTTTATACAGATCCGATGTTTCCGAGGCCACGAAGGGTGCAAGCCAGAGACCCGGTGTGTAGCCCGCTTTGCGGATGCGTTCGGCCAACTCTTGCATGCCGCCGGGAAATTTTTCATTCACGGAAAGCCAATCTCCCGTGGCCTTCTGCCAGCCGTCATCAAGCTGAAAAATGCCCTCGGGAACACCCGCTTTTTGAAAATGGGAGAGGTTTTTCAAAACGAGTTCTTCCGTTATCTTGGAATAGTGGTAATACCAGCTGGTCCACCCGCCCACCTGCGGTGCCGGGGCTTTTTGGCGGATCAGCCTGTCGGCAAATTCCGCTTCCGAAAAGTGGCCGAACAGGAGCCCGAAAATCAATCGGTTTGACTTGAGCAGCGTGCCCCGCAAATCGCGGTGAATAAAGAGTTTATTCTGCCGCACATCAGCTTCAAACAAGGTATATCCCTTTTGTTCCTGATCGGAGCCGATCCAGAATTTTTTGCCGTCCGCATGGTTCGGGCCTATCGCCGTAAACCAATGACTATGCAGATTGCGTGGCGAGGCATGCGGTTTGTAAAAGAAATAATCACCCGCCCCGCCGATCAGTTTTTTAAATCCGGAAGATAATTTTTCGGGCGAAGAACCGGCCGGAAATTCACCGGAGGCCGTCCAGGATTGATAGCCATTCACCAGGAATGTGGCATCGGGCGAAAAAACAAAGTCCGCTTCCAAAACGCAGGTTTCTATGCGTACGGGTTTCTCCGACTCCCAATACAGCTCAACGCGATCCTCTTCCGACTTCCGAAAGAAAGAGAACGGGCCGACTTTTATGCGGGAATCTTCCAACGGAATGCGTTCCCTGAAAAAACCGCTTTCCCCGTAGCCTGCGATGTGGAGCGCCTTTATCTTCATAAACTGCCTTTCTGCGGGCTGAAAGTACACATTTTGACCAAACGCACCTTACCCGACCTTATCGAATCAGGTTGATTAGGATTCGGTTGAAAAGGGTAGCTTTGATGCAGAAAACGCCTTACATGAGTATGCCCCTACTGATCGGACTGACCGGAGGAATAGGCAGCGGAAAAACTACCGTGGCTTGCCTGTTTGAGGCATCGGGCGTGCCGGTTTTTTACAGCGATGACGAGGCCAAAGCGCTTTATCAAAGGCCGGAAATACAGCGCAAGATTGCCGAAATTGCGGGACATGATGTTTTTGACGAAGGAATACTGAACCGAAAACGGCTGGCGGAAAAAATTTTTTCAGCCCCGGAGATCCGTCAGCAGGTAAACGACATCATCCATCCCGAAGTGCGAAAAGCCTTTGCCGAATTTGTGCTCAGGCATGCGGAGGCGCCCTACGTCATCAACGAGGCGGCCATCCTGTTTGAATCGGGCGGCTACCGGCATTTTGATAAAACCATTTTGGTGACAGCACCCGAGCCAATGCGGGTAAGCCGCGTTCAGCAGCGCGACGATGCCCCACCGGAAGAAATCCGAAAACGCATGAATGCCCAATGGCCCGACGAACAAAAAATTCCCCTGGCCGACTTTATCATTGACAATGTGGATGTATCCGAAACAAAAAAGGCGGTCCAAAAAATCCATGAACAGCTGATAAACACGGCCCAAAAACCGCATATCTGACCCAGCAAACCTACCTTTCACGAGTGTGGGAAAAAATTTACCTTTGCGCAAAGTAAGATTCACACATTCCGTATGCAGCTACCATTCATTTTCGGAGCCGACCCCATCACGCAGGAAACCATTGCGGAAATTAAGAAGTACAGCCCGGATCTCATCATCTATGCCGTGCCGTTGATGTTGTTCTTCACGGCGGTGGAATATTTCGTTTCCAAACACGACGAAAAAGAAGTGTACCAGAACAAGGAATTGCTGGGATCCATCTTTGTGGGACTGGGCAACATCATTTCTAACCTGATGACCAAACTGCTGCTGTTTCTCATGGTGGTAGTCATTTACAATTGGGTGCCCTGGCGCATGGAACTGCACTGGTGGATGTTCTTTCCCGCCTACGTTATTTTGGACTTGTGCAGCTATTGGGCGCACCGCATTTCGCACGAACAACGTTTCTGGTGGTGTACCCACATCACCCACCACAGCGGCAATAAATACAACCTGGCCGTATCATTCCGCCTGTCCTGGATACAGCAGTTTAAACTGTTGTTTCTGCTGCCGCTGGCGTTTATCGGTTTTCATCCGTTGATTTTTTTCGTGGCCAATCAAATTGCCGTGTTGTTTCAGTTTTGGGTGCATACGGAATATGTTCCGCGGCTCCATCCCTGGATCGAATACATCATCGCCACGCCCAGCAACCACCGTGTTCACCACGGCTCGCAATTAAAATACCTGGATAAGAATTACGGCGCTTCCTTCATTATTTGGGATCGCATGTTCGGCACCTATCAACCCGAAGAGGAACGGGCCATTTACGGACTCACCACGCCCATCCCCTACTCCGCCGATCCCGTTTACCTCAATTTTCACGAAATAAAGGACATTTACCACGACGTGAAAAAAGCCAAAACCTGGAAGGAAAAATGGTTTTATGTGTTCGGAAGCCCCTCCCAGATAGGCCTGCTGAAAAAAGCGGAAGCCGAAAAAAAGATGGCGGAAAAAGCCCCGATCATAACCAGCTAAAAGTATCCCGAATTTAAACCGGCATGGCAAAACGGACCGATTTTTCAGCATTTGAATCCACCGATAAGCAGGCATGGCTGGAAGCCGTGAAAGCTTCCGCGGGCGAAGAGGATATCAAAAAATTGGTTCACGAAAGTGCGGACGGTTACCGCCTGAGCGCCTACTACGATTTTTCAGACCTGGAGCGGATTGAATTTAAAGATTCCCTGCCCGGATATTTCCCCTTCGTCAATGGTTTCGCCACAGGCAAGACACCGAAAATACGCGCCTTTGTACCCGTGGAAAAATTCATGCTGGCCGGACAGCTCAGCGTGGAAGCCGCAGAAAACGGAGCGGAAGAAGTGTTCTGGACCGGAGATCATTTCGGAAACGAAAATGAAAGCGAGCACCTGTTCAATTCGGTCAATTGGGAAAAAACAGCCGTTCATGCGCACTTCGGCGAATCGGGAACGGCCTTTGCCTACATTCTGGCCGATGAATTGGAAAAACGGGGCATGTCCACGAAAACACTTCAGGGAGGCATTTGCCGCGATTTTCTCGGGCACCTTACCTTCAGCGGCGGGTATGACTACTCGGCCTCAGAATCGCTGAACGTGCTGGTGGCATTGCTGCACCTGGGAAAAGAAACACTTCCGGGGTTTTCGTTTCTGCACGTACGCGGTCACCTGCTGCATAATGCGGGAGCTACGCCGGGAATGGAATTGGGCTTCGTGTTTGCCCAGCTGACCGAATATTACGATCTGCTCACCGATAAAGGATTTTCGCCCGATTTTCTCACCCAAAAACTGGAAGTTTCCCTGGCCGTTTCTGCCGACGATTACTTTGCCTCCATTGCCAAACTGAGGGCGTTCCGCGTGCTCTGGAGTACCTGGGCCGAACAGTTCAACATTTCAGAAGCGCTGACTCCGTCGGTTCACGTGGTTTCCTCCCGGCGGAATAAAACCGCGTTTGATGAATATAACAACCTGCTCCGTCTTTCCGCGGAAGGCATGGCGGCTTATCTGGGCGGATGCGATTCCCTCATGCTCATTCCGCACGATGAAACCTTCCGTAAGGGAAATTCATTTTCGTCCCGCGTGGCCATCAACCTGCAGCACCTGTTGCGGTTTGAATCGAAGATGGCCGAAGTGACCGATCCGGCGGCGGGCTCCTACTACCTCGAATCCCTCACGGATAAGCTCATCGATACCGCCTGGATTCATTTTCAGGAATGCGAAAAACTGGGCGGCTACACCGCCGCGCTGCATAAAAAACACGTGCAGGGATTGGTGGAACGGTCCGCCTCGGCCGAACAGATCCTGTTTAATGACAGCAAAAAAATACTGGTGGGAGCCAACAAATTCCCCGCGAAGGAAGAACAGCTTTCATCAAAAGCCGAGAAAGGACCGATTTCGGCGGAGATGGCAGACCGTCAGATCGTGATGCCTTTGAAGGAAAAACGACTGGCCGAAGGCCTGGAGGCCGCCAAACTGAGGGCAGAAAAAGAGAGCGTTCTGCGGGAAAGTACGGAGAACGAAACGGAAGAAGAATAATTCATGAAAGACACGGCAAACGACCTATTTCCCAATCTGGGCCTGAGCGAACTGGAAAAATCGTGGAAGCGGCACGAACATATGTCCGCGGAGGAATTGATTTCGGTAACCGAAGAAAAATTCAGCGGCGCCGAATTTGCCGTATCCCTTTTCCTGTCGGACAAACTCCTGAAATTTAAACAGGTTGATGCGGAGCAAACGCAACGTCTGCGCTACATTCGCGGCGAAAGTTATTTTCAGTTTAAGTATTACCGGCAGGCCTATGCCGACTTGGTTTTTTACCGAAAACAGACAGGCCCTGCCACGGAATTGAATGATAAAATTTCGCGGTGCAGGCGCGCCATTCACATCGGGAATACGGGTTCCGTGCTGTTTATTGCGGTTTTCGGGCTTTCCATTGCCCTCATGTATCTGGCGCTTTACCAAATCAGGGACGAATTTCCCATGGGGCTGAACCAAGATTGGATTTATGCCTCAGCCGGTTTCTTTTCCGTTTTGATCATGCTGGGATTGATTTACCGGTATGCGGTTATTCCCCGACT
>CAYYRB010000069.1:0-10425 GCA_964473995.1 uncultured Candidatus Competibacteraceae bacterium | reverse complement strand
GTACTGCAAATAAGCCAGATGCCCAACACGATGGCCAATTCGATCTGGGCCGACGTACGTTTCATGCTATGGCTGAACCGGGTGAGCTCCTTCTCTACCGAGTCGTACTTGCCCGTGATTTCTTTTACGTTCTGCACGATGTCGTGCGTATCGCCCGGCATGTTTTCCAGAATGGACATAATTTCTCCCGCATTCATCACGATGCGCTCCCATACCTTACCCGGACTGTACCGGTCGCGGAATACGCCTTTCAGGTGCGGCTCCAGTTCGATGAGAATATCCATCTCCGGATAAATGCGGCGGCCCACTCCTTCAATGGTCACCATGGCCTTGGAGAGTACAAAAAAATCGGCCGGCATCTGGATTTTCTGCTCCCGCACGATGTCGCGCAGGCGGTTGAAGAAAAATTCCAGTTTCACCTCTTCCGGTTTCTGCCGGTTGAAGAGATACATCATGTCATCGATTTCGATAAGCAGTTTACGCTCGTTGGGGATACGCTTCTGCACCATCAGGTTTTTGATGCCGAACAACACTTTGTTCGCGTTCTCATACCGTATGCCCAACAGAATATCGGCAAAGGAATACAGGTCGCTTTTGATAACGTTGCCCATCATACCGAAATCGATGAAACAGATGCGGTTGCCGGGCAGCACGAATATATTTCCCGGATGGGGATCACCATGAAAAAATCCATGTTCAAACATTTGCCGGAACACGGATTCCATGCCCTTTTTGGCAATGATTTTCGGATCGCAGTGGATGGCTTCATAGTCATGTAGGTCGGTCACCTTCACTCCCTTCACAAAATCCATCACTAACACTTTCTCCGTACAGAGTTCTTTGTACAAATCAGGCACGATGATGTCCGGATCATCCTTCACATAATCGGCATAACGGGCCTGCCAGGCAGCCTCATTCAGAAAACTCAGTTCGCGCAAGAAATTTACCTCGAAATTCCTGACCACATCCTCCATATCCACGGCCGAAGTTTCTCCGCGCATTTTCATGTATTCATGGGCTCCCAGATGCAGAATTTCAATATCCAGGTGAATGAAGTCGGAAATTTCGGGACGCTGCACTTTGATGATGACCTCCTGCCCCGTTTTAAGCCGCCCTTTGTGTACCTGGGCTATGGATGCAGCCGCCAAGGGAGTCTCGTCAAATTCCGCTAAATGGGCCTCGAGGGGTGTGCCCCATTCTTTGCGGATGATTTCACGCACTTTTTCCACGGGAAAGGCAGGCACGTCGTTCTGCAACTTCTCAAATTCCTTGATAAGGTCGAGCGGAATAAGATCGGGGCGGGTACTGAGTATCTGGGCAAATTTGATGGCCGTGGTGCCCATGTCTTCCACGGCAAAGCGGATGCGCTCCCAACGCGAAAATTTGGCATTTTCCACACGCTGTTTCCTGCCGAAGAAAAATTGAAAAATGCGGATGCGCCTTCCCATTCCGGAAGATGCCCATTCATCCGCCAATCCATACTTGGCCAGAATCTTCAGAAACCGGATTACCCGCCGTATATGTCTGGGCCTAAGTTTTACGGCCATTCGCTTTTCTGTATGGGTGAATTGCGAATATACGCGAAATACGGCGAATTTCCTTGCAGACCCAATTTTTATCTTTTTGATGCGTTTGTGTATACTTGGGGAAAATTATGGCCATCCGCAAAAAGAAAAAGAAAACATCACCGCTGACATTCGGGCTGCTGATTCTGCTTGCGGTATCGCTCATCATCGGGTTGATGGCTTTCGGACCGCGCCTGATTTCCTTTTTCCAACGCAATAAAGCGGCTCCCGTTTTTCCTGCATTCGGGGTGAACGTGCCTTCGGGTTACGAAGTGGTAGGTATGGATGTGTCGCGCTACCAGGGCCGTATTGACTGGGAAAAGGTGAGCCAGATGCGCTCGGGAAAACACCGCATCCGATTTGCCTTTGCAAAAGCCACCGAAGGAATAAAACTCACGGATCCACACTTTTCCCGTAACCGGCGCGAAGCCGCCAAACACGGCATTCCTTTCGGTGCGTACCATTTTTTCAGACCCAACGCAGATCCCACAACCCAGGCCGATTTTTTCTGCAGCCGGTATAATCCCAACGAAAGTGAACTCCCTCCCGTATGCGACGTGGAAACGGATGGAGGACTCTCTCAGGGGGAGTTGGCCCGCAGGTTGACTCTTTTTCTGAAACGGGTGGAAGAAAAAACGGGAAGGGTTCCCATTCTCTACACCTATTACCGTTTTCACAAACGCTACCTGAACCGCGATTTTGCGCGCTATCCCCTTTGGGTGGCGCATTATGGCCCCGGCGACCCGCACGATTTGGACTGGACCTTCTGGCAGTTTTCTGAAAAAAGCCGGGTGAGCGGCATACGGCATCCGGTTGATTTAAACGTATTTTCGGGCAGTGCGGAAGAATTCCGCGAATTCATCGGGCGCTGAATCAGGCGGGAAACTCCGATAGGCTCCATTAGACAAAAAGTTCAGCGCTTAGAGATAAATGAGGCAGAAATATAGATTGTTTCGGGTTGTTAATTTTTACTGATTCCAAAATCCAGTCTCCTTAGAAAATCTAAGTGAAAAATTTGGGTTTGGCCTGAACGTCTTATTGAACGGCCTTTTGCATAAACCGCTTCACCGACTCCTCAGTGGTTAAAAAATGGATGGGCGCTTTGTTATGCGCCGCTTCTTTGGCCCATTTTTTAAGAACCATACCAAAATGAATGTCCAGTTTCGGTATCACTGTCACGCCAAACTCCTGCAATGCGACTGCGTTGCAATATTGTTCATACTGCCCCTGAATGGGAATTACCATAAGAGGTTTCCCCAAAAAAAGTGCTTCTGCCGGTGTTTCAAAACCTGCACCGCAGATAACCCCGGCACTCTGTATCATACTTTGGGTAAAATGTTGGTTATTTACAGGCTTCCACTGTATGTTGAAGTCTGAAACGTCCTTTTGCACTTCCTTAGAGAATACCTGGAAATGGATAGATCCCATGCCATACAGATACCGCCTTAATTCTTTCATGGAGTAATGAGGCAGATACACGGTCAAATGTTTCCCCGCCTGAGGTTTGGCCTCCCAAAGTGCCTGTTTGATGATGGGTGGCAGAATCCAATCTTCGTAAGGCTTAAAATGAAATCCTACATTCTGCTTGCTGTTGCAGTAATTTTGCAATATCCATTCCGACAAGCGGTCTTTTTTTAATGGTCTAGGGGTATTCTTGCTGTAAAAGCTGGCCTGATGCCCATAATGCCAAAAGGGGATCCCTGCTTTATTGCATGCATGGGCCGAAATAAACTCGAAATCAGAAATAACCAAATCATACTCACGTACCGGAAGTTTTTTAATTTCTTCCCGGATTCGAAACGGATTAACCTGTTTGACAATCTTGGGCAAATCTAATTTACCCGTATTGCCGTAAAACAAAGAAATACCTGCGCTCCTAAATTTTATGGGTAAATCAGGCCTTAAAGAGGCATTATTCCCACTTAAAAAAACATCTACTTTGCCATACTTTTGCAAATGAGGCACCAACTCAATTGCCCTCGCGATGTGCCCATTTCCGGTGGCTTGAACGGCGTATAGTATGCGCATGTTTTGTCTGGGGTGTATTACAGGGCACTTTGTATCCAAAATGCTACTTTTTGAGTCAGAACATCCGGAATCTTGGATACTTGAGAAGTAAACGAAAAGTCACTGTTTCCCCCCTTCATTTGGCTTTCATGGTAATAAATGTTCCATTCACCTTGGGCGTATTCCAAAGCAGTCAGATTTTCAACCCAATCTCCACTGTTCAGGTAAACGGTGAACTTCCCGTTCATTTCTACTTTGCGCTTTTGGGGCTGATGTATGTGCCCGCAGATGACATAATCAAAACCTTCCCTTATCGCCAATTCTGCGGCCGTATTTTCAAAGTTCCCAACCCAGGCTACAGCCCTCTTCACACTGCTCTTCACTTTTTTAGAAAAACTGCGTTTTTCCTGGCCGAAAAAAATGAGTATTTTATTGATCCAATGGTTTATCCAAATCAATAGATCATATCCTTGTCCACCCAGCTTGGCGATAAATTTGGCACTTCCTTTTGTTGTGGCATCAAATACATCGCCGTGAAAAATCCAGGTACGTTTACCATCCAATTCCAAAACAAGCTTATCATCCAGAATAATACTTCCCAATTGGGTTCCGGAATATTTCCGCAATGCTTCATCATGATTTCCTGTGATGTAATAAACCACCGTACCCAATTCAATTAGTTTTAGCACCTCTTTAATCACCTGAATGTGGGAAGGTGGAAAGTACTTTTTGCGGAATTGCCAAATATCAATGATGTCTCCGTTAAGCACCAATATTTTTGGCCGTATCGTTTTTAGGTACTGAACAATTTCTGAAGCGTGACAACCGAAGGTCCCTAAATGCAAATCACTGATAACAGCAACTTCCAGATTTCTTCTTTCGAGGTTGTTCATCCGATACAAACATCGTGGTCTTGGGTTTTTTTAAGGTTAACAGGCGTTTAAACAATTACAACGCTTTCGTTTACTTAAAATCAATTTACTGTCGGCTGTTAACCTTCTGGAAATGTAAAGCCTGTACAGTCATTTTTCAATAAAAAAAACAGACATATCAAAGCAGTGCGGAAGAATTCCGCGAATTCATCGGGCGCTGAATCAGGCGGGAAATTCCACAAAGTTCCGCTCCGTTTCATACAGGCGGATTTGCAGATCCAGCTCGGGTTTCAGGTGCGGCCGCAGCAGACCATGTATCACCACGGCGATATGCTCTGCCGTGGGATTAAGTTCTTTAAATGCTTCACAATCCAAATTCAGGTTGCGGTGATCAAAGCGCTCCTCCACCTCCCGTTTGATGAGATCTGCCAAAAATTTGGTATCGATTACGTAGCCTGTTTCCGGATCAATTTCGCCCGTCACCTTCACTTCCAGGTTGTAATTGTGCCCATGAAAAGAGGGGTTGTTACACTTGCCGAACACGGCCTGGTTCTTTTCATCGGTCCACGCCGGATTATACAGACGGTGGGCTGCATTGAAATGGGCTTTGCGGAATACGGCTACCTTCATATGGATTGTTTTATGCATTCATTAAACACATCCCTAAAGGAATGGTTCAATAAAAAAGGGGCCTGAGCCCCTTTCCCTTATTTTGTTTTCGGTTCCATTTTAGGCTGCTCCGTAAGCGGAAGGCCTAATTTTTTCTTTACGTCCATATCCAGCGCATCCGCATCGTCCCACATGAGCATGGCGCCGCCTTCACTGCGGTCAAACACATAGGTGTACCCTTTTTCTTTGGCCACTTCCTTAATGGTAAGTTCCACCTTATCGATAATCGGTGTCATCAGCTTAAATTGCTTTTCCTGCAGTTCCTGCTGAATGGTAACCTGGGCAAACTGCTGCATCTCCTGCTGTTTGGCCATTATTTTGTCTTCCTTAATCTTATTCATGCCTTCGGAGCGCGTGGCTTTGTTGGCTTCATAATCGGCAGTTAAATCACGGAGTTCTTTTTCCAACGCGTAATATTCATTTTCCAGCTCTTTGGAATAGGCCGCGTATGCGGTGTCTGCCTGAGCTTTTTCGGGCATGATGGCCACGATGCTCATCAGGTCGGCATGACCTATTTTTTTGGTTTGGGCAAAAGTTACCACAGTGGTAAGAACGGTGGCACTTATGGCCGTCAGGATTGATTTTTTCATTTTATCGTTTTATATAACAAGGTTGCAAAAATACATTTTCTTTTTCTTTTCTTCATGCTCTAGGTTTCATGAGCGGACGGATGGATTCTTCGAATATCCGCCAAAATTTGTGTTCGGGCGGCGGGGCAAACAGCGCAATTTCTTCTCCGCTGACCGGATGTTGGAACCGCAGCGAAAACGCATGCAGGCAGATGGATCGGTCCTCATTGGCCCGGCGGTCACCATACTTCACGTCTCCTGTGATGGGGCAACCCAGCGCAGCCATCTGCACCCGGATTTGGTGGTGCCTCCCCGTATGCGGCCAAACCTGCAACAGCCGAAAACTGTCGCTCTGCGCCTCGGTGCGGTAAGCCAGTTCGCAGCGAACGGCACCGGCAGAGGGGTTCAGACTCACGGCCGATTTGTTGTTTTTGGTATCGCGCACCAAATAATGCACGGGCTTTCCCACCGGTTCGGGAGGGGCTCCGCGGCTTATGAGCAGATACGTTTTTTCCATTTTACGCTCCTGAAACAGGGCATTGAGCCGGGCAAGGGCCTTGGAGGTTTTGGCAAATAGCACCAACCCGCTTACCGGTCTGTCTATGCGATGAGTCACGCCCACAAAAACGTTACCCGGCTTTTTATATTTGTTCTTTAGGAAAAGTTTAACGCTTTCCTCCATGGAATCGTCCCCGGTTTTGTCGGGCTGAACGATCCACCCGGCCTTTTTATTCACCGCGATGAGGTGGTTGTCCTCAAAAAGAATGTCGCTTTGCGTGATCTTCACCCGCTTATCAGTATTGTTCTCCGGAAGCGGGAAAATCGCCCGATTTCACGTCGGCCACGTATTGTTTTACCGCTTTATTGATTTCGGTGCCCAGCTCCAAATAACGGCGCAGAAAGCGCGGTTTGAATTCCGTGGTGATGCCCAGCATATCGTGTAGCACCAGCACTTGTCCGTCTACACCCGAGCCGGCTCCTATACCGATGACCGGAATATCCAGACTTTGGGCCACTTCCGTTGCCAATGACGCGGGAATCTTTTCGAGCACCAGACTGAAACAACCGGCTTCCTCCAAAATTTTGGCGTCCTCACGCAGTTTTTGAGCCTCCGCATCTTCTTTAGCCCTTACGGTGTAGGTGCCGAATTTATAAATTGATTGAGGTGTAAGCCCTAAGTGCCCCATCACGGGAATGCCCGCTTTCAAAATGCGTTCGATGCTTTCGGCAATTTCGGCGCCACCTTCCATTTTCACGGCATGTGCCCCCGTTTCTTTCATTACGCGTATGGCGGAGTTCAATGCCTCTTTGGAATTTCCCTGATACGAACCGAAGGGAAGATCCACCACCACCAGGGCACGGCTCACGGCTCTCAGCACTCCCGAGGCGTGATAAATCATTTGATCCAGCGTAATCGGCAGCGTGGTTTCGTGTCCCGCCATAACGTTGGACGCGGAATCACCCACCAGAATTACATCAATGCCGGCCATATCCACCAGCTTGGCCATGCTGTAATCGTAGGCGGTGAGCATGGAAATTTTCTCTCCGTTATGCTTCATTTCACGCAGTTTGTGCGTGGTCACTTTCTTTATTTCACCCGATGCTGCAGACATGACGTGCCGGTAAATTTTGTTAATGAGCGACAAAGGTAAGAATTTGTCTGCCGTTCGTTTCCGGCTTTGTTTCTATATTTGCCGGATAACCGTTGAACTATTCCGCATGTCGTTTATGCAAAAAATAAAATGGATTGCCCTCTTTGCACCTCTCTTCGCCTGGTATTCCTGCAGCAATGAGGTGGATCTGACGGGCAGCTACGAAGATACGCCCATTGTGTATTGCCTGCTCAATCCCAAAGATACCGCGCACTACATCCGCATTCAGAAGGCATTTCTGGTGAACGGGAATGTATTGGAAACCGCCCAGATTCCGGATTCGCTCCGCTACGACCCCGCCGATCTGATCGTGCGCATTCAAGGCGAAAACCCGACCACGGGAAATCTGGACGCTCCCATCACCTTCCAGCATGTACCCGGAGCCATAAAGGATTCAGGCGATTTTGCGCAGGAGGGTTTTATGCTGTTTAAATCCACCGCCCAGCTCAACGAATTCAGAAAATACAACCTGGACATCACCAACACCAAGCTGGATAAGAAGATTACGTCCGAAACGGGACTGGTTTACACGACGGCCACCAACCTCTTCATCAACCCGAATGCGGGAACCATCATCTTCAACAGCCTTTCCGGTCAGGGGTATAACATCCGTTGGAGAACAGCCATAAACGGGCGTGTTTACCAACCCGAAATCGTATTCCGCTGGACCGAAGTTAACCTGACCACAAATGAAACCAAGCCGGATTCTGCCGTATGGAGACTCATTCCGCAGGTATCCACCAACGATGAAATCGGATCTGAAATGCTGCTAAATCTGCCCCAAAATTCGTTTTTCCTCTTCCTGAAAGAAACCGTTACCGTAAAACCCGACGTAAAACGGGTGATAGGAACTCTTACCTTCAATATGTATGTGGGCACGGAAGAATTGAATACTTACATCAACGTAAATAAACCTTCCATCGGGCTGATTCAGGAAAAACCCGTTTACACCAACATTCAGAACGGCCTCGGTCTTTTTGCGGGACGCAGCAAGTTCTCGCGGTTCAACCTCCCACTGGCTGAATCCCAGAAAGACACGCTCATTCTCAGTCCCAATACCGATCAGTTGAACTTCAAAAGAAACTGATCAGCAAATCCTTTCTTACCGGCCTCTGTCAATTTGGCAGAGGCTTTTTTATTTTTAAGCATCTGCCGGTGCATTTCGGCAGAAAAAAGAGGAATTAAATGTCCTTTTTACCCAAATGGATTCCCGGCATACGCCTTGTAAAGAAAGCAGAAAACCAAAAGAGAACAAAATGGGAAAAGTAATCGGAATAGACCTGGGAACAACCAACTCCTGTGTTGCCGTTATGGAAGGCAACCAGCCTGTGGTGATTGCCAATAATGAAGGAAAAAGAACCACGCCATCAGTGGTTGCTTTTGTGGATAACGGGGAGCGCAAAGTGGGTGATCCGGCCAAACGTCAGGCCATCACCAATCCGCGCAAAACCATTTATTCCATCAAGCGGTTCATGGGAAATCGCTTCAGTGAAGTGAGCAAGGAAGTTTCGCGCGTGCCCTACCAAGTGGAGCGCGGAGACAATGATACCCCCCGCGTACAGATCGGAGACCGCATGTATACACCTCAGGAAATTTCGGCCATGGTGCTCCAGAAAATGAAGCAGACTGCCGAAGATTATCTGGGACAGACGGTAACCGAAGCGGTTATTACCGTGCCCGCCTACTTCAACGACTCACAACGTCAGGCCACCAAAGAAGCGGGAGAAATTGCCGGACTGAAAGTACTGCGCATCATCAACGAGCCCACGGCGGCAGCCCTCGCTTACGGTTTGGATAAAAAGAAAACCGAATCCAAAATAGTCGTGTTCGACTGCGGCGGCGGTACGCACGACGTATCCGTGCTGGAATTGGGCGACGGTGTATTCGAAGTAAAATCCACCGACGGGGATACCCACCTGGGCGGAGACGATTTTGATCAAAAAATCATCGACTGGCTGGCCGACGAATTCAAAAACGACGAAAATGTGGATCTGCGCAAAGATCCCATGGCGCTGCAGCGGCTGAAAGAATCAGCCGAAAAAGCCAAAATAGAACTTTCCAGCACCACACAGGCAGAAATCAACCTGCCTTATATTACGGTAGTGGACAACGTGCCGCGCCACCTCGTAAAAACCCTCACCAGGGCTAAGTTTGAGCAACTGGTATCGGATCTGGTGGAGCGTACGATAGCTCCCTGCCGCACGGCGCTGAAAAACGCAGGCCTTAATGTGAACGAAATTGACGAAGTGATTTTGGTAGGTGGTTCCACCCGTATCCCCGCCGTACGTGAAGCCGTGCAGAAATTCTTCGGCAAGGCGCCCAACATGAGCGTAAACCCAGATGAAGTAGTCGCGCTTGGTGCAGCCGTACAGGGCGGTGTACTCGCCGGTGAGGTGAAAGACGTACTGCTGT
This sequence comes from uncultured Candidatus Competibacteraceae bacterium, assembly GCA_964473995.1. Classification (GTDB taxonomy): domain Bacteria; phylum Bacteroidota; class Bacteroidia; order CAIKAF01; family CAIKAF01; genus JAKRSD01. The sequence goes on along the minus strand of CAYYRB010000069.1, from coordinate 679 downwards.
TGGATGTTACTCCGCTGTCGCTGGGTATTGAAACCTACGGAGGCGTGTTTACCAAGCTGATTGAGTCAAACACTACCATCCCAACCAAAAAATCAGAAGTGTTTTCCACCGCGTCAGACAACCAGACCTCGGTAGAAATTCACATCCTGCAAGGCGAACGCGCCATGGCCAAGGACAACCGAACCATAGGCCGCTTTCACCTGGACAGCATTCCCTCCGCACCGCGCGGAGTGCCGCAGATTGAAGTGACTTTTGATATTGATGCGAACGGAATTCTGAACGTTTCGGCAAAAGACAAAGCCACCGGAAAAGAACAAAAAATACGCATTGAGGCTTCCAGTGGATTGAGCGATGATGAAATCAAGCGCATGCGCGATGAAGCAGCCGCCAACGCCGAAAACGATCAGAAAGAACGTGAACGTGTGGATAAGCTGAATGCCGCAGACAGCTTGGTATTTCAGGTAGAAAAACAACTCGGCGAATTCGGGGATAAACTGCCGGCAGATGCCAAAACCGAAATCGAAAGTGCACTGAAAGAACTGAAAGAGGCGCATGCTGCCCAAAATCTGGATCAGATTGATGCGGCGATGGCCAAACTGCAGGAAGTATTCGGCAAGGCCTCATCAGCCATGTATCAAAATGCGGGAGCTGATGCCGGAGCCGCGGATACCGGAAATAC
>CAYYRB010000068.1:1780-10434 GCA_964473995.1 uncultured Candidatus Competibacteraceae bacterium | reverse complement strand
TAAATGAATTCGCCGCGCGCTTTCCCAATGCCGTTTGCGGAATGATTAGTCTGCTCGTTATTTACAGCGAAGGAAAACGCTATCGTGACGAAGAAACCGGTCTGTGGTGGGTTTGGGCATACCTGGGCTCCATTTTGCCTCATTTATATTTCCGTTCGGGCATCATTGATCCATGGTTTAATTTGTTTATTTTTTTGGGAATCATCCACTACCTCCGTTTTCGGGAAAAAGCGCCCTCAGGTAAGCCATCCCATCTTTTGCTGAGTGGCCTATTCATGGGAGCTGCCGTTCTTACCAAAGGCCCGGTGGCATTACTCATTTTCGGACTATGTGGTCTCTTTTTCGGCATTTTCAGCCGGTTCAGGTTATGGTTGACGTGGAAAGGAGCCCTCTTTTTTACTCTTGCTTTTTTGGTCGCCACAGGCATTTGGTACGGCACCGAAATCGCACTTAACGGAACCTGGTTTATTCAGGAATTCATTACTTATCAAATCCGGCTTTTTCAAACCAAGGATGCGGGACATGGTGGCTTTCCGGGCTATCACGTGGTGATCCTGTTGTTCGGTTGCTTTCCCGCTTCGGCATTTGCTTTCAAATCGCTGTTTACTTCTCACAATTCCCCTTCCGGAACGGTCATGGGTGACTTCCGTCTGATGATGAAAGTACTCTTTTGGACGGTGCTGATTTTATTCAGCGTAGTCAGTACCAAAATCGTGCATTACTCCTCACTCTGTTATTTTCCGCTCACCTTTCTGGCAGCCGAGGAAGTACGAAGACTATCCTCTGCAAATAAAAAACCCGATGGTGCTGTAGGTTTTGCACTCAGTGTAACGGGTGGCCTTTTTCTGCTTGCCGCGGCCGCATTTCCCATTTTATTGCTAAACCGTCAAACCCTCATCCCCCTGATGAAAGATCCGTTTGCCGTGGAAACCCTGCAGGCTGAGGCAACCTTCAGCCCTCTCCTATTTTTGCCGTCATTGCTCATTTTCACAGGCATGGTCGTTTCCCACTTTATGGTAAGACGCTCTTCTGCCCGCGGGGGATACCGATTTTTTTTCGGTGTGAATGCCATCGCAATAGCCTCGGTCATCTACTTATTTGTAGGCAGAGCCGAATTGTTCAGTCAAAATGCCCATATCCATTTTGCCAAAGAAAGTGCAAGGCTGGGTATTCCCGTGCAGGTGATGGGATTTAAAAGTTACGTTCCCTATTTTTACGGCCAATCGGAAAAAAGACTGCCCGGATGGCAACAAATTTTAGATGAAGGGTATCCGGAAGATATCCATCTTGTTGCCAAAATAAACAGGGAGACCGAATTTGACGGTAGGGCTGATTTGCAAAAAATAGGCCGAAAAAACGGCTTTGTATTTTACTTGAAACGGGCTGAATATGTTGGAAAATAACGCATCCTACCTGGCCGAAAAACTTTTGTCCGGAGATCGTGCGGCATTAAGTCGTGCCATCACATTGGCCGAAAGTGTAAAACCGGAACATAGAAAAACGGCAGATGACATATTGGCCTCGGTCATGAATAAAACGGGAAAAAGCCGCCGAATCGGGATAAGCGGAATTCCAGGTGCCGGAAAAAGCACCTTTATTGAATACTTTGGCTCCAAGCTTTGCGAAGATGGGCATAAGGTTGCGGTTTTAGCCGTGGATCCCTCGGGACTGGTAAGCCGGGGAAGTATTTTGGGTGATAAAACCCGCATGGAAAAATTGGCCGGAATGGAAGATGCCTTCATCCGCCCCACGCCATCAGGCCAGGTTTTGGGCGGTGTAGCCGCAGGTACGGCAGATGCCGTTTTGCTTTGCGAAGCTGCCGGGTACGACACCATTTTAATTGAAACGGTGGGCGTGGGTCAATCGGAAACTGCAGTAAAAAATATGACGGATGTATTTGTGCTTCTAGTCATTTCGGGAGCGGGGGATGAACTGCAGGGAATAAAACGGGGAATCATGGAAGCGGCCGACCTTGTTTTGGTCAATAAAGCAGATTCCGGAGCAGAACAAGCTGCAGAAGAAACGGCCCAAAACATCCGCAACGCACTTCATTTTTTCCCTCACCGGGAAATGCCCGGGGATATTCCGGTCATTTGTATTTCTTCTGTCGAGGGAAATGGCATATCGGAATTTTCAAATGAATTAAATGCCTACTTTACTTTCCTGCTGGAAGAAAATCGGCTGGAAGAAAAAAGAAAGAAGCAAGCACTGAATCGATTTTCGGAAATGATCAAAAATCTGATTTTAAAAAATGCACTGAACGAAGTCACACTTTCCGCTCACATGGAAACATTAAAAGCCGGCGTAGCCTCGGGCGAACTTTCGGGCTTGAGTGCCGCCATCCAATTCGAAACTTTTTTCAAAAAACGCTTTCAGTTATAATCAATCCATTTAATTTTACTCAAAATCAAACCGATGAAGACGTATATTTCTTTTTTCTGCTTTATTCTTATCGCACTTGGACTGAATGCCCAAAACACGGTAAATGGTTCTTTTGTACATAACGGAATCAACCGAAGTTATTCCTTTTACGTACCGGCCTCCTACAATGGCTCAGTGGCCTATCCGTTGGTATTGAATCTGCATGGATACACCTCCTTCGGCTGGCAACAGTCCCTCTACGGAGATTTCAAACCCATCGCCGATACGGCAGGTTTTATCGTGGTGCACCCGGAAGGTACTGTTCAGCCAGGAACAACCAATACGCAGTTTTGGAACGTGGGTTTTTTCGCATCCAATGTGGACGATGTGGCTTTTTTGGAAGCATTGATTGATACCATTTCAGCTGAATACAACATCAACCCCAGGCGGATTTATTCCACGGGTATGTCCAACGGCGGATTTATGAGTTATCACCTCGCATGCCAAAGCGACCGCTTTGCTGCGATAGCCTCTGTTACCGGCAGTATGACTGCAACCACTGCATCATCCTGCAATCCAAGCAGACCTATACCCGTAATGCAAATTCATGGCACTGCGGATGCCACCGTACCTTACGCGGGCAATTCTGGCTTTTTACCCATCGACAGTGTAGTGAATTATTGGGTACAATTCAACAACTGCCCCACGCCTGCTACCATGACAAACGTACCCGATGTGGCCCCCACGGATGGAGCTACGGCTGAACACTATGTATATGCCCCCGGAGACGGTGGAGCCTCAGTGGAACTTTTTAAAATAATCAACGGAGCCCATACCTGGCCGGGCGCACCCCTTACTATTGACGTTACCTGTATGGATATTAGCGCAAGCAAAGAAATCTGGCGTTTCTTCAGTCAATTTGAACATCCCACTGCGGACATAGCTTCCAACCAGACAAAACAACCCTTGAATATATGGCCCAACCCGGCTGATCAATCCATCCGTTTTTCCGAAAACAGCCAAGGTGCAGGTTCCTATAAAATCATGGATATGGAAGGAAGGATAATGGTCAACGGCCAGTGGCAAAGCGGAGAAAATCAAATCGATATTAGCCACCTGAAAGCGGGCATATATGTGCTGGAATGCACCGATGGTGAGCGGATATTCAGAGGCCGTTGGATCAAGCAATAAGAGCGGCGGTTACCGCCTGAATTTTCGTTGAATTAAAGTGACTGTTCTTCACATTCCGAAAGGCCTCAAAATCCTCGCGGTTTAAGCTCTTTCCAGCCCGTCTGGGTAAGGTCGTAAACCGGTATCCCCCATTCTCGGCAAATCACTGTCCACTTTTCCCGTCGCTTGCGCGGTGTTTCTGCCGTAAGCAGCATATAGTTGAAGCGAAAACGATTCAACAATTTTTCCACATCCAGAAAAGTAAGGTCAGGCCCGGGAACAACCGCATCGCACCTAATGGGTGGAAATCCTGACGTAGCAAAGTGACTTTTTTTGAGAATAACCATCCTGAATCCGGGCACGGAAATCAGACCGTTCGCATCAGAAAGGGCGTCTTTTTTCCGTATTCCCCAACGTTGATCGGAAGGCAAAATGGAAAATCGGTAGGAAGAAGAGTCAAATCCGGGAGTGGAATAATCATAGGCTGTCCGTCCATTCACATAGCGAAACAAAGCGCCTTTTTTCAGCGAGTAAGCTACCCATTTTTCTCTCTGTATCCATCGCCATTCACGATTTATTCGAAATCCAACGATACCGATCAACAGCAGCGTAAAAAAAGCAAAATAGACAACGTGTTTCCGCTGAAAAAACAGAATGGCGAAAAGCAAAGAAAATACGGCCATAATACTTTCTGAAAGCGAAAAAGAAAGGGCCATAACGGCATTGGGCAAATCAGAAAAAAATTCCGCCAAAGACAACATCACCTTTATGAACAATTGAAAAAGATGCATGAGCAGTGTGCCTACGTGAGGAACAGGGGCCAAAACAAGTCCGGCCACACCCGCATACAAGGCAATTCCGGAGAGTGGAACGATAAGCAAATTGGAAAAAGCAAACCAGGTAGGAAAGCTGCCAAACCAATACAGCGTGATAGGTGTAGTGGCAATTTGAGCCGCCAAGGTAAGGGCAGTCATGGACCATATTCCGCCAAGTATTTTTTGAGGAAAATAGAAAGCTCCGTTGATGAGCGGATACATAATTAAAATCCCGGCGACGGCAGCATAGGAAAGCTGAAATCCGGGAGAAAAAAGCACGGGAGGATTGAATAACAATAAAATAATAGCCGAAAAAGCTAAAATATTCAGTGAATTGTAGCGTTTTTCCGCAACGGTAGACAACGCCATAAAAGAGAACATGAAAGCGGCACGGGCCACGGAAGGGCTCATGCCCGTAAGCAAAGCATAAAACCATAAAAAAGCAAGGGACAACGTGAATTTAATCCACCGTAACCGACGCGTACGGCTTAATGGGTAAAGCAGCCGATCCATCATAAGCCAAATGATACCCACATGAAGCCCCGATACGGCGAGAACATGCGATGTTCCCGAACGGGAAAAAGCCTGCACGGTTTCTTCGTCCAATTCGCTTTTGTAGCCAAAAACAAGCGCCTTTCCCAGGCCCGCTTCGCGAGGTGAACGGAAGGCGGCATCAATACGTGCAGAGAGCGATTTGCGCGCATCGGAAAAAAACCGGGCGAAGGAAAAACCGGTTGCTGGCTTATGTCGCCCCACTTGATGAGCCGACACATACGCCCGGCTGAAAATTCCCTTAAACCGATAATGCCGTTCCATGTTGAATTCGCCGGGATTCATCGGAGGTCGGATCGGCAGGAACTTACATTGCATCCACAACTCATCGCCGGGAGCCCAATCGGAACAAGGCACATCCGGTTGAAAATAAAAAAGCACCCGGCTTTTTACGCGGGCAGAGTCATCAGTAGTTGCATATTCAAGCACCTTTGCCGTCGTCCGATAACGGCCTGACTTGAATTCAGGTACATCCTCCAAAATGGCTCTTACCCACATGGATTTATTTTCCGGCAACCGACTTTCAGAGGACGAAAAAAAGCCTGCCCACCACCAGGATCCAAAAAATAAAATCAGCCAGATGAACACACCGAAAAAAGCCGTATTTATAAAGCGGTTTGCCTTTGAATACGCGGAATAAATAAGAAAAGGTAAAACCAAAAAAACCAGGTAAAATGGCCATAATGGCGGATTGCCTGCCAAATCCCATGTCCAAATACCCCCCATGAGGGGAACAATCCATTTCACCAAAGGAGCCCGGCTGAAGGTCATGAATCCGTTTTAAAAACCGGGCGTCATGCAGCCCAGGTGAATTTCTTCGGGAACCGCAGCGGGTGAAAGATGCAGCGAGGCTTCTACCAAAAACGCCACGTCCTCAGGTTTAATCAGTAAATCAGGGTTTACGCCCGTTCCTTCCCATGCAGATGTATAAACAGATGCCGGGAAAATTCCCGTAACCTTTATGCCACGGGCTTTTCCCTCATGAACCAGCAATTTATTGTAAGCGGCCAAGGCATGCTTGGCTATGGTGTAGGATGCCGCCTCAGAACGAATTTCGCGCCCAAGAATAGAAATGATGTTAAACACATGAGCGTTCTTAACGGAGGCCATATACTCCCAAAACAAATCCGTCATTTCCCGTACCTGAATCAGATTGATCTGGAGGCTATCCTCCAAAACTGAAGGTACACCGACAGCCTTATCGGATGCATACAACCCGGCATTATTCACCAACACGTGCGGCATTGTTTTTTGATCGAGACAAAACTGATAAAGCGCCTGTCTTTGAGAAGCCACAGTAACATCAGCGACGAAAGGGTGAATCTTTTCAGTGTATTGCCAGCCCGTCAACTCCTCCCGTGTGCGCGCCACGGCCACTACACGATAACCTGAAGAAGCCAATTTTTCGGTTATGGCCCGTCCAATTCCCCTTCCTGCACCCGTAACAAGGGCATGTTTCATAGTTGTTGATTTTCCGTAAAAATAAAAAAGAGAAACGCAGGCGGAAAAGAAAACCGGGGAATTTTTACCTTCAACCGCTGAAATGAGCCAAAAACCGCGTATTCTGGTTTGTCCCCTGGATTGGGGATTGGGACATGCCGTAAGGTGTGTACCCGTAATTAGGGAATTGATTGACGCAGGGGCTCAACCGGTTATTGCTGCAGATGCGGGTCCACTCCATTTACTCAGGCAGGAATTCCCCAATTTGGCGTGGATCAAGTTTCCGGGAGTTCCTGTCCGTTACCCGACTCATGGACGATTCATGCCGCTTTACATGTCCCTTCAAACACCAAGACAACTTCTGGGAATAGCCAAAGAATCCCGATTCATCAAAAAAGCGATAACGAATTTAAATATCCAAGGCATAATCAGTGATAACCGTTACGGGGCCTTTTCAGACCGCATACCATCTGTATTTATAACCCACCAACTGAATATTCAAACGGGTTTCGGACCAACCGATTTTCTGGCGAAAAAATTGAACCGGCATTTCACCTCCTCTTTTTCCGAAATTTGGGTACCAGATTTTGAGGGAGACCAAAATCTGTCAGGGCTTTTAGCCCATGGAAACAAACCGCCTGAAAACACAACGTTTATAGGCCCGTTAAGTCGTTTCACAGAACTTTCCGAAAAGACAAAAATATACGATGCCGCGCTCATTCTTTCCGGGCCGGAACCGCAACGTACCCGGCTAGAGAACCTCTTCCTGAATCAGGTTAAGGAGTTTCCCAACCTGAATTTCTTGCTCATTCGCGGAATAGAGGGTAATCCGAACGATGTAACGGCGCATGTTGAAATAATTGATCTTGCCGGTACCGGAGAAATTCAACATGCTTACGCGCTTTCAAAAAAAACAATCTGCCGTAGCGGATATACTTCCATTATGGAGTTATATTCGATCGGTTTGCATGCACATCTGGTGCCCACACCCGGACAAACCGAACAGGAATATCTGGCCAGGTATCTTTCAGAAAAGGGAATTTTCACCTACTCCACGCAAGATCAATTCAACCTCCGTTCCATATTGCAGCATAAGGAACATTTATCGCCAAAAAACACATTGAACGGAAATCCTACTTTAGCCAAAGAAATCAGGCGATGGCTCGCGGAAATGACCGATAAGCAGGCAGGCTGATAATGACTTATTAATCTTCATTTTTAATCAATCGGCTATCCCAATCCGAAAAATATTCTATCGAGCACATTCCATTATAAAGTTGCGGCAAAATGTCTTTAAAGCCGCGGAGCGACAAAGGTTGATTTATGTGTTTTTAAAACTACCGCCAAAATATTACTTTTGCCGGAGGAACGAAATAATCAAACTGAAACACAGAGCATCATGGAAAAAGATTTGTACGGCATACGCCGGGAATTAAACACCGCACTGGGAACATTCAAATACTTCAGCTTAAAAGACTTGGAAGCACAGGGAAAAAACATTTCCCGACTGCCTTTTTCCATCCGGGTTTTGTTGGAAAATGCCATCCGAAATTTTGATGACTTTGCCATCACCAAAGAAAACGTAGATACCATTCTGAATTGGCAGCCCAAACCGGCTGACAAAGAAATACCTTTCAAACCTGCCCGCGTACTCATGCAGGATTTCACGGGAGTTCCGGCCGTTGTGGACATCACCTCCATACGTGCAGAAGCCGTACGGAAAGGAAAAAAAGGGTCACAGATTAATCCGCTGGTTCCCGTGGATTTAGTGATCGATCACTCCGTGCAGATTGATTATTTCGGAACCAAAGATGCATTGTCCAAAAACGTAGCTTTGGAATATGAGCGCAACAAAGAGCGGTATCAATTTTTGAAATGGGCTCAGAAAGCATTTGACAATTTCGGTGTGGTGCCTCCGGGCATGGGAATCTGCCACCAAGTGAATTTGGAATATCTGGCCAAAGGAATTATCCCGCGCGACGGATATGCATTCCCCGACACGCTCGTGGGTACTGACTCACATACCCCAATGGTAAACGGAATCGGAGTAATTGCCTGGGGCGTGGGCGGTATCGAAGCGGAAGCTGCCCTATTGGGACAACCGCTTTTCTTTACAATGCCCGAGGTAATCGGCCTTAAACTCACAGGAAGTCTGCGCGAAGGAACCACCGCAACCGATATGGTACTTACCATTACCCAACTGCTCCGCAAATACGGTGTGGTGGAAAAATTTGTGGAAGTATTCGGGCCGGGATTGGATACACTCTCCGTACCCGATCGCGCCACCGTATCCAACATGAGTCCCGAGTTCGGCTG
>CAYYRB010000068.1:0-1680 GCA_964473995.1 uncultured Candidatus Competibacteraceae bacterium | reverse complement strand
GATATTGACATATTCAATGAACCCCTGGGGACTGATCAGCAAGGGAATCCGGTGTACATGAAAGACATCTGGCCCACCAACGAAGAAATTCATGACATGGTGCGCAAGTCGGTTACAAGCAAAGACTTTGCAGAAAGCTACGCCACCGTATTTGAAGGCGACGAGGCATGGAAAGCACTGGAAGCACCCACAGGTGAAATTTTCGCCTGGGATGCCGAGTCTACCTACATTGCGGAAGCCCCATTCTTCAATAATCTTTCCGCCGAGGCGGGAACCCCCATCGATATCACCGGAGCGCGCACCCTGCTTATGCTGGGAGACTCCATCACCACCGACCATATCTCACCCGCGGGTTCTTTTAAAGAGGCTACCCCTGCGGGCAAATGGCTTACGGAGCGCGGTGTGGCCAAGGCCGATTTCAACAGCTACGGAAGCCGCCGTGGTCATCACGAGGTGATGATGCGCGGAACGTTTGCCAATGTGCGTATCAAAAATAAATTGGCCGCACAGGAAGGCGGTTTCACCAAATACCTGCCTACCGGCGAAGAAACTACCGTTTACGATGCCAGCATGCGTTACCAGGCCGAAAAGACACCGCTCATCGTTTTGGCGGGCAAAGAATACGGTTCAGGATCCTCGCGCGACTGGGCAGCCAAAGGAACCTTCCTGTTGGGCGTAAAAGCGGTTATCGCCGAGAGCTATGAGCGCATCCACCGCAGCAACCTGGTAGGCATGGGTGTATTGCCGTTGGTGTATAAAGCCGGCGAAAATGCGGCAACTCTCGGATTATCGGGAGAAGAAACATTTTCCATTTTAGGCATAGGCGAAGGCCTAACCCCCGGAAAGGAAATGACGGTAATCGCACATCGTGCAGACGGAACCCAAATTACCTTCAAGGCCGATTGCCGTCTGGATTCTCAAATTGAGATTGAGTATTACCGCCACGGAGGCATTCTGCAGTATGTACTGCGTCAGTTTTTGAACAGCTGAAGCTGATGAGAAAATAATAGAACGAAGCCCCGGCACACGTCGGGGCTTTTTTTTATCTTTAACCAAACGCATCCGCATGTCAAGAGTTGGCACATTTTCGCAGATTTACATACAGGTTGTATTTGCCGTAAAGGGAAGACAAAATTTAATTCATGCTTCATGGGAAGATGAGTTGTATAAATACATTACAGGAATTTTACGCAATAAAGACCAAAAGTTACTGGCAATAAACGGCATGCCCGATCATATTCACTTTTTGATTGGAATGAAGCCGTCATGTTGTTTGTCTGACCTCGTGCGGGAAGTCAAAAAAGCATCTAATGAATTTATCAATGAGCGCAAGTTTTTGCGGCAGAATTTTTATTGGCAGGAAGGGTATGGTGCATTCTCCTATAGCCATAGAGATTTGAGCAATGTCATCAATTACATCATGAACCAAAAAGAACATCATAAAAAGCATAATTTCAAGGAAGAATATATTGAATTGCTTAAAAAATTTGAGATAGAATTTAAAGACCAGTACCTATTTGAATGGCTGGAATAGCTAAACCCGAAGGGCTCGTATATTTTAGAAAACAGAAACCAAAACCATATTCGACCCCGACGGGGTCGTACCTTCTTCACAAAACCATCATTAAAGCAGATGCAAATAATCTTGCAGTGGCTGCTGGTAATCTTGAGGGATCTTGG
>CAYYRB010000067.1:3496-10609 GCA_964473995.1 uncultured Candidatus Competibacteraceae bacterium | reverse complement strand
GAACCCCCGACCTACTGATTACAAATCAGTTGCTCTACCAGCTGAGCTACTTCGGCTTCCGCGCCTGATAAGCAGAAAAAACGAATTATCGCTTTCCAAACGGGCTGCAAATGTAATGAACTTTTTTAATCCCAAAGAACTGGAACCAAAAAAAATAGCAAAAAATGAGACAGAAGAGCATTTTTACATATCAAATATTTATTAATCAATTATTTAAATCCTAATTTGTCAGGCAAAAAAAAGACGGCTTACGCCGCCCTAACGTCCGATGCTTATTTCGATCAGCTCTTGGTTTCCTTAAACTTGATGAGTTGCCTGTTCAGTGCTTCAAAGGTGAGATCAATCGCCTCTTTTGCCTTATGCGATTCCTTTGCCGCAAAAAGCTCGGTTCCTGCAACATGCACCTTCATCTCCACCGTTTTGGGGGATGGGTCCAAGGCTTTATTCTTTTTGATGATCACCTCGGCCGAAAGTATTTCGTCATAGAACGTGCGCAACTTATCTATTCTTTTCTCCACATGCGCCTTAAGGCCGCCGGCATCATTTACGTCAATTACATTTACTGATAATTTCATACTTATTTGGTTTATTGTTGTTATCCAATTTTTGTTCCGGAATTGCTTTTGATAAAAACGATGATACCCGGGTTTTCTTATCCCCTCGGATGGGTTTTCGCGTGAATTTTTTTCAACTTCTCCGGCGTGTTGTGAGTATATACCTGAGTAGCAGCCAGGTTGGCATGACCCAACAACTCCTTAATGGCGTTGATATCAGCCCCGTTATTGAGCAAGTGAGTGGCATAAGTATGCCTGAGCACGTGGGGACTTCTTTTTCCCGCAGTAGTTACCGCAGACAAATAGGCTTTCACACATCCGTAAACCATCCGGGGATAAACCCGCTTACCTTTGACTGTAAGGAAAAGAGCCGCTTCGCCCGCAAACTGGCTGTTGCGCAAAACAAGGTAATTGGCCAGATCGGTCAAGACCTCGGCGGGCAGGGGAATGATGCGTTCTTTATTCCGCTTACCCAACACCTTCACAGATTTGCGGGAAAAATCAATATCCTGTACGTTCAGATTAACCAATTCTGAAAGGCGCATCCCCGACCCGTAAAACAGATTGATGATCGTTTTATCGCGCACTCCCTCGAAAGAATCACCAAAGGCGACATGATCCAGCAGAAGTTCCATTTTATCTGATTCGACAAACTGGGGCAATTTTTTCCGAATCTTGGGCAGGGGAATTTCACTGAACGGTATGGAAGGCAAATGGCCCTTCTTGACCAAAAACTTGTAAAAAGACCTGAGTGATGATATTTTCCGGTGTACGGTTTTCGGCTCACGTCCGGCATCTGATAGGTGCATGACCCATGAGCGCGCCATCCCCGACGTTATTTCCTGAAGCGACCTTACTTCAAATTCCTTCTGAAAAAAAGAGACAGCCTCCTGTAAATCCTGAATATAGGCACCCGAGGTATGAACCGAATAGCGTTTTTCCGTTTTCAGGTAATTTTCAAATAGTCCTATGGCATGCTCCCACTCCAATCCGCTATATTTTGAGTGGAAAGTTAACAAAAAAAGGCCTTTGTTTCCAAAGACCTTTCAAAATTATGAAATGAAAAGATTATTCGTTCGAAAGGGATCTTTTTACCTTTTCACGGTAAACGGCACGCAATTTCACCTCACGGTCCAATATGGAAGGTTTGGTAAACTGTTGCCTGCGGCGGAGCTCTTTCACCACGCCGGTTTTCTCAAACTTCTTTTTGTATTTCTTGAGAGCTCTTTCTATGCTCTCACCTTCTTTTACAGGTATGATTAACATGCTTTAGACTTTCTTTTGGGATTGCAAAGATATAAGAAAAATGATTCCACCAAAAAATCTTCTCAATTTATTTGGGCCAACTGTATGAACAGGTTACCGCCTGTAGTTTTTTTCCTACCGCCGTATCGGAACATACCAAATCTTTGCCTTTGTACAATTCCACACGAACTACATCCGAATTAAAAATCGGATTACCCGCGGCAGAATCCAAATGAACCGCACTTTGTAGGGCAATCATGATGTTGGCAAATTCGGGCACGTCCAGCTGCTTTTCAAAATTTCCGGCCGCCTGTTCCTGGGCCACAAAAAACCCATTTTCGTCATAGTAAGATAATTTACACTGCGTGCAAAAAGCCTTATAAGTGAAACTTTCCGTCTTTTTACAGCCCCAAAAAAGCAGGCCTGAAAAGAACAGACAAACGGCAGAAAAATATACGGTACGCATAATTATGAGTTAAGGATATGTCGTGAAATAACCAGTTTCTGAATTTCGGAAGTACCTTCACCTATGGTACACAATTTTGAATCTCGGTAAAATTTCTCTACCGGAAAATCTTTGGTGTAGCCATAGCCCCCGAAAATCTGAATGGCCTCGGTACTGCACTTTACGGCCACCTCAGATGCATAATATTTGGCCATGGCCGACTGGAGCGTCATTTTTTCTCCACGCATTTTCAAATCAGCTGCCTGACGGGTGAGCAATTCGGATGCTTCAATTTCGGTAGCCATATCGGCCAATTTGAAAGCAATGGCCTGAAATTCGGAAATTGGCTTGCCAAACTGCTGGCGTTCCTTAGAGTACTTCAATGCCGCCTCATAAGCACCGCGGGCTATTCCCAAAGACAACGCCGCTATGGAAATACGACCTCCGTCCAATATCTTCATGGCTTGTTTGAAACCCTCGCCTACTTTACCGAGAATATTATCCTTGTGGACACGGCAATCTTCAAAAATCAGTTCGGCCGTTTCAGAGCAGCGCATGCCCAGTTTGTTTTCCTTTTTGCCTGCTTTGAAACCGGGGGTGCCCCGTTCGATAACGAAAGCCGTAATACCGTTACTATCCAACAAATCGCCCGTACGCACGAGCACCACGGCCACATTGGATGAGATACCGTGGGTAATCCAGTTCTTGGTTCCGTTAATCACCCAATGATCGCCGTCCTGAACAGCCACGCATTTCATTCTCATGGCATCAGACCCGGTATTGGCTTCGGTAAGGCCCCAAGCGCCGATCCACTCCCCGGTGGCTAATTTGGGCAACCATCTCCGTTTCTGTTCTTCGTTACCGAACTGCAGAATATGCCCTGTACAGAGCGAGTTATGAGCCGCGACGGAAAGCCCGAATGAGCCGTCCACTTTGGCAATTTCATCAATGATGCTGATGTATTCCTGATAGCCAAGCCCTGCACCGCCGTATTCCGTGGGCACCAAAACACCCAGAAGTCCCAATTCTCCCGCCTTTTTCATGGCCTCAATGGGGAAATATTGTCTTTCGTCCCAATCCATCACATGGGGAAGTACTTCTCTTTGGGTAAAATCACGGGCTGTCTGAGCCACCATCACCACGCTTTCGTCAAGCTCAAAATTCATATTTGATATGCTGTTAATAAGTAATTAATGAAACAATGTTTGGAGAGAAACGGTTCAGCCGCTCTCTGCCTTTCAGGTCGGAAATTTCCACCAGAAACGAAAACCCGGCCACAATTCCCCCCGAGTTCTCGATCAACTCGGCGGCCGCCACTGCGGATCCTCCCGTGGCTATCAGATCATCATGGATAAGGATACGCATGCCGGGCGTTACCGCATCCACGTGCATTTCCACCACCGCCTGACCATATTCCAGGGCATAGCTGCGCTCAATGGTTCTGTAGGGCAGTTTTCCCTTTTTCCGTATGGGAATAAAGGGCACCTGAAGCTTACGGCTGAGGGAAGGGCCAAACCAAAATCCGCGCGCTTCCAAAGCCGCCACGGCATCTATCTGATGCTTTTGGAAAGCTTCCGCAAAAAAATCATCTATTTCAGAACAAATATCGGGACGGGCCAAAATTGGGGTAAGATCCCTGAAGAGAATCCCCGGCTTAGGGAAATCAGCGATATCCCTCACACATGCTTTGGCTTTTTCCTGAATCACCTTACCTCGATATAGGGTGCAATTTTAAGGTATAAATCAGGTTCTGCCAAATTTAGGTGAACCAGATCTTCGGTTTTGCGGAAAAAACCGTTTCGTTCGCGATGGTTTAAGATGGCCTTCACGCATTCATAGGTCATTCCCGGCAGAAGCAGCAACTCCTTGAAAGTACAATAGTTGAGATTAACAGGCTTTACAACGGCGGAACCTGTAAAGGCTTTTTGGGTAAGCCGGTCGTAACTGTCCGCAAAAAAACCGGGCATGTCTTTCACCTGCGAAACTGAAACGAAACCGCCGAAAATCTGCCGGAAGCGGATCATACGGCCGGCGAGCTTCGGCGAAATTCCGGGCAGGGAATCCAATGCAGCGGAATCGGCCCGGTTGATATCCACCCTACCGGACACCTTTGGTTCATTCGGCGGGAATGCGGATTTTTCTTTTTCTGCCGGAGCAGCAGGAATAATCACATACGGCTCAATGTGGGCATAAAATGATGCAGAAATTACGAATACTTTTTTTAAATCCTCCTTTTTATAGAAGCGTCCGCCACGGGCCTCAAAATTCTTCAGCGCTTTGGCCTGAGGAGCTGAAAGGCCCATGTTTATCCATTCCGACTCTGGCAACCCGTTGGGATTAAATGGCCCTGAAATGGATGGAAATGTATTTCGTGAGAAAGGTTTATCGGGGAATCTATCTGAAGGTTTGTATTCCCTTTCTGCAAAGGTAATTTGCGTATCGGCAAATTGTCCGGCCAGTTTCAGAAATTCAGGATCGGGCTTCCACGATTGGTCCGGCATCCTTTTCAAATACCCGTAAAAAAACAACATGGCCGAGAGCAGACACAACAGCGCCAAACTGCCTCTGCGCTCCCGCTTATTCCAATGGAAAAACCGATTTTTTCGCAAAGCCATGGATAACCACCGCTTGTGTTAATCCGCTTCGTAAAAACCTTCGGGCCTCTCCTCTGAATCAGGTTTTGAGGGCGTGGTGAGCACCCGATAGAAAAAGTAGATCGTGGCGGCCGTAACGGAAATCATGGAGGCCAGCATAAGAATCAAGGCGCTGCTGTTCATAAACTGTGTTTTTGCTGTTGATGTTTTTTATGGGCAATGTAAACCAGAACGCAAATGCCGGCAAATAAACTGATGAGCAGGATCCGCGCCAAATTGATGAACCAAAGTTTTTCCTCCAGTTGGGCTGTAAGGACGGGATCTGTGGATAAAGCAATCTGTTCCCGGAGTCCGGCGTTCGTCATTTGTTTAATCAGCGAACTGTTATCCAATACCCAATTACCGGAGAATGCGGCCACCCAATCGTTATTCTTGGGAGTAAACACCGATCCCAGAAATACGAGAATCAGCAGCACCGGCGTGATGGTCATCATTACATATTTATATACCGTAGGAAGTTTAATATCCGCACCGAGATTGATTTCCTGCCATCCTTTTTTCATGCCGAATATCCACACAAAAAGGATGGTTTCCAGCATGGCAAAGACAACGAGTGATACCGTTCCCGCCCAATAATCATATTCATCAAACACGCCCTGCTGAAAAAAGAACACAGTGGGCAAACCCATAATGAGGGTGATGATGCCGAAGGATATGGCTCCCTTGTTCCTGCCCCAGTTAAACTCATCGTGCATGAAGCCCATCCAAGGCGTTCCCATGGCCAAAGAGGAGGTAATTCCGGCAAAAAACAGCAGCCCGAACCACATTAATCCCGCCAAGGCGGCAAGAATAGGACCCCATTTTTCGAACAGAAAGGGCATGGTTTGAAAAGCCATCCCGAAGCCGGCGTTTTCCTTCACCCAGTCCAGACCGAGGTAACCGGCGGCAATGGGAATCACGATGGAGCTGCCGAGTACCACTTCCACAAATTCATTGGTAAAACCGGAAGTAACCCCGTTGAGGGCCACATCATCTTTTTCGCGCAGGTAGGAGGCATAACACTGTATGGTACCCATACCCACGCTGAGTGTGAAGAATACCTGACCCGCTGCCGCGAGCCAAACTTTCGGATTGGCCAAACTGTCAAATTGGGGAGTCCAGAGAAAATTAAGTCCGTCTATGGCCGAAGCAAAAGGAATTTCGGCAGAGGCTCCGGAAGTACCCAATGTTAAACCCCGAATGGCCAGTACAATTCCGAATAAAATCAATAAAGGCATACCGATTTTCGCCACTTTTTCTACACCCCCCAAGCCACGGGAAAGAATCCACGTATTCAAGACAAGACAGATGATATAAAACACCACGGCTTCGTAAGGGATACCGGTGGTTGATTTTCCGATATCCACATAATCGTTAAAAAACTGAGCCACCTCTGCCTGAGACATTCCGCCGAATGTTCGGGCAACGGAATGAACCACATAGGAGAGGGTCCAACTTTCGATATAACAATAATACGCCGCCACGCCGATGTTGGTAAAGATTCCGAATACGCCGATGTATTTCCACATGGCGCGTTTGCTCATAGAGTTGAGGATAAAGGGAGTGGAATGATTTCCGTGTTTTCCTCCGAAACGCCCCATGGACCATTCAATCCACAATAACGGAATACCCATGGCCAGAAAGCAAAACAGGTATGGAATGATAAATGCGCCGCCTCCGTTGTTCACCGCCTGCACGGGAAAACGCAGGAAATTTCCAAGTCCGACGGCGTTGCCGGCCATTGCCAGAATGAGTCCCACGCGGGATCCCCATTGTTGTTTTTCTTTGGTCATGGTTCTGTTTTAAATTGGCATTAAATTCGGGTAAAGAAAAAAAAAATCTCCGAGTTTGGTATGCCTAAAGGTGTTTTTTTTAGGACTGAAAGGCGCTGAAAAAAAGGTATACATCCGAAAGCACTCAATGGATTATGACTGCAGCCTACTTTTTATCAGCAGCAGGTTTTCCCTCAGGGGGCCCGGGGCATAACCCAAATCCGTGAAGGCGCGACCGGAAACCAAGCGAGTTTTCGGCGGCCGCATGGCGGGCTCTCCCAAAGTAGCCGTTTCTACGGGACGGATGAGTTCAGCATCAAAACCGAACACTTCCGCCACCTGCAGGGCAAATTCGTACACACTCAGGTAATCTGCCCCTGCCAAATGAAAAATACCGGCATGATCGGTAAAACACAATTTACCCAACCCGGAAGCCAGATCTTCCGAAAAAGTGGGCATCCGGT
>CAYYRB010000067.1:0-3396 GCA_964473995.1 uncultured Candidatus Competibacteraceae bacterium | reverse complement strand
GGAAGCATCCTTATTCAGTTGTATGCAAACATCCGGCTGACGTTCGCACTCGTCGGGTTTGGTAATGGCGGCGGCATGAACCAACACGTCCGGCTCAACCAAGTCAAGCAACTGATGACATACGCCCTCTCCCGTAAGGTCGTAACGAACATACTTTTTCTCTGTCAGATGCGGATTGGTTAGTCCGGATACGGAAGTTCCCCACACCTCTGCCCCATTTTCGCGCAGCCATTTTGTAAGACTGCAGGCAACAAGGCCGTTGCAACCGGTAATCAGTACTTTCACAAATCCCAAATTCGCGAACGACCTTGCCGAAGCAGGCGACGGAGTTCCATAAAGAACGAAAGGGCGAGATAAACAACCAACGGGGAACCGAATGTGGCGAAAGAAGCATAAATAAAATATGCCCTGACCTTTCCGGCTGAAATGCCCATTTTTTCCCCAAGCCGCGAACAAACTCCAAAAGCGTTCAACGCTGTGATATCAGCCAATTTATACGCGAGTGATTTCATTCTTTTTGGGATAAGAGTTTATTTCCGACGGCACACTGCAAACATAAACGATTTGTGCAATACTTCCGAAAAAGGTGGATCATTCCCTGCGAATCTGCCGCGCAACGCGGACTGAAACCGGCCTCACGCCATACCGCGGTGATGTGATTTACCTCGGGTTTTACGGATTCCAAAACGGAAAGAGCCCTTTCTTTAACCCCTTCATCGCCGCTGCGCATGCCCGTGTAATAAATAAACGGAGCAACCGTATTTACCAAAATCAGATCGATGGAGGCATCCGACATTTTCCCGGTAGCCGTTTTTGAAGGTTTGTCAAAATCATAGCGGGATTTCCAATATTCCGAGGGTTCGGCCATGAAAAGTTTTCTCAGGGCCGATGCCGATTCGGCTTCCAAAAGAGCCGCCATCAAAAATTTGGAACGATAAATGAGCGCGGCCAACTGGGCCAGACGCAGCGTAGGAAAATTTGCCGGCCGTGTCCGCCCGAATTTCCAAGCGGCGGGATTCATAGGCGCGAGACCGTATTTCAGGCGCAGAAACGAAAATTCTTTGGCCAATTCATGGCCATAGGAATCGGAGAAGGCTCTCTCTAACAACCCCGACCGGCCGAAAAGCAACGCCTCGATTTGAAAAAGGGAGTCCTTATGTTTTGAAAACAGGCGGGCATCCAATCCCTTGGCCAATTCTTCAAACGGAACTTTATTGGTATGAAACCCGAAATTACCCGCCAACAAAATAAAAAAAGCTTGTTCCGGTGAATATTTGAGCCGGTTGATCCATTCGGCCAATTCCCCCGCCTTGCGATCCAGGCGCTCCGCGGTCATGCGGGAAAGCCACATCCTGATCAGCGTATCGGGCACGGAATTGATCCTTCCCTCGCAGGGAATCCGGCCCAGTGAACCCATCAGCCGCGCATAATTATCAATCGCTTCGGGCCAAATTTTATCTTTAAGGGAGAGGGTGGGAATTTTCCGTCCCCCGCAAAAGGTGGTTTTCCCTTCCGTCCACACTACGTGCAGAATGACATTTTCATAGGCCGGATCCGTTTCATGGCCATGCGCGTACCAATCATCGGCATGCACGTGCATTTCTATGTTTCCTACCAGGCGGATACCATCGAGCGTGACACTTCCGTTAAAAAAATCGGGACCCGAGTCGGTGTTGTATAGTCCGGGCTGCAGAATCTCCACCCGCTCCCCGGAGTCGGCTATCAGGTGCTGACGATCGAACAATCCAAACCGCCACGCGGCATGCATCAATTCTTCTTTCATAGGTTAACATAGTAGTAAAGGCAGCACAAAATAGGAAAAAAACCGCATCAGGTAAGAAGCGGCAGATAGCAGAATATTAAGGATATGAATAAAAAACTGTCAACCAAATTTAGGCAAGGTCACTCTTGGTTCCTGGCTCTTGCCCTTCGAGTGCCTCAGGGCGGCGTAGCAGTCTTGACTCTTGATTCTTGGTTCTTGGCTCTTGGCTCTTTTTGTTAATTGTTATCTGTTATCAGGCAATAGGCAATAGGCTGTAGTTCATGGTCTTGATACCTGCTACTTGATACTTGCTTCAATTACTGATGTCTTGGTGCTTGTTCAGACCGCTTCGCTCAAAGAGCAAAGAGTAAAGATCAAAGACCGCTTCGGGTCGGAATTTCGTTTAATGTTCGCATTCCGTCTTTTCTCCTTTATCCTTGTTCTTTTGTCCTGGCTCTGTTATCAGGCAATAGTAGGGTTTGTTTGATTGCTTGATTGTTTGGTTGTTATCGGTTATCGGTTATCAGGCAATGGTGTCATCAGCACATTTTCAAATTATCCGGAGCGAAGCGGAGCATGCAACGCATGAGCGAAGCGAGTAACCGAAGAGTAATAAATTATCAAATTAATTTTTCCTTGTTCCTTTATCCTATTCAACAAATTACTTCAACAACACCTTCACCGGACTCAGCGCCAGTTTTTCTGAGCGCAGGCGAAGAATATAAGTGCCGGATTTCAACCCTTCACGCTGAAATGAAAACGCATTTTTGCCTTTCTCCGCCGAAATGGCGCCTACGGCAACTACCCGCCCGTTGAGGTCGTATAACTCCAACAGGGCTTCGGATATAGTTTGGGAAACGTAAATTGAAACGGTAAATTCATCTTCTGCCGGATTGGGATACACATGCAGCGCATTGTCGCCTCCGTTTGATTGACAGGTAATGCTCACGGGATCAAAGCTCTCCGCGGTGCCGTCGTAATCCTGCTGGGTGAGGCGGTAGTAGCTGATGCCCTTCAGCCGACGCTCGTCCGTGGCCGTGTAGCTGAGCGGGGCGTTGCTGTTGCCCGCACCGGGCAATGTAAGCACTTCCTCCCACTGAATCAGGTCGGCGGAGCGGTGTATGAAGAAACGTTCGTTGTTGATTTCGGATTCAGTGATCCAATTGAGTGTAACCCCTTCTTCCGCGCACTGTGCCGTAAATTCCTGCAACACTATAGGCAGCGGACTCACCGGCGAACCGCCGATGGCAAAGGGCGAAAAAGTCCCTTTATAGCCAATGAATGTAAGCGTTTTGGGATCGGTGCCGGTCACTCCCTCCGAACTGCCCACATCATAGCCTGTGGCAAACACCCACCCGCTGCCGTTGTGGTGGTTGAGTCTGTAGGCTGCCATGGTGCCCGTTTCCTGATTCGCCGCCCACTGGAACACCATGTTCACTCCGCTGTCATCAGCGGCAGAGGGATTATTCACTTTATCGATATGCCAGGTGCGGTTTACGCGGGGCGTGGTAAGCGCATTACCGCTTGTACCGCCCTGCAAAACCGCATCAGAAACACGTACCGAAAAATCATCAGCTGTGCCGGTATTGTTGGTGATGGTTACCGGGTTGTAGGTGCTGTTGCCCACGGGGAAG
>CAYYRB010000066.1:0-10856 GCA_964473995.1 uncultured Candidatus Competibacteraceae bacterium | reverse complement strand
ATATACCGGGGCAAACATCATGCGGCTGCCGTACCAGGAGAACATCTCTCCATCGGCCAATGCCAGCGAAGCATCGGGTAAAATGGCCTCTATTTCGGCAAAATGTTTTTCGCTGAACGGATAGGGTTCACTGCTGAGCAGCACCAGCTCCGGATCGGCGGCTTTCAATTCTTCCATGGATATTTCGGGATACCGATTTTCCCGGTGGGCAAATACATTTTCCATTCCGCAGCGCTGCATAATGTCGTGAATGAACGTATCTGAATTCACCGCCATGAAAGGGTTGCGCCAAATGAGATACGCCGTTTTTATGGGGCGGGGCAGTGTGGGCAGTCCGCTGAATCCCTCCTCCACTTTTCGGTTGATGAAAGAGGCATCTTCCTCACGGTTGAGCAGGGCGCCCATTTCGGTTATCATCTGCCGGCATTCATCCAAATTTTTCACGTCGCTGATCCACACGGGATAGTGCTTTTTCAGATTGAGCAGCATGTCCCGGTCATTTTCTTCTTTGTTGGCGATGATGAGGTCCGGATTCAGCACCCGTATGGCTTCCATATGAAACGTTTTGGTTCCGCCCACTACGGTTTTTTGTTTTACCGTTTCCTCGGGATGAACACAAAATTTAGTGACTCCGTAAAGACAGTCAGCCAGGCCCAGATCGCAGATAAGTTCGGTCTGGGAAGGTACGAGCGACACGATGCGGCGGGGATTCTCGGGAACCGAAATCACAAATCCCATCATATCCTTTACGGATTTCCTGTTCAGCATAGGGCTTTCAGAATGTCGTGGCGGGTGATGATGAAGGTTTTGTCGGTTTTGAAATCGCGCACCAGCACGGCGGGATTATCGGCGGTAATCATGTGCGAAAGGTCATGAATGGGCGTGGAAATATCCACAAACGGAAATGCGGGGCCCATCACCTGTTCTATCGCGGTCTGCTTGAGTTCCGGTTTTTCGGTAATCATGCGGAACACCTGCGCTTCGTTCAGCGAACCTACGATGCGCCCTTCGCGGGTTACGGGCATTTGGGAAATATCGCGTGCGCTCATGGTACGCGCGGCATCACCCAGGGTTTTATCCGCCTCTATGGTCAGTAGATCGTGTCGCACATTCATATCTACCAAGTCTTTGGCGGTTTGCCCTTCGTGGCGGAAATAGCCTTTCATGCGCATCCACTCATCGTTGAACATTTTTCCGAGATAGCGTGAGCCATGGTCGTGAAAAATTACCACCACCACATCGTCGGGACCGAGTTGGTCTTTCAGTTGGATGAGTCCCGCGATGGCCGCACCGGCCGAATTTCCCGCCCAAATGCCTTCTTTTCGGGTGAGCTCACGGGTGTATATGGCGGCATCTTTGTCCGTTACTTTTTCAAAACGGTCAATCAGGGAGAAATCGACGTTCTGTGGCAGAAAATCTTCTCCGATGCCTTCCGTCACATACGGATAAATTTCATTTTTATCGAAAATGCCGGTCTCGTGGTATTTCTTAAACACCGACCCGTAGGTGTCAATTCCCCAGACCTTGATGTTCGGATTTTTTTCTTTCAGAAACCGGGCCGTGCCGCATAGCGTTCCACCCGTTCCCACGCCTACCAGCAGATGGGTGATTTTGCCCTCGGTCTGCTCCCAGATTTCGGGTCCCGTGCTTTCGTAATGGGCCTGCGCATTGCTCGGATTGTCGTATTGGTTGGGTTTCCAGGCACCCGGAATTTCTTTTTCCAACCGCGACGACACGGAATAATACGAACGCGGGTCTTCCGGGTCTACATCCGTGGGACATACGATCACATCGGCACCGAAGGCCTTCAGCGCATCCACTTTTTCTTTGGATTGCTTATCGGTAGTGGTGAAAATGCATTTGTAGCCTTTGATGATGGCCGCAATGGCCAGCCCCATGCCCGTGTTTCCTGAAGTACCTTCAATGATGGTTCCGCCCGGTTTCAGCAGTCCCGATTTTTCGGCGTCCTCAATCATTTTCAGGGCCATGCGGTCTTTGATGGAATTTCCGGGATTGAAGGTTTCCACTTTGGCCAAAACCAAGGCCGGAACTTCCTTCACGATGGCATTGAGCTTCACCATGGGTGTGTGACCGATGGTGCCTAAAATGGTATCGAAATACTTGGGCATACGCAAATTTCTATGGCCCAAAGGTACGATTTTGGCACTTAAGCGGACGGAGATTCCGCGGGAGTATTCATCACCTCAAGGGCTTTCAGAATGGATTTGTGCGAAGAATAGAGCGAACGGATCACATTCAGCAACGTGGAGGCGTCTTTATGATCAAGTTTGTCATGATCCAACAGGTTGTATACATATTGATTTCTCTCCATCTGCCAGCGTTTGTTTTCCTGCTGCCAATGGGCCAGTTTTTCAGGAGTGACGGCCTCTGCCTTCGACGAAAATAATTCTTTCAGGTGTTCGAAGAAGTCGTTTTCAAAGGCTTCAAACCGTTCGGTCATGCCGTAAAGTTCATCTTCGGCAGCCGCACGAAGCTCGGTCAGGTTGTGCTGCACATCCTTCACATCTTTGGCTCCCACCATAATGTAGCGCGAAGCATTGATGAGCGTGGCGCAGCGCTCATTTTCCCCGGCACGCAGATTTTCATCATTCATTTCCACCAGATAATCCAAAATTTCCCCGTGCATTTCCTTCAAGCGGCGGTATTGTTCCATGCGCGAAACCGGCCTTACCAACTGATTCCACAGCGTGCGTATGCTGCGGTTTTTGGCGCGGGGTTCACGGATGATCAGGCTGCGGTTATACTCCATAACGAGACGGAGCAGACGCATGATTTCCTGTTCGGCGAGTCGGAGTTTACTTTCCGGTTTTCCCTCATCGCGCTTGCGGATAAACGCCAAATCGGTTTCGCCTTCAGAGGTCCGGAAAATGCGTTCCGCCAGTTTCGCTATCCTTCCCAAAAAGGGAAAGAAAAGCAGGATAGCCAGCAGATTGACCAACGATTGAAACATAGCCAGACTCAGGTAAGGATCGTGCATCCGGAATACATCGGTAACCAAAGCAAGGAAGGGCTTCAAGAGAAGGGCTACCACAGCCACGGTTATGAAATTCCAGGCAAAATTGGCGGTAGCCATGCGCTTTTGGTCGGGAGTACCCCCGATGGATCCGAGCAAAATTTTCACCGTGGTACCCAGCTCGGCTCCCAGCACCATGGCGGCGGCAGCCACCAAAGGCAGCACGCCCTCATGCAGCGAAGCGAGCGTGAGCGCAAACGTAGCCCCGCTGGACTGGAGCAACACGGTAATGATAAACCCGGCCAGAATGAATCCGTAGTTTGATAGCGCGGTAAGTTCCTCCGCATGGAAATACTCCGTGAGTCCGCGGTTGCCTTCCTGCATCCAGTTAAGCCCGATAAAAAGCAGGGCTATGCCGATGAGAAAATCAGCCACGGATTTCGCTTTTTCGTTTCTGGGAAAAAGGATGAAACGGCCCAGTGCCAACGCCAAAAGAGGAAACGCCAGCGATTGCAGGTTGGTTTTAAAGCCCACGATGGCCACGATCCAGCTGTTGACCGTAGTACCCAGATTAGAACCGAGCACTACCGCCAACGCATTGCGCAACGGAATGATGCCGGCCCCCACAAAGGAAAGCACCATGAGCACCACCACCGAACTGCTCTGCATGACGCCCGTAACCAGAGTACCGCTCATCAATCCGCGCAGGGAAGTGGAGGTCTGTTTTTGCAGAAATTTTTTGAAAGAGCGGCCGGAAAGGGAGCGCAACGAGGTGCTGATGAGCGACATCGCGAAAAGAAATGCGGTAACGCCCCCCAACAACTGCCAAATATTTACCCGTTCCATAGCCCTGCAAAGGTACGGGATTACAAAAAGCGGATAAAAAGTAGGCGATATACCGGCGATACAGGAAAAGTGGTTTTTTATTACCTTGCCCAAAAATTGCATCAGATGGGCAAAATATGTGCTTTTTTATTGATGGCGGGACTGACGGCATTTCTCGGCTGTACGAAAGAATCAAGGGTAGACGGCCGCTGGAAGGTGGAAACCCGCACCCAAAAATTTCCCTTCACGGACGAAATGCACTTTAATGAAGACAAGAGTTTTCTGGGAATCAGCGATACGGTGAATACATTAGGCGCTTGGCGGTTTGACCGCCGTTCCAAGGGAGATTTCCTGACGGTGGGAACACCGGTGGGAGATACCTTGATTTTTGGTATAGAGCGACTCAGCGGCAACAAAATGGAGTTGAGCATTGCGGGACTTTCCTTCACCAATGATTACGCCACGCTTAAAAAGTAAGTGTTCTATTTTCGTAAAGTAGCCGCTTCGATTCTATCCTCCTGCGGGTGTTATAACATGATAAATAATCCATGCATCAAGCGCTAGGATTTCATAGCTTTCGCCAAATAATAGAACAGCGGAATAAAAATAAGCCCCAGAATCAGGGGCAAAAGCCAGATGCCGATTCCATCCGTTTCCCCGCTAACTTGGCGGATGGTTTGTAGGGCAATCAAGCCAAATATAACAACCAAAACCAGCTTCAAAACGCGAATCATCCGCGTGGCCATTTGGTACTGTTTGAACGCATTTTCGGGGGTGATTTGTGTCGGATAATTAAAGATGTGGGGGAATTTATTCAGAAGAGTCAATCCCGCAAAAAGTAATGTAGCCACCGCAGGCAAAGTCCACAAGGTGGCTTTTCCGCCAAAACCATCGGGTTTGCCCAGCGCGTCAAAATGAACGGGAATCGTGTCGGACAAGGAGGAATAATGAATGGCGGTAAAACCCCAGATCAAGCATAACAAAATATACCCCGCGCCTTCGGTGACTTTATCCGTTGTGGTTAGGGGTATTTTTAGTTTGGGCCTTTGCATGGTGTGGGCATTTCGGATAAGGCAAAGTTATTAGTTATAAGGCAATAGGCAGAAGGCAATAGTTAAAGGTATTGTGTAGTTGGTATTGAGTAGTCAGACTTGGATGGCCTTTCGAGGGCCGACATGTATCGTCTGGAAGGTCGGCAAAAAAAAGAACCGAGAAAACCACGCTCTTCCGGATTACTAACGCGCTTCGGTACGTAAAATTCGAAAGCATTTCAGGTTGGATTTTTAATCCACGATTATAAATCGCACACATTTTCAATAAAACCCGCAAGTCTTATTACCTTCACTCCATATTTAATTAAAATGAAAAAAACATTCCTAGTCATTGCTTCGCTAATCTTAATTTCTATTTCCGGATTTTCCCAAAGTAAATCGAATGATGTAAAATTGACCATAAATTATGAAGTGCTTAATACTGTGTCTGATGAGTACTCATATGTTTCAAAATTAGTGGTCTATGTTGACGGTGTCCGCACGGCCGAAAGCTCACCACGGATTCAGACAGAACCCAACTCCTGCACAGTAACCCTATCTAAAGGCAAGCATAAAGTGCGTGCCATTTTGGAAGCGCTCTACGAAGGCGAATGGGAAGAGCGCACCTTGAAAAATGAATACTCTTTAGATTTGGAATGGGTTGAAACGGCAAATTTCAAGAAAAATCGAAAAGTAAAAATCACCTTTGACTTAGATTCCGGAGTAAAGGTTAAAGGATAATTTCAACCTAAAAGTACTGAACCGATACATCCGACACTCTTCGCGCTCTCTAGCCAGCGGTTATTAGGCAAGAAGTAAAAAGTAGTGGGTGTTGAGTATTTAGACATCAAAAAAAGGTAGCAGGTACATTCCACGATTTTTTTTTGGAAAAGAATCAACCAAATTTAGCGATGACATAGCCCAAATTTGGTTTTTATTATTGCGCCCTTATAACCAATTATTGCCCTTCGAGAGCCTCCCTTCGAGAGCCTCAGGGCGGCAAAATGGATTAACCCCTCTGTACCGACTCCCCGCTCTCATGCTCATTCTCACTGTGCTTCCTGGTTCTCCCTCTACGGTTCATTCTCACATCGTCTTAATCCACTCCGAAAGAAGGGCGAGCCCTTCTTTATCTACCATTCGGCGGCCCATTTCGGGCATCATGATACCGGGGTCAAGGCTTTGCAGGCGGTAAATCAGGATGGATTTTTCCGGCTTCCCGGGATGAATGGAATATAACATATCCGCCGAAGCCCTGCCCGCCGCCACGGGTGTTTTATTTACGCCCAGCTTGGTGAGATCCGTTTCGGCATGCGTTAACACCAATCCGCTGGTGGATGCCTGCCCTCCGGCCCGGTGGCAATGTCCGCAGTTGACATCCAAATAGGCCCTTGCACGAGCGGTAAGAGAACCGGTGGCCGGATCATTCCAAACAGGAAGTCTGGGTCTTTCCGAAACGGCAGGAAGACCTTCCAAAACACCTGCCTCAGCCCAAAAATCCAATTGATTGCGCACGCCCGAAGCGTAGGCAAAATCGCGGTTGAGCGAACGGGCCGTGGGACCGATGGGCATAACGGCCCCTTGCAGTTCGTGGCACTGTTTGCATTGGTTCTGGTTTGGAATCACATACGAAATGGAACGCTTTTTACCGTCGGTATGGAGCCAGGAAACCGGCTTCACCGCACCGGCCACTTCGTAATAGGCCTCCGTCTGCTCCTCATTCCAGATATAGCTGTATGCCGCCCAATGGGTGGGCTGTTTGGAAAGAATACGAGTTTCCATGATACGGCGCTTTCTATCCGGCTTGCGAAAATCCTCGGGATAGTAAAAGGTTTTGGCAATAACGGTTCCTTCGGGAAAGTCAACTACCTCATCGGCGGAATATCTGGCCTTTTTGCCGGCAGGAATTTTCACAAACCGCAGCTTGTGGGCATAGTCCGAAAAAAGAGGGGTATTTAAATCGTAAGGGATAACACCTTCCGCAGGTAGCTGTTTTTTTAATTCGCCCGAAAACAGGCCATATTCAGAGAGTTTCTCAAACGGACGAAAGGCTTCTTGTTTGCGAAACGAGAAAAACACCACGGCAAAAAAAGCGGCCGACGCAGAAAATAAAATTCCGTTTTTTAACATGGTTTTTACCTATTTACAACGAAACATTTCCGCGTCGCGGGTAAGGCCTTTAAAATTATTTCCCGCATCCAAGTTGGCAAACGTTTCATCCGAATTGTCGTGTACACAAATCAGATTGGGATTGCCCTGCGGACCTCCCGCGGTTTTAGCCTGATCCGTGATGCCGTCGTAAATGACTGCAGGCGGATTTTTCCCAAATTTAAAACGGATGAGCAACCCCACCTTAGTTTGGGAAGACGGACCTTTCTTGGAACGGGTAATTCGGTTGTTTTTTACGTCCACCAAAAACGGGTAAGGATTATACTGATCATCTTTATAAGGCCGCCCGGAAACAAACCAACTGATGAGCCCGACGGAGGCCGTGCGGTGGCCGGAAATTTCGTTGTTATAAATCTCTACCTTTTCGGATGCCAACACCATTACTCCCGTGCCCGGAGGAACCTCACCTACGATGTTTCCTTTGGGAGCAAAATTTTTGAAATTATTATTGATTATTTTATTTTCATGAACCTTGATATTTCGTCCCCTTTTTAAAGGCAATTCGGGCATATCAAACACCAATATACCGCCTGTATTTTCAATGGCGGTGTTGTTATATACGTCTGCATTTACGCAATTTTCAATTTCAATGCCGGCCACATTGTTTTTCGCGAGGCAGTTTTTCACCACCACATCATACGATTGCCCCACATAAATCCCGGCATCCGAGGCACCGATGGCCTCACATCCGTCAAGCGTGATGTTTTTACAATTTACGGGATAAATTCCGTAAGCCCCGTTTTTGGGCGAAGGCTTGCTTGTCCATTCGGTTCGTACCTGCTGCATGATCACATCGGAACAGTTCAGCATCTTAACACAGTCGCCCTTGGCATCCTGAATGGTGAAACCGCTGAGTACGATTCCCTCACAGCGGTTTACTTTTAACCCCTCAGCCCCGTCTATCTGCCCTTTGAAAGAAAGTACGGTTTTATTTATCCCCGCCCCCATCACCACAAAATTCTTTTTTCCGTCGATATTGATGCTGCGGTTGAAAAGAAATTTTCCTTCGGGAAGAAAAAGCGTATCCCCGTCGGCAGCTTCAATGGCACGGGTTTGAATGGTTCGGAACACGTCGTCCTGCGCATGAAGGACAAAAGAGGAGAGAATGAAAAACGCAACAAAAAATCGTTTCATGGGGGGAATTTGAGGGATAAATGTACAAACGGAACTCAACATTTTAAGCCGGTAAGCGGTTAATTTCATAAAAAGATGTTCTGGAAAAAAAATCCGGTAAAAGAGTTGGAAAAAGAGTATAACCGAAAAATGGCCGAATACCGCAGCTGGTTGGAAAAAGGCAACAGGGCCAAGGCGGATATGGCTTATTCCGAGGCGGAAGAGGTCATGAGTAAATTGGTAGACTTGAAAAAGCCGACTGACTCAGCGCGTTGATTGGGATTTACTCATTTTGCAAAAAGCGGATATTACGCTTCAATCCTTCGAATTTGGTACGCTTCACGGCAGAACGTTTGAATATTTCCCTGAACACCTCTTCCGTAAGTTCCTCCCACTCGTTTTTTTTCATCCCGAGCAACTCAGCCGAAGCATTGAATCGAGGTGTTTTGTGGGGCGTGGAAAATCGGTTCCAGGGGCACACCTCCTGACAGATATCGCACCCGAACATCCAGTTTTCGAATTTTCCTTTCATGCCGGCGGGAATTTCCTCGCGAAGTTCTATGGTAAAATATGAGATACACTTGCTTCCGTCCACCTGATAAGGCTTGGGGATGGCATCCGTGGGGCAGGCATCCATGCAACGGGTGCAGGTGCCGCAATGATCGGTCACCGGACCGTCCGGCTCCAACTCCAGGTCGCAGATAATTTCTGCCAGAAAAAAATAGGAACCGGCTTTTTTGTGAATGAGATTCGTATGTTTACCCACCCACCCCAGGCCTGATTTGGCCGCCCAGGCTTTTTCCAATACGGGTGCCGAGTCAGTGAAAATACGTGCATCAAACTGACCGAATTGCTCCTGAAGCCGGAAGAGCAGCTCACCCAACTTGTCCTTGATTACGGCGTGGTAATCCTCTCCGTAGGCATACCTGCTGATTTTTGGAGCCTCCGGATCGGCCTGTTTTTCCGGCGTGTAATAATTCAACAGCAGGGAAATGACCGATTTAGCGCCCGGGACGAGGAGCGTGGGATCTAAACGCTTATCAAAATGATTGGCCATATAATGCATGCTGCCATGCATGTTTTGGTTGAGCCAGTTTTCCAGCCGGGGCGCATCTTCTTCCAAAAAGCCGGCTTTGGAAATGCCGCAAAATTCAAAACCGCAGGAAGCCGCCCATTTTTTCACGGCGGCAGATCGTTCAGCCAGTTTATGGGCGGTAGCCCCCATACTCAGAGATCATCAAAAAGTGAACCCGCCCCTTTGGACGGCATTTTACCCAAATGCCGAAATGCCTTATCGGTGGCAATCCGGCCGCGGGGTGTGCGCATTAGAAATCCTTCCTGAATGAGGAACGGTTCATAGACTTCTTCAATAGTGCCGGCATCTTCAGAGGCGGCGGTGGCAATGGTGGTAAGACCTACGGGCCCTCCGTGGAACTTCTCGATGATGATGCCCAAAATTTTGTTGTCCATCTCGTCCAACCCGGACACATCCACGTTGAGCGCGAAAAGAGCCATATCGGCAATTTCTTTGGTGATGGTTCCGTCGCCTTTAATCTGAGCGAAATCACGCACACGACGCAAGAGTGCGTTGGCGATACGGGGTGTGCCACGGCTTCTGCGGGCTATTTCAAATGCCGCATCTTCTAAAATGGGTGTGCGCAGAATGGCAGCCGAGCGATTCACGATTCCGGCAAGAATATCTGCCTGATAATACTCCAAACGGGAATTGATGCCGAAACGGGCGCGCAAGGGCGATGTAAGCAAGCCGGAGCGGGTGGTGGCGCCAACGAGGGTAAAAGGATTAAGCGAAATTTGGACTGAACGGGCACTGGGGCCTGAATCAATCATGATATCAATCTTAAAATCCTCCATGGCGGAATAGAGGTATTCCTCCACCACGGGACTCAGGCGGTGAATCTCATCAATGAATAGAACATCGTTGGATTCCAAATTGGTGAGCAGTCCGGCCAAGTCGCCGGGTTTTTCCAACACGGGGCCCGAGGTGATTTTTATTCCCACGCCCAAATCATTGGCGATAATGTGGGCCAGGGTGGTTTTCCCCAGGCCTGGAGGACCGTGAAGCAACACATGATCCAGTGCTTCGCCCCGGAGCACGGCGGCACGGGTGAAAATTTTTAAGTTTTCCACCACTTTTTCCTGCCCGGAAAATTCACTGAATCCGGCGGGACGAAGTACACTTTCTATTTCACGGTCGGCCGGAGACAGGTGATCGCCTTCGGCATCCAAATGTTCATTCAAAACAAATACACAATTTAGGTGGCTAAGGTACTAAATCCACAACCGAAACAATCGTTATTTTTCTGCGGGTATCTCCACGGGCGATTCAAACCCTTGCAAAAGCAAAACCAATCCGGTTTGCCGCGTGTTTTCGCGCAGCTCCTTCAAGGAAAAGCAGACGGTTTTTTCAATCAACTGCCGGCACCGGGATTCACCCCAAACAAAAACGGGCTTTACGGACGCTTTCGGGGGAAGGCTCTTCATCAGCATGCCGTCCCAAAGGAGGTAAAGCGGCTCATTTCCGCAGGCGCTGAAGGAAATCTCCGTGTAAAGACAGTCTCCCTTTACCACAGCTGATTTAATGCGGATATCTCCAAGCTCTTTTCCCTCAAACGACGAGGAATTGGCTACGGGAAAACACGCATCGGGCTTTGTCTTGCCCGCTTTCTGGGGCTGACAGGTTTTACACCCGGCAAAAAACATCGCCGAAAAAAAGGAGAACGAAA
>CAYYRB010000065.1:1457-10892 GCA_964473995.1 uncultured Candidatus Competibacteraceae bacterium | reverse complement strand
TCTTCAAACACCATTTCCACGTAATACACCCCCGTGGCCAGATGGCTGAGGTCAAGCTGGGTAAGGCCCGTATTTACGGGGGCGGACACGCCTACGGTTTGTCCGAGTGAATTGATGATGCGCACCGTGGAGAGGGCCTGGTTTCCGCCCCATTGAATGGTGAGCATACCGTCAGTGGGATTCGGGAATACCTTCACATCATACCATTCGGGGTTTTCCACGGAGGAATTGTCGATTATGCTGATGGCGTTTGACATGTCGGAACAGTTATCCTCATTGAATACTTCCACGCTGTAATTACCCGGTTGGGTGGCGGTGTATTGTTGGCCCGTGGCTCCTCCGATGGCGGTTCCGTTCAGATACCACTGATAGAATAAACCGGAAGGAGATGCCGTGAGTACGTTTCCGCTTTGGGAAATGCCCGCATTCGGGGCAGGGTTAACCACCACGAAGGATTGGTAAGTGAGTGTTTCCGTTCCACCGGGACCCGTGGCAGATAAGGTAATGGCGTACGAACCGGGGGTATTATAGGTAACGCTCGGATTAACGCTTGTGGCAGTGGGAGGAGTGCCTCCGGGGAAGGTCCATTGGTAGGAATCCGCATTTACCGAGGTGTTGTTCATGGCAATGGTTTCTCCGGCGCAGATGATGTTGTTGTTGGCCGAAAAATTGGGCACGGGAGCCGGCGGCGGAGGGGGAGTGGCGCTGCATATTCCGCGGATTACGATATCATCCAGATATAGGTTGTTTCCGTTGCGGTTGAACGATTCAAACATAATTCGCACATTCGGTTCTCCGTCAAATTGATCAAGCGGAATGATGAAGCAGGAGGTGCCAACAGTCCCGTCAAAGCACCAATCAGTAGCAGCCGCGGGCACGAAGTTGCTTGTGGATGTACTTTGTGTGGCAAAGATGCCTTGTCCGTTTTCGCCCCGCTGCCAAATGCGCGTGTAGGTATTTCCGCCGTCGGTAGAAACCTTGATGATCAGTGAATCGGATGACTGCTGATTGCGTCTTCTGTAAGCATGGGTAAATTCCATTTCGATGTCGATGTTTTGTGAAAAATCCAATACGGGGGTTATCAGCCCGTCACGTTGGTTCAGGCTTGTGTAGCTGAAGTAATTGATGGCTGCGGATTTGGTACCCGAAAGGTTTCCTCCCGTGGTGGCTACCACCCAGGTGGTTCCGTTGTCGGGGTTGGTTACGGTGAATCCGGTGGGTGATGTTTCAAAATCCTGACGGTACATTTCCTGAACGGCTGCATTGGAGATAGTGATGAAATTGTTGAAGGTTTCCGTACTGGAACCAAACGTGTTTGTGGTGGTGAGCGTCACCGAGTAGTTTCCGTTCGCGGGATAAGAAACAGTCGGGTTTTGCACGTTGCTTGTCGCCGGCGTGCCTCCGGGGAATGTCCATTGGTAGCTGGTAGCCGGACCGCCCAAAGAAGATCCGTTGAATTGGATGGCTGTTCCGGCACAGGCATTTGTAAGATTGGCCGAAACCGAACTTACCGGAGCGGCAGACACGGTATTGTTCACGCATTGCATCGCCTTGAATGCGTTGATTCTGCCCGCCCCCATCTGATTTGTATTAGAGGTAACCGGATCGGTATTGTTATACAGGCAGCTTTCAAGCTGGGGTTTGGTCAGGTTTGGGTTCAAGGAATACATGAGTCCGCAAAGTCCGGCAACCAAAGGTGAGGCCATGGAAGTTCCCTGATTGAAGGAGTAGGTGTCGGCCCCCGTGCTGCTGTTAATATAGGTACTTCGGATGGAAGAACCCGGTGCTGAAATGTCAATCCAGCTGCCGTAATTGGAAAACGAGGATTTGGCGTCGTTTGTGGTAGTGCTGGCCACCGAAATGACATTGGTGAAACCGGCGGGATAGAAAATAGACGTAGAATTATCGTTTCCTGCCGCCGCCACAAGCACACAACCGGCATTGTGTGCATAATTCATAATGTTTTGTCCGGTTTGTCCGCCTCCTGATCCTCCCCACGACATATTAATCACCTTGGCTCCGGCATCGGCTGCATAAATAACTCCGCTGTAACCGTCGGTGATGGCTGAGACTGAATTGGTAGATTTTACGGCAATGATTTTAAGGTTATAGCCGATGGAGGCGATGCCGACCCCGTTGTTGGTGGCAGCACCGGAAATGCCGGCTACGTGGGTTCCGTGGCTCATGTTGTTAGCCGTGGGCATGGGGTTGCTGTCATCATCTGCCACATCATACCCGTTAACATCGTCCACGTATCCGTTTCCGTCGTCGTCTATTCCGTTTCCGGCAATTTCTCCGGGATTTACCCATAAGGCAGGAGCCAAATCAGGGTGATTGATTTTTACAGCATCGTCTACGATGGCTACTTTTATGTTGGGATTTCCCGTAGCCAGATCCCAGGCCTGCTGGGCTTGAATTTTCCATAGGTGCCACTGTCCCGTTCCCGACGAAGAATTGGTTCCCAGGTCGTTGGGCGTGAGAGTAGTCCGGTGAATGGGAACCTGCTCCGCATATTCAATTTCAGGCTTGGCTTCCATCGTCTTTATCAGTTCGTAAACCTGTTCTTTTTCAGTAAAAGTTAACCGATATATGGCTTGAATAGAAGGATCTTTTGCTCTCCAAAAGGGTTTCTTTATTTCGGTGATGCCAAATTGAGCCAATTCTTCCTCACTGAGGAAGAAAGCTTCTTTTAAATCCACCTTGTCTGAATTTCCGCCCATCGGCGAAAAAGTGGCCGTGCGGAAATACAGCTGCCCGTCCCAATAGTGGGGATGAACCTGTTGGGCACACACGTTCAGCATGCAGATTCCAAATAGGATGGCCTGAGTTGTGAAAAATTTCTTCATAAATGACACGAATTGACGCGACAAGGTAACAGTTGAAAATGAAAATTGGATATACTCAACCCAAAAAAAGTTGATCTATCGGCTTGAATTTCCGCTTTGTTTAATCTATTTTATTTTTTTGGGGAAACGGCTTAAACACATCAACACTTTTTTATATGTGTTTGAGGCGTGATGTTTTTTGCATTCAATCGAAAAAAGCATTCACTTTTCGCTTGGAATGAAGCCCATTCCTTCCAAAACCCGAATCAGATCATCGGGCGGAGCTATGTTGAACGGGTCTGCCGATGCCGATGCATAAGCCACTTTTCCGTTTGGTGCTATCAGATAAACGCCGGCCAGCGTTTGCATTTTCGGCGAATGATCATATTGATTCTTCCAGTTAAATACAGCGTCGTAAGTGGCCGCGAGTGTATCATTTGCGCCATAAACCAACCGAAAGGAAGCGGCGGTTTGTAATCCGGCATCGTGTACGAGCGCAAAGCCGGGTTTATTTCGGGCATCCCATTCTTTTAATTTAGTTGGTTTATCTCCTGAAATGCTTATCACGGATGCGCCCCATTTTTTAAATCTGGGCAAATAAGCGGACGCTGCCTTTAAAGTTACCGCGGATGCGGGATGCTTCAGGCCTTTGGTGAAAAAAATGATTACGGGTCCTTTTTCGAGCAAGGCGGACAGTACTATTTTTTTTCCGTACGTATCAGTGAGCGAAAACAACGGAGCCTTCTCCTTTCTGTTCAGCGTTTTGAAAAGAAATCCTGACTGTAAAAGGGAGTCGGCTTCTTTTTTAAAATGCTGCTTCTGTGTTTCGGTTATTTTGGAAAGAAATATACCCTCCGCTATTCTCACGGAATCGGCAAAAGCGTAGGATTGTCCGCGCAGTGTGGCAATGGATAGAAGACAAATCAAGGAAAGAAAAAGCAATCCTATTTTCATAAAGAAAAGAAACGCTTGGCAAACCAATATCCCAGCACCGGCGTGAAAAGTATGGGAAGAATAAGTACCCAAAAACGGGAAAAAAACAACACGATGAATAGAACCCAGGGGTAGGAATTCAGATAAAGAAGCAGGACGTCCCGTTTTTTGGTAAAGGGGATTCCCGAGAAGGCAAATGCGGTAAATACAGAGGATAAAACAGAAGTGACGATGAACCCGAGCATGATGAGCACGACTTTGGGATCGATATCGGGCATCTGCTTAACAGCTGGAGAAATTAGGGCCAGAAGCAACAATCCCGAAAGGGAAGGCACGGCGAGACCTAAGAAGATACGTAAGGAACGGCTCATGGGTAGGGATAAAAAATAAAGTGGGCACCTTCATTGGGTGAAATGGCCAGCAGGCAGGCAAACTCTTCCGGGTTTTTGAAACCGGCTACAAATACCCGGGCTTTTTCGAGTTGGATGATTCCTTTCCGGATCAATTCCTCGGCGGTGGTCAAGTGCATTTTCCACTCCATGTCAGGAGTTTCGGAGAAAATATCTTCCCCCCAAGTGATTTCGCCTTTATGAACCAGAAAAACCGGGAAAAGGGAAATGTTGTTCTTCAATACTTCCGACGAGCATTCACGCATGTAGGCGCCATGTTCATGCAACAGAAAACGGATGCTTTCCAGGTAGGCCGGTTTTTCATTATGCTCTTTAGACTCCACGGCTCAAAGGTATCTCAATTTCCGTAATCAGAAGAGAATGACGTTTCATCCCGGCTACTCTTCATTTGATGCAAAGGGCGCAAAGTGAAGAAATCCGTCTTTAGTTACCGTTCAGCAGCTCCATCAAATCGTTTATGCGGGGCGTGATGATGATATCCGTGCGTCGGTTGAGGGCTCTTCCTTCCTTGGTGGTATTATCGGCTACCGGAATAAACTCGCCTCTTCCCGAAGGCATGATGCGTTGCGCATCGACTCCCGGATTCCGGAGGATGATTTTCACGATAGAGGTTGCCCTTAGAACGCTCAGATCCCAGTTGTCTTTTATGGTGCCCGAACCGGAGAGTGGAACGTTGTCGGTATGGCCTTCCACGGTTACGGATAAATCTTTCTCCACGGCAAGTACTTTGGCTAATTCTCCCAAGGCTTCCATGCCTCGCGGACTTACCTCGGTACGGCCGCTCTCAAAAAGCAGTTGTTCGTCCATGGAAACATACACCCGTCCGTTTTTTTCCACCACTTTTAGCCCGCTTCCGTCAAAACCTTTGAGCGCTCGGGCTATCCGTTCTTTCAGTGCTTTCACGGCGTCTTTCTGGTCCTGCAGGATTTTTTCCAATTCCGCCACCCGGGCTTCGCGGGCACGCAGTTCATCTTCCAACTTTCTGAGGGTGGTTTCTTTGGCATTCAGCGCCTCCAGGGCTTCTCTGGCCTCTTTTTGGGTTTGGCGCAGTTTCGACTCTGAAGCGGCGGCCAAGTCCGACATATCTGCCTGGCATTTTTCCAAATCTGCTGTCAGACGTCGGCTGTTCAGTCCTAAATTTGCCGTGTCCTGTTTTAGGCCGTTGATATTTTTTTCAGCTTCCGCGAGGGTATTCTCAAGATCAAATTTGGCCTTTCCCAAATTGACGGCCTCTTCGCAGCAGCGCTCCTTCAAACCGAAAAGATCATCGTATTTTTTTTTGGAAACGCAGGAAGTAGTCAGGGCCAAACCTACCAGACCCATGGCATAAAAACACATGCTGTTTTTCATAGTATCATCATTTACAAGACAAAACTACGGGCTTCCGCATGGTCATGTCTGCGCATCAGGCATTATTTATGAACGTGGGAGGGTTAATTGCGGGTCTGCACCTATGGGCAGAATGGGGTAGGTGTATCAATACAAGCCTCGCTTTAAAACGGGAAAAAAAGGAATCAGGATTACAGCAATAAGGTCCGCAAGAAATGTTTATTTTTGCACCTGCAGAAAAGCGCACAATCTATGGACGAGGGTCCGGAACGAAACAAACGGTATGAGTTTTACACTCGACAAAAACTTTCTGGAAGAGATCAGGCTCTTCGCAGAGACCCGTAATTCGGATGCTCTTCGGCAGTTTATTGCCGACCTTCACCCGGCCGATCTCGCTGAAATCATTGATACATTAAACCGCGAACAGGCCACTTTCGTTCTCTCCTCCCTGGACGATGAGACAGCCGCCGACGTGGTGACTTTTTTGGATGAAGAAACGCGTGAAAAATTCATGCAGGTTCTGTCGCCGAAAGAAATTGCCGAACGGGTTATCGATAACCTGGATTCGGACGATGCCGCGGATATCATTTCCGAGTTGCCCGAGGAGAAACAACGCGAAGTGCTTTCGGAAATAGGCGACTTTGAGCAGGCACGGGATATTGCCGATCTGCTCGCTTACGATGAAGATTCTGCCGGGGGGCTGATGGCCAAAGAATTGGTGAAGGTGCAGTTGAGCAGCTCGCTGATTCAGTGCGTGAGGGAAATTCGCAAGCAGGCGGCCGAAATGGACAACCTGTTTGC
Source organism: uncultured Candidatus Competibacteraceae bacterium (assembly GCA_964473995.1). Taxonomy (GTDB): domain Bacteria; phylum Bacteroidota; class Bacteroidia; order CAIKAF01; family CAIKAF01; genus JAKRSD01. Next base: position 4,594 of record CAYYRB010000065.1, on the reverse strand, counting down.
CGTGTATGTAGTGAATGAACGGGATGTGCTTCTCGGAATTCTTCCGATCAAAAACTTACTGCTCGCCCCTACCAATGCGAGATTGGATGATATCATCCTGAAGGATGAACTGGTTTTCGTGAACGTGGATGAAAAGGCTGAAAAGGTAGCTGAAATCATGCGGAAATACGATTTGGTCGTACTTCCCGTGGTGGACGGCCTCGGTCGTCTGGTAGGCCGAATCACCATTGACGATGTGGTGGACGTGATGCAGGAAGAGGCGGAAAAAGATTATCAGTTGGCCTCCGGTCTTTCGGAGGACGTTGGCAGTGAAGATAAAATTTGGGTATTAAGCAGGGCGCGTCTGCCCTGGCTTCTCATAGGTTTGGCAGGTGGTATCATAGGCTCTAAGGTCATCGGTAACTATGAAACGGAATTGCAGATACATCCGGAAATGGCTTTTTTTATTCCCCTGATTGCCGCCATGGGAGGCAATGCGGGCGTTCAATCATCGGCCATTATCGTGCAAAGTTTGGCGGGTGGATTTATCCATACCCAAAACATGCTTCCCCGCCTCCTTAAGGAGCTGAGTGTGGCCCTCATCAGCGGCTTGGTATGTTCCTCACTTCTGCTTGCTTACGGACTGGTTTTTACGGATAGTTTTTCCCTGAGCATGACGGTCGGTATTTCGCTCATTACCGTGATCGTTTTGGCATCAGTTCTTGGCACCTTCATCCCGCTTATGTTACATCGGTTTAAGGTAGATCCGGCCTTGGCTACGGGACCCTTTATCACCACGAGCAACGATATTATCGGTCTTTTCGTTTACTTCACCATGGGCCGGTTGCTTTACGGTATTTTCTGAAGCCTTTTGGGTTTTATTTCCTTTGCTTGGCGAATTATTAAAAAACATTAAATTTGCCTAAATAAGAAGTCATAATCAATTTGCTAAGACGTATATAAATTCTCCAATACTTATGAAGACTGTCCTTAGTCACTTACCATTCGTTCTTTTTTTGGTTTTTCCTTTGAGGGCGTCGGCGCAAATTCTGTTTTCCAACGGATCACAGTTGGTTGTAACCAACGGGGGGAATATTATAACCAACGGAGGTGCGGAATTGGCCAATGCGACTGATTTAGTTAATAATGGACAGTTTTGGGTTACCAAAAACAGTACCCTTCCCGCTCCTGGAAATTTTACGATCAATTCAGGTACCAATGTAAGTGGTGACGGGATTTACCGTGTAGAGCAGGATTGGATTAATAATGCCAATTTTTCGGCAGACAATAGCCTCACGGAATTGTATGGCGATACCGAACAATTGATCACATCAACGAATGGAACCATCACCACTTTTAACGACTTATTGCTCACGGGAGCGGGAGCCGGGAACAACAGGCGAAAAACATTATTGGGTGTGGATGCAGGGGTAGGGCTCAACGGTGTTTTGGCACTCAATGACCGTGAGTTATACACCGGCGTGCAGACCTTTTTTGTCTTGAATACGGCGGTTTTAGCGGTTACCAACATCAATACCCCCGGAACCGAAGGGTTTGTGAGCAGTCTGCCGGGAGGATACCTGACTAGGTCTACCAGTAGCACAAACCCTTACCTATATCCCACCGGATCATCGGCTGGAACATTACGTTATCGTCCGCTTGAAATAACCCCAACGGGTGCAGCACCTGCCGTGTATTCAGCGCGGTTGAATAATAATTCAGGAACAGTTGACAGCTACGATGTCACTTCCATGGATGACTTATTATGCTCGGTCAATGATTTGTATTATCATTCCATTATCAGGCCGAACGGTAACACCAATGCCGACATCACGTTTTTCTTCCTGCCTGCCGCAGATGGCAATTGGAATTCTGCCGCCAGGTGGAGAACTCCGAATGCCCGATGGAACGATTTGGGCGCGGTTAATCCAGGCGCCGCCGCCGGTTTTTCCACCCTTACCCGGTCGGCATGGAATTTCCCTGATAATGATCATCCCTATGTGTTGGCTACTCCCCGTCCTGCGGCTCCGCAAATCGCATGTCCTTCGCTATGCGAAAACAGCAGCAACGTGGTGTTTAACGCTTCAGGGTCGGTCACTGGGTATCAATGGTCGTTTCCGCCGAATGCCACTTTGCTTTCGGGGCAAGGTACCTCTGCGGCAACCGTAAACTGGACTACGGGAAGCGGATGGGTAAGTGTATTTGCTCCCGGCATAAACGGAGGATGTGACTCCCGGATTGACAGTTGTCAGCCTGCGGTAAATCCGATTCCGGATGTGGAATTTTCCGTTTCAGGTGATGGCTCGGGATCTACTTTTTTGTTCACCGATAACTCTTCCTCAGCCACCGCATGGTTATGGAATTTCGGCGACGGAAGCACCTCATCCATCGAGTCACCCTCATATACTTATCCCAGTGCAGGTACGTATTTAGTTACGCTGCTGGTTACCGGGCAGGGAGGATGCACCAATCAGGCCACTTCTTCTGTAGTGGTCATAGATCGGGAGTTTTTTGTACCGAATTCGTTTACGCCTAATGACAACAATCTCAATGAAGAATTTAAACCCGTGGTTCAAAACGCGGAGAAATATGAATTTCAGGTATACAACCGATGGGGTGAATATATTTTCGGTTCGGTTAATCCAGACAAAGGATGGGACGGAACCTACAACGGTGAAATGTGTCAGTCGGGAGTATATACCTACAAGCTGTCAGTAAGACTTAAAGGGCAAAGAGAAAAGGTATATTTTGGTCACATTAATCTGATTCGCTAATTACTTGAATATGAAAAAGGGGATCATTTTTTGTTTTGGTATCATCTGTGGATTAAGTATTGCTTTCGGTCAGGGTAATGTGGGTATAGGCACCAACACTCCTGACGCATCTGCTCTTTTGGAAATGAATTCCAATACCCAGGGAGTGCTTGTCCCCAGGCTTACCACTGCCCAGAGGCTGGCTGTTATAAACCCTGCAAATGGACTTCTTGTATTTGATACGGATGTGAGTTGCTTCTTTTTTTATTCATCTGGGTTGCCGGGCTGGGAAAATCTCTGTTCTGCCGGGCCCGGTGGAATCAGTTGTTGGGATGTTAACGGGAATTCGGTAAATGATCCTGCGGAGGATGTGAACGGAGACGGTTTTTTCAATTCACTGGATTG
>CAYYRB010000065.1:0-1357 GCA_964473995.1 uncultured Candidatus Competibacteraceae bacterium | reverse complement strand
CAGGGAAACCCAGGTTCGCAGGGGCCACAGGGAAATGTAGGCCCTCAGGGGCCTGCCGGACCCCAGGGTCCTCAGGGTATTCCTGGCTCTTTCGCAAAATGGGTCGTTACTGGTACTACCGACTTATCTATCAATTCAAATGCCTGGGGTACTTTTCTGACGTTAACCTTTACCCCGTCAACCAATACCGTATATGTTTTTTTCTCAGCGGCGGGACATTCTGTTCCTGCAACTGCGTCTCTTGTATATGTTGATTTCAGGTGTTTAGTCAATGGAGTTCCGACTAGGGGAACGACGACCTTAACTTCCAATAACAACTCGGCAACTTCGGTAACATCTTACTCTGCGTCTCTAATTTTACCCATTACTGTCAATCCTAATGTTTCAAACACGGTGACCATTCAATGGAGAAGGGATGGGATATCTCCGAATACAGTTTTCAATAATGTGGTTTCTACCGCTGATTGGAGTCACAGAACGCTTTTAATCTCGGAATAAATATGAAATCAATTTTGTTTTCATTCGTAGCCGTCTGTTTTTATTGTTCTAATGCGTTTTCTCAGAATAGAAATGAACGGATTTTAGAAGTGCGTAAATCCCCGAGCAATAGCGCTTCGCATTCTTCACTTTCCGATTCAACGCGCGTCTTTAAGCCCGTTAATGAAAAGACCTCTCCAATCGAAAAAGCGGACACCGTTATGATAACGGATCGAATTTTGATTTTAAAACCAAAGAAGGAGGATGAAACCCCATAATCATAAATTCTATTCATAATAAATCGAAAATACCTAATTCAAGCAAACCCAATTTCAATGAAACAACAAATTCTCGTTACGCTCTCCTTGATTTTCTCCGTTTATCATACATCCGCACAAAATAACGTGGGCATAGGAACCAACACCCCCGATGCCTCCGCCATTTTGGAAATGAGCTCCAACAACCAAGGGGTTCTTGTTCCACGGCTTACCACCGCGCAACGCTTGGCAGTTTTAACTCCTGCCAACGGGCTTTTGGTTTTTGATACGGACATCAGTTGTTTCTTTTTTTATTCCTCGGCAATTCCCGGCTGGCAAAACCTGTGTAATACGGCACCCGTAAATGGAGTTAATTGTTGGGACTTAAACGGAAACTTGGTCAATGATCCCGCCGAAGATATCAACGGCGATGGCTTGTTTAATTCGGTAGATTGTCAAGGGCCTGTTGGACCTCAAGGACCTCAAGGTCCACAAGGGCTCCAAGGTCCACAGGGAGCTCAGGGTATTCAGGGTCCTCCGGGAGTCGGTGGAAATAACACTTCTGCAGCCTATAATCCCAACGGCTCTTTTTCGGTTACTGACGGATTTGGCACGGTGACTTC
>CAYYRB010000064.1:0-10972 GCA_964473995.1 uncultured Candidatus Competibacteraceae bacterium | reverse complement strand
ATGCTGCGGAGCGGAACAAAACGGCTGGATGCCGTGCTGTACACACACGAACATAAAGACCATCTGGCGGGCATGGATGATGTGCGGCCCTTTAATTTCATCGCGCAGCAACACGTGCACCTATATGCCACCGAGCGAGTGGAGGAGGCCCTTAAACGGGAGTTTTATTACGCCTTCGGAGATAACAAATACCCGGGTGCGCCGGAAATCACAGTGCACCGCATAGAAAACCATATCTTTCATGCAGGCGGTTTGGATATTCTGCCCATTGAGGCCATGCATGGCAGCCTGCCGGTAAAGGGATTCCGGATTCGTGATTTTGTTTATTTGACGGATGCCAATTTTATCGCAGCGGATGAAATGGATAAAATGAAGGGCTGCAAAATTTTGGTCATCAATGCCCTTCGGTTGGAAAAGCATTATTCCCATTTCAATCTGGAAGAAGCGCTGGACATCATCCGAGAGGTAAAACCGGAAAAGGCTTTTCTCACCCACATTTCCCACCGATTCGGCAAGCATGACCATATAAGCGGTTTGTTTCCCGAAAATGTTTATGCTGCCTACGACGGATTAATTCTCGAAACAGCGTAAATCAGCCCGCCCAGCCTTCACGATCTAAACTTCTGTACTGAATGGCTTCGGCCAGGTGTTCGGGACGTATTTTTTCTGAACCGGCCAGATCAGCCACGGTACGGGCCACTTTTAAAATGCGGTCATACGCACGGGCTGACAGGTTCAGGCGTTCCATGGCTGCCTTCAGCAAATTCTTCCCCGCAGGATCGATAAAACAATAGGCCTCCAATTGATTTTTTGTCATCTGCGCATTGCAGTGTACCCCCTGATTTTCCTTGAAACGATCAATTTGAATCTCTCGGGCACGGATAACACGATCTCGGATTTCATGGCTGTTTTCGCTTTTGCGTTCCGAGGCCAATTCGCCGAATGAAACCGGAGTAACTTCCACGTGCAGATCAATGCGATCCAGCAAGGGACCGGATATTTTGTTCAGGTATTTGGTCACGGCTCCGGGCGGACATACACACTCCTTTTCGGGATGATTGAAATTGCCGCATGGGCAGGGGTTCATGCTGGCAATAAGCATAAACCCGGCTGGGTATTCGATAGAAAATTTAGAGCGTGAAATAGTCACCACGCGATCCTCCAGAGGCTGACGGAGCACCTCCAATACCTGCCGTTTAAATTCAGGTAGCTCGTCTAAAAAAAGAACTCCGTTGTGGGCTAGCGAAATCTCGCCGGGCTGTGGATTGGAACCACCGCCGACAAGTGCCACATCGCTGATGGTATGATGCGGACTGCGGAAAGGCCTATGTGCGATGAGCCCTTTTGTTCGGCCTATTCTTCCTGCCACGGAATGAATGCGCGTAGTTTCCAAAGCCTCATGAAGCGTCATGGGCGGAAGTATGGACGGAATGCGTTTGGCGAGCATGGTTTTCCCTGCACCCGGTGGTCCGATCAAAATCACGTTATGCCCTCCGGCTGCTGCAATTTCCAGCGCCCGCTTTATGTTTTCCTGACCTTTGACGTCGTCAAAATCCGTGTCAAAATGCCGCAGATTTTCAAAAAATTCATCACGGGTATTCACTACCGTTTTTTCAAGCTTACCCACTCCGTTAAAAAGATCCACCACCTCTTTCAGGTGCGTTACCCCATACACTTCCAAGTCCGCCACGATGGCGGCTTCGGCGGCATTCTCTTTGGGCAGGATGAAGCCTTTGAATTTCTCTTTTCGGGCTTGGATGGCGATGGGCAATGCTCCTTTTATCGGCCGTAATTCTCCGTCTAACGCAAGTTCACCCATGATGATGTAATCGCCCACATGCTCAGCATTCATTTGTTCCGAGCAAGCCAGGAGTCCCACGGCTATGGTAAGGTCGTAGGCCGAACCCTCTTTGCGGATATCGGCCGGGGCCATGTTGATGGTTATTTTTTTACCGGGGATACGGAACCCGTTGTTCCGCACGGAGGCCTCAATACGTTGCTGACTTTCCTTCACGGCATTGTCGGGCAGACCCACCAAAAAGAACTTAGCTCCGGGAACCAGATTAGTCTCCACGGTTACGGTAATGGCATTTACGCCATGAACAGCACTGCCGTAAGTTTTTACAAGCATCTGGATTAATTGTGTGTTTTTAGTTCGTGCCAAGATAATCCATTTATCCAAGACCACAAGAAGAAAAGCCGAAAAAAAGCGACTCTTTAAAAACGTATCTTTGCACGGGGCAGATCGACCTGTCGCGCTTCACTTTATGTGAGGTGAGGAAAGTCCGGGCAGCACAGTGCACCGCACCTCCTAACGGGAGGGAGTCCGCCGTAAAAAGCGGACTACGGAAAGTGCCACAGAAAAAATACCGCCCCGTCTTCGGGCGGGGTAAGGGTGAAAACGCGAGGTAAGAGCTCACGCGGGACATGGCAACATGCACCGGGGAAAACCCTGCGGGCTGAAAGACCAAATAGGTCGGCGGCGTTTGGCGGCACGTCAACGGCAGGCCGAAAGGCCCGCTACGCCGATGGGTAGGTTGATTGAGGCCGGTTGTGAAACCGGTCCCAGATAAATGACAGGATAAAACAGAATCCGGCTTACGGGTCTGCCCCTTTTTTTAAAATTGATTGTTCTACTGCTTGGTATTTTTTTTGTGTTCTGATTCCCTACATCAACATACATACCCACCGCAAACCGTCTTCAACGCAAGAATGGGTGATTCGCAACGCAGGAATAAATAAAACAGCTTTCACCCCGCAGGCTCCGGGATATGGCCTTTCGGTGGGGGTACATCCTTGGTTTTCTCACCTGTTTCAACTCAAAGAAACACTCGAACATCTGAAAAAAGCGGTGCAAAATCCCAAGGTACTCGCCATCGGCGAAATTGGGCTGGACAGGGTACATGGTTCGGCTTTGCAGAATCAAATCTCCTGGTTTGAAGCGCAACTTCAGTTGGCGGAAGAGACAAAAAAGCCGGCAATCATCCATTGTGTAAGGGCATATTCAGATTTATTCCCCCACTTAAAGAAATGTACCATTCCCCTCATTTTACATGGATATAACGGTAACAAACAACAAACTTTGGATTTGCTGAAATTCCCGCAGGTATATTTTTCATTGGGTGAACGGTTGCTTTCTGCCGACCCTCAAAAAGCGGATGTATTTCTCTGCATTCCTACCCACCGACTTTTTTTAGAAACAGACACCGCAAGAATTTCCATAGAGGAAATATATGCAAGGTATAGCCTGCTTTCGGGCATTCCACAGGAGGATATCAGGCAAATTATATGGAGAAATTACAGGCGAGTAATGGGATTATAAAAAAACCAAAACGGAGAAGAAAAAACAAAGCCGAAAATTATTTTTTATTCCACACACGAAACAGCTTCTTCTTGCTATTTTTGAAGAAAGTTTTTGCCCATGCTCCCCCCCTATTGGAGTGATCCCATTCTAATTTTTGCCATTCCCGTATTCATCATCACATTTGTATTGGAAGCGATCTTTATAACAAGAACGCTCAAAAGGGAATATGACACAAAGGATGCATTAGCATGCATAAGTATGGGCATCGGCAGTGCCATTATCAATCTGGGAATCAAAATACCTGTTTTCTACACGTTTCTTTGGATTTATGATCACCGCCTTTTTACGATACCTCCCACATGGTGGGCGTTCTGCCTCCTTTTTCTGGCCGATGATTTTTCCTTTTATTTACACCACCGTGCCTGCCATCAAATACGAATTTTCTGGGCTGCCCATGTGAATCACCATTCCTCACAACATTATAATTTGGCGGTGGCCCTCCGGCAATCATGGGGAGAATTGTTCCATAAATACATCTGGTGGCTGTGGATTCCCTTCATTGGTTTTCATCCCGTCTGGATGCTGACCATGATGAGCATCAGCTTAGTATATCAATACACGTTACACACCGAATTGGTGAACAAGCTCGGAATAGTAGAGTGGTTTTTCAATACTCCGTCGCACCATCGTGTTCACCACGCGAAAAACATCCGCTATCTGGATAAAAACCACGCAGGAATACTCATCATCTGGGATCGGCTGTTCGGTACATTTTCTCCTGAAACCGAGGAGGAAAAAGTGGTCTATGGGATTACTCAGGATATCCACACGTTCAACCCCATTGATATTGCCACCCATGAATACAAAGCCCTCTGGCGGGACATAAAAAATGCGCCCGGTATCTTAAACAAATTAAAATACGCTTTTATGCCTCCGGGTTGGAGCCACGACGGCAAAACAAAAACCGCGAAACAACTTCAGCGGGAAGCGGGTCTCTGCGGTTGATGCTCAACGTTGAATTTGAATCTTAGCCCTTACCCCTTCGGAGGTCTGTAAAAAGTAAAATCCGTTTTTCAGAGAACTGGGGAAAACAAACTCATACAACCCGATCTGCTTAGCCGTTTGAGAATAAACCACCCTTCCTGAAAAATCGGTCAAAACTACGTCCGTGCCTAAATGCACATTCGGTAAAAACAACCGATCAGAGCAAGGATTGGGAAAAACTTCGGTTGATTCTTCAGCCAAAAGCTCAGCCCCGGCCGTTCCCAACTCATCATAAATCAACCATAATTTGTCCACCGGACCGAAGCTGCCATCACTGTGCTGAAAGGTGAGCAAAGGCATATAGGACTTACCCCGATAAAGATCGCTGCGGCTGTATTCAACGGGAACGCCTGAAGGAAGTCCGAAAAAAGCCAGCAACGGAGCAGGTGCAGGTTGTCCATTCACAAAAAAACTATCCCTCACGGTAATTTTGGTGCGCTGCAACAATACGGGCAGAGGCTCACTCACCCCGCCGGGCGCGGGAACCAAAGCCGTACCCCAGCCACTTACCGTAACCTCGTGTGATTCGCTGGTTTTCTTCACGAAGGGGGCATGATTATATCCTGCGGGACTGAAAGTAACCGTGCCTGCTACCGAATAGGACACGTCGAAAATGTATTGATCGCCGAACTCTTGCGGATAGCGATACCGGTAAGACGGCTGCACCAACGCGGGCACATGTTGCTCGGGAATGTATAAACTGTCACCGGGTATACCGCTTACGGACTCCAAATCCAACGCAAATGGGAAATAATGCCGCCCCAAAACGGCCAATCCATCCTGATTCAGGCGGTGATACACATCATACGGAATAAAATTTCCCTTGATGTAGTCCGCCAATCCTTCCTCATACATAGTTGCCCCCGGAAAAAAATCGGTGCGAACGGTATAAAACGTAAGCGGCTGAGGACTTGCGGGAGTATAATTGCCAAAATTCCATACCTGATCAATGCCCGAAACAGGAACGGGAATGGCCCCCATGCCGTTAAGTTCTTGTACTATAAACGTTTTAGGAACCTGCAGTGCCGATAAAGGGAGGTCGGAATAAGAGAAAGAAGGCGCCACCTGTGCCAAGGTTGCCTTGAAAATAAAACTCAAAAAAAAGGCGGCTGCTTTATTTTTCATTACAGGGTGTTTACCCCAAAGGTAAGAAGCAAAACTGGAAGAAAAATCAATAATAGTAAAGCGACAGGCTGATGCGTTTGTCCCCGCTCAAAGAGAATTTCGCATCGGCAAATTTCGGGGGACCGAACCTACCTCTGGCGTCGTTGGACGCTCCGGTCCCTTCAAGGGGAATTCCGAGTACGTTGGTTTTCATCTGCCCGTTGCAATCCTCATCATGAAAAACAGAAACGGCATAAGTGCCGGGAACAACATCTTTAAAGGTGAAGTTGACAGACTCTTTGGATACGGAATTCAATTTGCCTCTTTTCAATGCTTTATCGGCATTATTCGGAAATCCATCTTCTGCAGAATAAAGAGAAATCAAAATACATCCCGAAGATTTCCTGATATTTTTAATTTCTACGGTAAGGCTGTTCTGGGAGAAAGAAAAGGCATTCAAAGCGAAAAGGAAAATGGAAAGAAAGAAAAACTTCATATAATGTGCGTGAGGAACAATTTGATTCGAATATAATTTAATCCGCTGGAACTAAACGAAATTAGCCGCAATTTGTTTCTGATTTGGGAAATCGGTTAGAACTTAACACGCACCTGAACCCTTACGTCCGTGCGGTTTCGCCCCCTGATTTCTGCATTACCCGAACTGATAGATTCCTTTCCGCTGAAGGCCGTATTCGCTATTTTGAACCATATATCCAAGTTGGGAACTATCTCCCACCTTGCGGCGAGATAGGTTCTAAATCCCTTATCGTATAAGGGTACAAAGGAATAGAAATACAACACATCGGATTCATAGGCATAAAGCCGGGTATCGAATCCGTCGGTATGAAAAACCTCAAAACGACCGTGAAGAGATAACGGTTTTTCCAGAGCGGTGTAAGAAACATCCAGGTAGCCGAGATACCCGTTTTCGGCAGGTTGGGTTTCGCGTTTAAATCGCACCCATTCCAGCCTGCTCTGAAAACGCCAACGCGCAGAATATTGCCAATTCAGGTGAAAGCGAAGTCGGCCGGTTTCTCTGTCTTCCAATGGTTTTATCCCAGGACCGGGCAAATCGCCCGAAACATTGCGCGGTTTGGATCGAAGCCGGTAACGCAGATAAAAATCAAGACGACGCGAGGGCCTGAAAGCTGCCTGACCCATCACATCATATCCGGAAGCGGGACTGTTTGTCTGATAACGCAACCAGGAAAAACGGAACAAATCCATAAATCCCGAAAGGGTTATACCGGCAGCGGGCTTACAATCCAATCCGAAATAAAAGCCCTGTTCGCCGCTTCTTTGGGCCGATTCACTGATGGCTGCAGAATAAAAGGCCGTGTATTGATTACTGAAAAAGCGATGATACAGATTAACCGACAAAAAAGTAACGGGATTGGCCTGAATTCCATTAACCACCGCCCATCCTCCGTTTGATGACCAAGCACCTTCGCCAAAAAAAGAAAAATTGCGAAACACATATTGATAATGAAGGCCGGCATTTCCCAATTCACGACCCCGGAATTCATACTTGCGATACACAACATCCGGAGGATTAAGAGATGCTCCCAACTTAGTGTATAAAGCGGTTACGCCGAATTTGAGTCTTCCTTTGCGATAACTTATGTTCCCACCCGAAATCCACTCGCTTACATTTCTTCTGCGGCTTATTTCGCTCTGTGTGCGATGCAAACCCACGGGAGGCAGAGATGAGATTTCCAGATCGGCATCCGCCAGGCTGTCGGAAACTCCAGAAAGATTTCCGTCCAAATTTTTGTAGGATGAAAACAACGTCACATCCAGTCCTTTCAGCGGATTCAACGTAATTCCGGCACCACGTAGAAAAAGACTTTCATTTATCGAGGTAAACGGAGAAAGACCAGAACCGTTTCGATTCAGATTCGACACAAAAGCTGATTTTCCAAAGGCAAGTCCCGTCCAAAAAACCAAGCCTTGACCAAACTGCGCCTTGAAATCCCCGATGGCTATTTGCTTAAAAACAGAAACGTCCCGCACAAAAAGATGGGCCGAATAAAAATCAAAGCCCGTTTTCTGCGCACCCCGGAAAAAAGGTTCACCCGGATCTTTATCCGCAGTAAATCCCAGGCTGAATTTATCTTTATAGCGAAATCGGTAACGGACAAAAAAAGCATCCGGTGACCCCAAAAAACCGGAAGAAGGATCAGACTCATTCGCCGCGTATCCGGCTGCCCGCTGCAGGGTTCTTCCGTAGCGCAGAAAGAGTTCATTTTTCGCTCCCCTGAAAAATTGTTTTGCGGTAATCTTGGCTTTTACCGTGGACGGATTAAACGAAAGAAAGGGCAGAATACTTCGCACCGTCTCCTCATCAAAACCCTTGATCTGAGCGAGTTCAAAAGGAGAATAAACGGGCCGGTATTTTTCCAGATACTCCCACCAATTGGCAATCTGATAGGTGGTAAGAAAGCGGAATTTATCCAAATCTTCGCGCCGGGCGTCATTTACATTCATCGGAGTTTCATACAAATCAATCAGCTCCTGAAAAACGGTGGTATAATCAATATTTTCTTCCGTATTCTCGGCCTGCATTTCCATCAACTTTTCAATCAACAGATCCCGCTCGGCATCATTCCGCACCGGATTATTCTGTGAAGATAGAAGAGGATGAATCCCCATCAGCGCAACGAAAGGGAGAATCCGGCGAATCATTTGGACGTGGCTTTTCTTGCCGTTTTGGGTTTGGAGTCAGGATATTTTATGACCCGACCGAATGAATAGCTGAACGAAGCCTGCGGACTTACCCCAAACTGCTGATGGTATGCGGCAGAAGCATCCAAACGGACTCCTTTATAATCCATGCCGAAACCAAAAGTTCCCGCCAACGGCCTGCTGCTGAAACCTGCCCGAATAAGAAAAGCGGAAACTGGGGTGTACTCTACACCGAATTTGATATTGGGTTTTTGTTCGGGATCAACATCTGCCTCCAGTGCGGTAAGCACTTTCCTGGCCCACAGGTAGGAAAGCCCAAACCGGATGAGCATGGGAAGTCGTTGGTTTTGATAGGTGGTAAGTCGCATGCGGGCAGGATTTACGAGGTGAAATGCCACGGTCAACTCTTTATTAATCCTTCCTAAAACACCCGCTTCCGCACTTACGGCAGAAGAATTTCCATATCCGTTTCCGATAAATATGTAGTGATAATTCATACCAATTCCCGCGGAAATATGCGGACCGAAGTGTTTGGCATACCTTATACCCACGGCATTCCTGTTAAACAACCGATATCCGAACCGGGATATCCCTATCCCGAAAACACCTACTTTTTTAAGAGGATAAGCCAGCTGTAAACCATATGTTCCCGTTTCGGGCAACAGAAAACGATTCTCATAATGCAACCCGACCGCTCCCCTGTCTAAAAATCCCAATGCCCCGGGATTATTATTCACTGCCCAAATATCGGAAAGAGTGGAAGCCGCGCCCCCCATGGCAGATGCCCTGCTTCCCTGGGCAAAAAATTGAGCGAGACTATCCGAAGGGAAACCTGAGAAAAAAAGGAGTGCGGTCAGACCAACTCGAAGAACCATCAGGATTTTACCAAAAACCGATAATCCAACGTATCAAAATTAGCCAGAGAATCTGTCACCTTAAATGCAAGCTGCTCCTTAAATTTCTTCATCTTTCCGGCAATTTCTGCATCAAATGCCCCCAAAAAAGAGGCCGCGAGAATCCCGGCATTCCCTGCACCGTTAAGAGCCACTGTAGCCACGGGAATACCCGATGGCATTTGCAAAATAGATAGAATGCTATCCCAACCGTCGATAGAATTTGAAGATTTAATGGGAACTCCGATTACGGGCAATGTAGTGAGGGAGGCCACCATTCCCGGCAAATGCGCAGCGCCGCCTGCACCGGCAATAATTACCTTGAGGCCTTTTGAAGCAGCGTCGGAAGCGTAATCTACCATTCGTTCGGGAGTGCGGTGGGCGGAGACTACGGTTACTTCGAATGGAATTTCAAATTCTTCCAAATAATCGCATGCCGCCCGCATGATGGAAAAATCAGAATAACTTCCCATTATAACTCCTACCAATGGTTTCATTTCGTTTGATTTTTTTTCAAATTTACTTAAAGATTCCTATAAAATTCTTTTCGCCCGGTACGACCAAAATACAGCCATCAAGAAAACAAGGTTCAATGAATGAGAAATACAATCGTTGCGAAATAATTACCATTATCGGATAATCAAACATTGACCCATGAAAAAAATGAATTCAGAGCAAAAAAAAAGGGAGTCATAAACTCCGCCAACGCTTCAAAAAGAAAAGGGTGATGATTACATTCGCTCCGTATATAAAACATGCGGCGAGGAAGGGGGTAAAAAACGAAATCCCATAAAGGCTGCTTCCCAATATTGGTCCTGCGGCGCGCGCGAGTGAGCTGAACGATTGATAGATGCCCATGACCAATCCTTTTTCCTTCTCAGGAGCAATCTGCGATACAACGGATAAAGCGGAAGGTCCAACACAACCGTTTGCTACGGCTATTCCAAACAGCAAAATTAACTCCACGGGAATAAAATAAGCTTTGGACACGAAGGGAATCCCCAAAACGGACAATGCCAGCAAAACATTACCCCATAAAAGCAGTTTTTTCTCGCCGAACCAACGATTCAGAAAGCCGATCATTCCACCCTGGACCAAGGCCGTACATAATCCGATAAACGTAAATATCCACCCGATTTCCTTTTCCGAAAAATGAAAACGTTCTTTCCACATGAGGGTAGAAGGAATCTGAAAAAGAAAAAAACCTGCCGTGTAAATAAATCCGATAAAGAGAATAAAAGGCAGTAAGGGTTTTGAGAAAACATACCTGTAATCCTTTATCGGCAACAAATTAATTTTGACTTCATAGCGGCGCTCTTTGAGCGATTCGGGGAGAAAGAAATAGGCAAGGATAAGATTCAGGGCGCATAACAGCATACAAAAATGTCCGATGGAGGAAAATCCAAAATCTTCCATCAAAAAACCGCCTATGGGCGGACCGAAGATAAATCCGAGACCAAAAGCGGCTCCGATCATTCCCATGGATTTGGCCCGGTCTTTAGGGTCGGTAACATCACTGATATAAGCCTGAGCGGCGGAGATATTGCCCGAGCCTATTCCACTGAGAATACGTGCGAATAAGAAGATCAAGAACGTATCAGCAAATGAAAGGACTAAGTAGGCGATTAGGGATAGAACGAGACTTATGAGGATGACCGGGCGCCTACCGTATTTATCGCTTAATGCCCCCCAAATGGGAGTGAAAAAAAATTGAGAAAGAGCAAAAAGGGTAACCGGCATACCCACAAGAAAATCGGATTCGGTCATTTCCTTCACGTAATTGGGAAGGATGGGTATGACTATTCCAAAACCGAGCAGGTCGAAAAAGATGGTAAAAAACAGGATGGAATTGGCGAAACGGTGCACGGGGTGAAAACGAAAAACCGGATAAAACAAAAAACGCCCTGCAGTGATGCTGCGGGGCGTTTTCGTAAAAAATCGG
>CAYYRB010000063.1:0-11139 GCA_964473995.1 uncultured Candidatus Competibacteraceae bacterium | reverse complement strand
GCCCGTTCCCGGCGAAGCCTGCATAGTTGAATTTGTTTATGACGCCGAAGAAGAGGGCTTAAAACTGGAACTTACAGAAGTGGTTTACGAGTTTGAGGATCTTTTTTCTCCCACACGCGGTTTTGGTGATGCCGGTTGGTGTAACCGCAATGTAAACTGCCCTGAATATGCCGAATTTGGGAATACCCGCCGTTCGGTGGCCATGACCTTGACGGCTAATAATGTCAGGCGCTGCACGGGGACGTTGATCAATAATGTGGAGCAGGACGGCCGTCCGTTTTTCCTGACGGCGAAACATTGCAATACGGCGCCGAACAGCATTTTTATGTTCAATTACGAAAGCCCCGATTGTTCCAATTTGGAGGGTGCGCTGAATCAAACCATTCAGGGCGCCACGGTATTGGTGGATTGGGCCCCTTCGGATGTCACGCTGATGGAACTTTCCTCGCCTCCGCCCGCCGATTATTTTGTTTACTACTCGGGATGGAATGCAGAATCTTTACCTGCCGATTCCGTGTTTGGCATTCATCATCCCAGGGGCGATATCAAAAAAATCAGTTTTGATCATGACTTTGTTACATCTGCATCGTACACATCCTCTGATACGGCCCTGAATCATTGGAAGGTGGGCAGTTGGGAAGTGGGAACAACGGAAGGCGGTTCATCCGGTTCGCCCTTGTTCAACCGTTCAGGACAGGTGTTGGGTCAACTGCACGGAGGAGTGGCTACTTGTGCAAACAGCATCAATGATTACTACGGCAGGTTTGATTATTCCTGGTATGGATTGGGAACTTCTTCAACAGCCGTGCGCTTTTGGTTGGATCCGGAAGAAACAGGCCATACGCAATGGAACGGCTTTGACTTCACGTCTCCTGAACATGATTTTGATTTATCCGTGGTTTCCATGCTTGGGGCAGACTCGATCGTCTGTGCTTCCGAAATAGAATGGGTAGTCACCGTTCGAAATTCTGGTTTGCTTGCCGCACAAGGCTTTATGGTAAAATTGCTTTATGGTGGAATTCCCATTGACTCCGTGCAGGTAAATCAGGTATTGCAATATGGTCAGACGGCGTCGGTTACTTTTTCCAAGGCCCCGGCTCAACCGGGTATTCAGGAATTTTCTGCCGTGGTTGTTATGCAAGCTCCACAAAGCGATCAACATGTTTCCAATGATTTTCTTTCCCGCACGGTGGCGCGTATTTCGGGCGATGAGGTGACGGTCAGTTTTAGATACGATTTGTTCAGCGGGGAAACCCAGTGGGGGCTATATCAAATGGATGGCTCTCCAGTATTTATTTCTCCTGCCGCCGGCCCTTACGAGAATATGACACGCTCTTTCTGTTTGCCGGAGGGTTGTTATCTTTTCCGGGTTATAGACACCGGAAATGACGGAATCTGCTGCAGCGGCGGAGAAGGTAATTTTTCACTTACGGGAAGCGGAGGAAATCAGCTGTTGAGCTATGAAGCTTTTGAAAATGTATTTGAACGGAAATTTTGCGTACCCGCATTACCTCAGGACTGGGAGCCCCTCTTTCAATTATATCCGAATCCTACGGATGATCGGCTCAACATCAAATTACAGGATTTTGCTGAAGGCTATGAGGGAGAAGTGCTCATTTTTACTCCCGACGGAAAAGAAATGCTGCGTATTTCGGGGGCCTTAAAATATTTAAATACTTTTGCCGTTTCCGATTGGGCCAGTGGCATTTATTTTGTCCGCGTTAGCGTGGGTAAATTAAAGTCGGTCCAAAAATGGATTAAATTCTAAAGTATTGATGCGTCATATTATCCTTTTTTTTCTGGTTTATCTGCTCGGTGGGTTTCATGCTCTTCAGGCTCAGGATAGAAAGGTAGTTCAGATAACGGGTGTGGTGGCCGAGAATGATACGTCCAAGTCGGTTCCCTTCGCCAACATCCGGGTCAAAGGTACTACACGCGGAACCGTGGCCGACTTCTACGGATTTTTCAGTTTGGTGGCAAGAGAAGGAGATACCTTAGTTTTCAGCAGCGTGGGATATGAACCCGCCGTGGTCTTTTTGCCTCCCATCATGGCGGATGATAATTACTACATGCTCGCCCGCTTGGTTCCGGATACGGTGAATCTCCGCACGGTTAGGGTGGGCCCCATCAGTAAGGAGGGTTTTGCGGATGCCTTCATCAATCTAAAACTGAAAGACGACGATTATGAACGTGCCATGCGGAATTTGTCTCAGCAGGAGTTGGATCTGATTCGCATGGGTACTCCCATGGACGGCGGCATAAACTATAAATACGCCATGCAGCAGCGGAGTGCGGCGCTCTATTCTGCGGGAGGACTTCCTTCACCGAGTATTTTTAATCCCTTTGCCTGGGCTCAGTTTTTTAAGGCGCTTAAACAGGGGAAATTCAAAGATCCTTACAAAGACCTCAATAAAAAGCCGTAAATTCTGATGCCCTCTTTCCGATTTTTCGGCTCTCTGATTTTCTGCTTTTGCTTAACAGCCTCACAGGCCCAAAATGCCGTTATTTTCGGAAGAGTTACTGATGAGCGGAACCAAGGCGTTTTTGATGCCAACGTGGCTGTGACCGGTGGAGCGGGAACATCCACGGATGAAAAGGGGAATTTCGAACTTTCGGTGCCTCCCGGCAATGTCGACCTGGTTGTTTCTCACCTGAATTACCAGCGGAAAACGCTATCATTCAAACTTCAGCCTCAGGAAAAAAAAGAAATCAATGTAGTAATCTTCTCTTCCCAACGAACTATCTCCCAGGTGGAAATCAACAGCGAGCGGTTTGAAGGAACGGGAACTATTTCCGTAGATGCGGAATTGGCCAAAGTGATTGCTACCCCGGGAGATCCGTTTATGGCCCTCATCAAAGCAGCCGGACTCGGCATTGCCTCCAACAACGAACTCAGTTCGGGTTACTCGGTGCGTGGCGGAAATTTTGATGAGAACCTCATTTATGTGAATGATGTGGAAATCTACCGTCCGTTCCTTGCCCGTTCGGGACAGCAGGAGGGGCTCAGCTTTATTAATTCGGACATGGTGGAAAATGTGGCGTTTTCATCAGGCGGCTACGAAGCCCGCTTCGGTGATAAAATGTCGTCCGTGTTAGATATCACTTACAAGCGGCCTACCCGCTTCAGGGCAAGCGTTTCGGGAGGTCTGCTGGGCGCCACCGCACATGTGGAAGATGCCATTTTAAAAAAAAGACTCCGCTATGTAACGGGGCTTCGGTTCCGCAGCAACAATTATCTGCTCAGGGCCTTGGACACTAAGGGGGAGTACAAACCCTACTTCCTGGATTGGCAGGGTAATGTATCTTTCGATATCAGGGAAAATTTAGAGTTGTCTCTTCTGGGCATGTATAGCCTGAATTCGTATAATTTTATTCCGCAAAACAGGCAGACTTCTTTTGGTACGGTCAACCAAGCCTACAGCCTCCGTGTTTTTTTTGAAGGACGCGAAATTACGCGTTTCCGCACCGGGATAGGTTCCTTTACCTTGAATTATAAACCGGTGGAAGGGATGAGCCTTAAACTCATCGGCTCTTACACGGATACCCGCGAGAGCGAGCGATTTGATGTGCTGGGCCAGTATTTTCTGGGCGAGTTGGACAACAATCTGGGCAGTGAAACATTCGGCGAAACCGTCAACGAAACCGGGGTAGGCAGTTACCTGAATCATGCGCGCAACTACCTTGACGGTAAAATTATTTCGCTGCAGCACAAAGGACGCCATGCACTGAACGACCGCTATACCTTGCGTTGGGGCATCGGTTATAATAAAGAAATCATTGATGACCGCCTGCGTGAATGGAATTTGATTGATTCCACCGGTTACTTTTTACCGTATTTCGGGCCTCAGGACACCGGGTCAAATGCCTTGCCCTATTTCCTGAAATCAAAAATCCACCTGAACAACGACCGGTTTACGGCCTATCTGGAGAATACGTTCACCTTTTATTCTTCAGACAGCACTAAATGGTTGTTTAATGTGGGCGCCAGGGTTCAGTACTTTTCGTTCAACAGGGAGTGGATGCCTTCGCCGCGTGTAAGTCTCGGCATTATTCCGAACTGGAAAAGGAAGGCAATTTTTCGCCTGGCCGGCGGATTGTACTATCAGCAGCCCTTCTACAGGGAATACAGGGATCTCAACGGCAACGTAAATCCCGGAATTAAGGCCCAGCGGAGCATTCATGCCATTGCCGGATTTGATTATGTGTTTAAAATTTGGAAGCGGCCTTTCAAATTCACCACGGAAGCGTATTACAAATATTTAGACAGATTGATACCCTACGAAGTAGACAATATCCGGCTCAGGTATTATGCCGAGAATAATGCGCGAGGATTTGCCGCAGGAATTGATTTTAAGATAAACGGTGAGTTTGTGAAAGGGGTGGAAAGTTGGGCTTCACTCTCTATCATGGGAACGCAGGAAGATATTTTGAATGATTATTATTATCAACGATATGATTTTCAGGGAAATCAGATTCTTCCCGGTTCCAATGCCGTTGCCGTGGACAGTGCCATCTTTTATCCCGGATTTATTCCCAGACCGATGGATCAGCGCGTTAATTTTTCCATTTTTTTTCAGGACAACATTCCACGGTTTGAAGACCTGAAGGTAAATGTAATGCTGGTGTTGGGCACCGGTATGCCTTACGGACCTCCAAGCTATGACCGATACCGCGATACGCTCCGCATGCCTTTTTATCGTCGGGTGGACATCGGATTTTCTTATCAGATTCTGCGGGCCAACCGGAAAATTAAAAAGAAGACTTTCCTAAATTATATCCGAAGCAGTTGGGTTGGAATAGACGTTTTCAATCTTTTGGGCATCAACAATACGGTTTCCTACCTGTGGGTGCGTGATACCGGCAGCCGTTTATATTCCGTGCCTACTTATCTCACCCCGAGGTTGATTAATGCCCGTCTGGTTATCGATTTTTGATGTATGAAAACACCTCGGCGGTTCCGTTTTTTTAAATCCTTCGTATTTGCCGGCAAGGGGCTGGCCTATGCGTTTCGCACCCAGCCCAATTTTCGGTTTGAAGTCATTAGTGCGCTGGCTGTTCTCGCCGCCGGTGGCTATTTTGGTATTTCGCGCCAGGAATGGATTGCCTGTATCCTATGCATTGCACTGGTTCTTTTGGCAGAACTGATCAATACTTCGCTGGAAACCCTTACTGATTTAGTTTCGCCTGAGTATCATGTTTTGGCGGGAAGAGCCAAAGACTTGGCCGCTGCGGCCGTTTTTGTCAGCGCCTTTTTGGCCGCTGTGGTCGGGTTGATTATTTTTGTTCCCTACATGTGTGGCCGATGCGGAATTTGAATCGATATTCTCATTTCTTTATTTTGGGTAGTTTTTTTATCCTCATCTGGGCTTGTTCTCCAAAAGAGGAAAAGGAGGAAGTCCCTCCGCCCGATTTCGAGGTGTATGACGAAACTCGATTCGCTTCCATTTTGTTTGATTTAACCTTGGCGGAATCGGTGTTCCGTTTGAATATGGCCGATCAGGCTGCCACGGAAAACAGGGGCGAAGTGTTTCAGCAGATTCTGGCCAATCACCAAACCGATTCTCTTACCTTCAACCAGAACTGGAATTACTACGGCGGTGTACCCGAGCGCATGGCAGAGGTGTATGATCAGGTCGGTAAGCTCACCGAGCAGGAAAAGAAAAAGTGGATGTCCGAACAAACTCCTGAATTAATTAAGAACCGTGATGAATAAAAAGAAAATGATAGCGGGATTGGTTATTCTTTCCTTAGTTTTCTCTTGCCGCGAGGCCATGAACAAAACAGCCGAAAAATCAGAGGGAACGGACAGCAGCGGGCAGGCTTGTACGGTCCCTTCCGGCAGGAATCCCAACGGTGCTTCCGAACTTGCCGTGTTGATGCGTGAAATGGAAACGCAGGCTGAAATTTGGAAAGGTGAAATAGAAAACAAGGAGGCCGCCCTTTCTCCCGTACCGGCTTCTTTTTACGGGTTGAAAACAGCTGCAGTAACCAAGCCTACCATGAAAAACGAAAATTACAATGCCTTTGCGGATGATTTTATCACTTTTTCGGAGGCATTGGTCAAGGTATCTGCCGAGGAACGTAAGGATGCCTACAATTCCATGGTCAATGGGTGCATGAATTGTCATACACAGATGTGTCCCGGGCCGATGGTGCGGATTAAAAAGTTCTTGTTGAAGTAATTTACTGCTTTGAAATACCCGATTTTGGACTCCCGGAGTTCAAAATAGGCTGTATCTTTGCACCTCATTTCTAAAGGTCATGTTTGAAAATCTGAGTGAAAAACTTGAGCGCTCGTTCAAGTTGTTGAAGGGTCAGGGGAAAATTACGGAAATTAACGTAGCGGAAACCCTGAAGGAAGTGCGTCGGGCACTTTTGGACGCGGACGTAAACTACAAAACCGCCAAGGAATTTACCGAACGGGTAAAGGAAAAGGCGATGGGCCAAAATGTGCTCACCTCGCTTTCGCCCGGACAGCTCATGGTGAAAATAGTGCATGACGAGCTAAAGGAACTCATGGGCGGTGCCATGACCGACATTAATCTCAAAGGCAATCCGACCGTTATCCTCATGAGCGGTTTACAAGGTTCCGGTAAAACTACCTTTTCCGGTAAGCTGGCCAATCACTTGAAAACCAAACGGGGCAAAAATGTGCTGTTGGTGGCGGGAGACGTTTACCGTCCTGCAGCCATAGATCAGCTTCACGTGTTGGGCGATTTAATCGGGGTGAAGGTTTACAGTGAGCGGGAAAACAAAAATCCCGTGCAGATTGCGCAAAATGCCATCCGCGAAGCGAAAGCCGGAGGTCAGAATGTGGTGATTATCGACACGGCGGGTCGTCTGGCGGTAGATGAAGAAATGATGCGTGAAATAGCATCCGTGAAAGCAGCTGTTCAGCCTTCCGAAATTCTTTTCGTGGTGGATGCCATGACCGGTCAGGATGCCGTGAATACAGCAAAAGCGTTTAATGACCGATTGGATTTTGACGGGGTGGTACTGACAAAGCTAGACGGTGATACCCGGGGAGGGGCGGCCCTTTCCATAAAATCGGTGGTGAATAAACCCATCAAATTCGTGGGTACGGGTGAGAAGCCTGATGCGCTGGATATCTTTTATCCCGAGCGTATGGCCGACCGTATACTCGGCATGGGCGACATCGTTTCTTTGGTAGAGCGCGCTCAGGAACAATTTAGTGAAGAGGAAGCCCGAAAGCTGCAAAAGAAAATTGCTAAAAACCAATTCAACTTTGAGGATTTTCTGAACCAGATTCAGCAAATCAAAAAAATGGGCAACATCAAAGACCTGATGGGTATGATTCCCGGGGTGGGGAAAGCCATGAAGGAAATGGATATAGACGATGATGCGTTTAAAAGTGTCGAGGCCATCATTTTTTCCATGACGCCCGAAGAACGCAATAATCCCCAACTGCTTAACGGAAGCCGGCGTGCACGTATTGCCAAAGGCTCAGGTGCGAACACCCAAGAGGTGAATAAACTGATTAAACAGTTTGATGACATGCGGGGCATGATGAAACTGATGAATGATAAGAATGCCATGGCGCGCATGATGCGCTCTATGCCTAATATGCCAAATATGCGCAGGTAGCGCCAAAACAAAACACTATGCAGTTGCTTGACGGAAAAGCCACCTCGCTGGCCATAAAGGAGGAATTAAAAAAGATAACGGATCAGCTTATCAGCGAAGGAAAGCGTCCTCCTCATCTGGCGGCTGTATTGGTGGGAAATAACGGAGCTTCGGAAACTTATGTGGCTGCTAAAATAAAGGCTTGCCACGATATCGGCTTTCGCTCATCTCTTTTTCGTTTTCCCGATACCGTTGCCGAACAGGAACTGTTGTTGAAGATAAGGGAAATGAATGAAGATGAAGGATTGGATGGGTTTATTATTCAACTTCCCCTGCCTGCCCATATTTCTGAAATGAAGGTGCTGGAGGCAGTGAATCCACACAAAGATGTGGACGGATTTCATCCGCAGAATGTGGGTAGGCTCACTTTGGGATTGCCTACTTTTGTTTCCGCCACGCCGGCAGGTATCATGGAATTACTTGCCAGATACGGTGTAGAAACAGCCGGGAAGAATTGTGTAGTGCTGGGTCGCAGCAACATCGTGGGCACTCCGGTCAGCCTGCTTATGAGTCGCAACACCAATCCGGGCAATGCCACGGTGACCTTGTGCCACAGCCGGACAAAACAGATTGATGAGATTACACGTACGGCAGATATTGTGATAGCGGCCATCGGAAAACCCGAATGGGTTCAGGGCAGTTGGATTAAGGAAGGTGCCGTGGTCATTGATGTCGGTATTACCCGCATACCGGATCCAACGAAAGCAAGCGGATTCCGATTGGCGGGAGACGTGCACTTTGCTTCTGCGGCTCCACGGTGTTCGTTCATCACTCCCGTGCCGGGAGGGGTGGGACCGATGACCATCGTTTCCTTGTTGACAAATACACTCAAGGCCTACAGGAACGAAGTCTATTCCTAAAAAATGCGTATGTTCAACCCTTAAATAATGTATCTATGTTTATCCGTCTTTTTGCAGTTTTTTCATTGCTTATTTTATCGGGGCGCGTTTTAAGCCAAAGTGCCAAAAAAAATGAGTTTATGGTGCTGGAACAAACCAAGCGCTATCTCAGTGAGGAAAATTGGGAAGGTGCCGCATTTGCCGCCACCAAAGTGTTGGTCGTTAAGCCCGATCATCCGGAAATTGCGTTTTATGGAGCCATAGGAAACATCAACGCCAAAAATTATGCGGCCGGTTTGGACTTGCTGAACCGCATTCAGCCGGCTTCAGCAAAAAAAATGAAGGAACTCAGTTTTTGGAAAGGGCGCGCGTTTATGGGGTTAAATGTCCCCGATAGTGCACTGGGTTATTTTACGCGATACAAGGATGCAGGGGGAAAAATACCGACTTATTCATTCGGCTTTTCCGTGGACTATTACATGGCTCAGTGCCTCAATGCAAAAAAAAGTATGGCTGCTCCCGTAAATGCCGTGTTTAGAAATATGGGAGAAAAAGTGAATGATGAAGATGATGACGTGGCGCCCTCTCTGACAGCTGAAGGGGACATGCTTATCTTTACGTCCAGGCGTAATTCCAATATAGGCGGACAAGACGATCCTTATGATGGTCGCCCTTTCCAGGATATCTGGATGAGCAGGTTGGACACGCTCACCGGAAAATGGAGCGAAGCCGAGAACCTTACCAAACTGAATTCGCCTACACACGAAGCCAACATGAGTATTTCGCCCGACGGAAATACGGTATTCATCTATAAGAATGTGACGGATAAAACCGGTAGCGGGGATATCTGGTACGCCAAAACCAAGGGCGATCCTACCGATTGGAGCCGACCGAAAGAATTTGAGGGAGCATTCAACTCCTCCTATTTTGAAACTTCGGCGGCTTTGGCTCCCGGTGGTAAAGTATTGTATTTTGTTTCGGAGCGGCCCGACGGAAAGCCCTCTTTCGGAAATGGAGATGTTTGGATGTGTGAGCGATTAAATCGCCGCGAATGGAAAAAGCCGGTGAACTTGGGCGCTGAGGTAAATACGGCGTATGATGAAATCAGTGTGTCGGTGCATCCGAACGGGCGTACCCTCTTTTTTGCTTCCAATTCCGAAAAGAGTATGGGAGGGTATGATATTTTCCGCACGGAATATGTGAATGGCAAATGGACGGAGCCCGTCAATCTCGGATATCCCATCAATACCATGGGCGACGAGATTCATTTCACCGTTTCGGCCGATGGAAAAAAAGCGTTTATGGCCGCAATACGCCCGGAAGGCCTGGGTCGCTACGATATTTATGAGGTGGATCTTTCCAATTATCGTATTACCGACAATGAAGCTTCAGCCGACCAAAAGGGCGTTTCCGGATCTGGGGAGGTGCTCTCTGTATTGAAGGGCAAAATCATCAACGGGGCTTCCGGTACCGATGGTGCAGAGGCTACCCTGACGGTTTTTGATGCCGAAACCGATGCCGAGGTAGCCAAAACCGATTCGGATGAAAACGGTAATTATTTCCTTACCCTCCCAGGAGGAAAAAAGTATGAAGTAACCATCGAAGCGGAAGGTTTCAAAACCCGGCAGGATCAATTTTACCTCGGTAAACGCCCGGGTTCCACTCCTTTCGTATTGGCCAAATCGTATTTTTTGCAGCCTCAATAATTGTTTTCGGTGCCGGTTGCGGAAAAACTCTTCCTTTTTTCCGGCCACCAGGGGGCCGTATATGCCGTATGCCCATCTGCCGATGAGGCCTCTTTCTACACTGCCGGCAGCGATGGTTACGTGGCTCGTTGGAATTGGAAGGAGCATCGTTCCGAGGGAGCTCTCGCCAAAATACAGGCACCGGTTTTTTCCCTTTTCTTCGATGCTGAAACGGGCTTTCTGTTTGCAGGCCGCGAAGACGGTGGCGTTCACGTGATTGACGCGCGGGCCGGTAAAGAAATCAAATGGATTCAAAACCATACCAAAGGAATTTTTGATATCCGGGCTTTTGGCGACCGGGTTTTCTTTTCGGGCGGTGATGGTAAGGTGACCATTCTGGATCGCTTTTCCTTGCATACCCTGCATATGATGTCTATTTCAGGTCAAAAAGTTCGCTCGGTTCTGGTGCACGAATTGGAGGCTTCATTGCTTACGGCCTCGGCGGATGGTTTTATCCGCCAATTCCGTTTGGCTGATTTTAAATTGCAGAAGGAATGGGTTGCACACGATGGAGCAGCCAATACCATGGAAATTCTGCCCCCAGGACGGCTCATTTCGGGCGGAAGAGATGCCCGGTTGAATGTATGGGAAAATGAGGCATTACACCTTTCTATTCCGGCCCATAATTATGCCGTATATCAGATCGGATTCTATGCTCAGTCGAACCGGCTTATTTCCTGTTCCCGCGATAAAACGATAAAAATTTGGAATCCCGAAACCTTTGAGGTGGAATGTAGAATCGGACGTCCGAATGGGGAAGGACACAAAAACTCGGTGAATCGGTTTCTTTTTTTGGAAAAGGAGCAGAAAATTATTTCGGTGAGTGATGATGCCTCGGTGATGGTATGGCAGATAGCGCAACGAAATCCGTGAACGGAAACAATCAACCGACCTGCGTGTTCTTATTTCTG
>CAYYRB010000062.1:0-11556 GCA_964473995.1 uncultured Candidatus Competibacteraceae bacterium | reverse complement strand
GACTGGAATGTGACCGCCCGCATGAACCACCCTTTCGTAAAAGTGTTTTCGGAAGAACGGGAGCTGAATGTTATGTTGTTGGTGGATGTGAGTGCATCCGGTATGTTTGGAACCCGACATTCCCTGAAGCGCGATCTCATCACTGAAATTTGTGCCGTCATCGGTTTTTCAGCACTGAACAATAACGACAAGATAGGGGCACTTTTCTTTTCAGACGGGGTTGAAAAATTTATTCCCCCCAGAAAAGGAAGACAACACGTATTACGCATCATCCGCGATTTGCTTGAATTTGAGCCTCAGGGAAAAGGAACCGATGTTTCGGGGGCATTGAAGTATTTTCGCAACGCGATTAAAAAGAGAAGTACCGCTTTTCTACTTTCCGATTTCTTGACGGATGATTTTTCACAGGCGCTTAAAATTACTGCATCCAGGCATGATTTGGTGGCTTTATGGATATCAGATCCCGCCGAACGGGAACTGCCTTCAGTAGGTCTGGTGCCCTTCACCGATCCGGAAACCGGTCTGTTGCTTTGGATAGATACATCTTCCGGTAAAAAACAAACTGCCTACAAGGCCGCCTCGCTTAAGCGGAGAGATACGCTCCGCAACACGTTTTTGAAGGGTCGGGTCGATTTTGCCGATATATCCACCAACGGAGCTTACATGCGCGAATTGATCAATTTATTTAAAAAGAGGGAGGGTAAATAGATGATCCGAATTAAGTTTACACTGCTTATTATGGCGGTTTGGTTCGGGAAAAATCCGGCTTTTGCCCAGGTCCCTTCGGTAAATGCCAGAGTAGATTCATCGTCTTTTCTGATCGGAAGGCAGGTTAAATTAAAACTTTCCTCTGAAGCTCCGACCAACCGCTCCATTGTATGGCCAACCATCGGCGATACACTGACAACCGGTGTTGAAGTGGTGAATGAGTTAAAAGCGGATACCTCATTTTCTGCGGATAAATCAAGCGTTAGCATCACACGGAATTACCTCATTACCTCTTTTGATTCCGGATATTACCGCATTCCTCCATTCGCGTTTGGCTTTACCGATGGGAAAGACACAGACAGGGTATTTACTGAGCCCCTTTTTTTGCGGGTAAACCGTCCCGAAGTGGATACTACGGCCGATATACGAGACATTAAAGGCCCTGCCGAAATTCCCTTTGACTGGCGTGAATATTTGCCTTACATCCTCTTGGCTATCGTAATCATCCTTCTGCTTGCTTTGATTATTTTCTTTATTGTTCGCCGTTTGCGCCGCAAAAGACCCGAGCCGGAGCCGGCGGTTCAGGTGTTGGAAATGCCCGTTCACGAGCAGGCCATTGCCCGACTTCATGCGTTAAAAACCCGTCGACTTTGGGAAAGCGGATTGATTAAAGAATACCACACCGAACTTACGGATATCATCCGATTTTACATAAAAGGGCGTTACCAAATTGATGCCACGGAAATGGTTTCGGAAGACATCATTTTGCGGCTCAAATACAAAGGAGTGAGCGAAGCGCATTATCATATGCTGGATGTGCTGCTTCGTGAGTCTGATCTGGTGAAATTTGCCAAGGCTTTTCCTTCGGGAATGCAAAACGAAGAAGCGCTGCAGACAGCCATTCGTTGGATTACCGAAACGGCCGAGATCGTGAATTCCCATAAACCGGAGGAAGGAGGCGGGAATGGTCATTGATATTTCATTTGCTCATCCGTGGATGTTGTGGTTTTTGGCCATGCTGCCTTTGTGGGCCTTCATTCATGTTAGAAGCGAAAGGAAGAGAACCGCATCAATCACCTTGCCCACACTGCCGGCACTGTTGGCAGTTCCCCGTTCATTTAAAGAGAAAACAAGACAATTGCCTTTTTATCTCAGGCTGCTATCCATTGCCTTACTCATTATAGCCCTGGCCAGACCAAAGGGAACCGTGGCTTCCAGAAACGTGAAAACGGAAGGGATTGACATTGTGTTGGCCATGGATATTTCGGCTTCCATGTTGGCCAAAGACTTTAAGCCCGACAGGCTGGAAGCGGCGAAGGAGATGGCCATTGAATTTATAAAAGGAAGGCCCGATGACCGGATAGGTCTCGTCATTTTTGCAGGGGAAAGTTTCACCATGTGCCCATTGACCACGGATCATGCTTCGCTGGTTAATCAGATTTCCCGTATAAAAACAGGTATGGTAGAAGACGGAACGGCCATCGGTGACGGGCTGGCCAGCGCCGTGAGCCGCATGAAGAATTCACCGTCATCCAGCAAGGTGGTGGTGTTGCTTACCGACGGTGTGAATAACCGCGGGAATCTGGCTCCCGTGACTGCCGGCGAAATCGCGGCCACTTTCGGAGTGCGTGTGTATTCCATAGGCGTAGGTACCATGGGAAAAGCCCTGTCGCCCGTGGCGCTCTTTTCCGACGGCAAATATCAGTTTGATTATATCGATGTGAAAATTGATGAAGCTACCCTCAGCCAGATTTCCTCGGCCACGGGAGGAAAATATTTCCGTGCTACGGATAATGAATCGCTCAAAAGCATCTACGCCGAAATTGATACGATGGAAAAAACGTTGTTTGAAGTGAAGGAATTTGAAAACAAACCGGACCGGTATTTTCTTTTCTTGGCTTCAGCCTTGGCGTTACTTACTCTGGAATTTTTGGTCAAACATCTTTATTACAAAGGAATTCCCTGATGGCATTTTCGGAGGCTTACATACTTTTGTTTTTGCCGGGCACTCTGCTGTTGGCCTTTTTTGCATACCGCACGTGGAATGCCAGAAAGAAAGCATTGGAGCGGTTTTCAGATTTGGCCCTTTATGTCCGAACGGCTCCCGCCATGGTGAATCGACGTTGGGTTTTACGCCGCGTTCTGTTCATTTTTGCCTGGGGCATGCTGGTGTTGGGATTAGCGGGTCCCCGTATGGGCAGCGGACAACGTCAGGTGGAAAAACGAGTGGCCGATATCGTGGTTGCTCTGGACGTATCACGCTCCATGGAAGCGAAAGATGTGTTGCCCGGACGTTTGGAAAAGGCTAAAATGGCCATCTCCACGCTGATTAAAAAATTAAAGGGAGACCGGATCGGTCTCGTGGTGTTTGCCGGAAAGGCTTACATTCAACTTCCCCTTACCACGGATTACGGGGCTGCCGAACTGTTTTTGGACGGAGTGAATACCGATATGGTACCCGTGCAGGGAACCGATTTGGTTGCCGCCTTGGAGAAATCAACCGAGTGTTTTCTGAACGCGGGTTCCACCGGAAACAACCGGGCCATTATTGCCATCACGGACGGTGAGCAACACGAGGGAGATCCCATGGAAGCGGTGAAAGCGGCGAAATCCGAAGGTATCACCTTGTTTACCTTGGGCATAGGCGATGCCAAGGGCACGCTGCTCCCTGAGTATGAAGGAGGCGTAATCAAAGGATACAAAACCGATCAGTCGGGTAATACCGTCATTTCCCGCCTGAATGAAACCTTGCTCATGCAAATGGCAGAAGCCGGCGGAGGCGTGTATGTGCAAGGGAATAATACCGTGGCGGCATTGGATCGTGTACTCAAGGAAATTAATTCCATGGAACGTTCCGTTACTGCCGAGATGCTTTACACCGACGAGGAAAACCGATATGCCTTCTTTGTATTTCTGGGATTGCTCCTTTTGCTCACGGAGTATATGATCCCGGAAAAGAAATCATTGAAAAAACGAAAAAACCGTCTGTTTGAATGAGACAACTTGGTATTCTGATAATCATTTCCATTATGTCGGCAGAAGTATCGGCTCAACACCCGAATAAACTGCTGCGCGAAGGGTTGGCTGCTTATCAAAAAGCTGATTATCCTACCGCGGTGAATAAGTATAATCAGGCTATGGGAAAAGAGGCTGACAAGGCGCTGTCGCATTATAATTTGGGAGCCGCATATTACAAGGCAGGTAAGGCCGACAGTGCCATGATGCATTGGCAGACTGTGGCCACGGGACAGGGTAATCCCGGATTGCAGGCCAAAGCCTGGCATAATATCGGCAATGCGTTTGTGAAACAGCGCAATTTTGAAAAGGCCGTGGATGCCTATAAGCGTTCATTAAAAATAAATCCGGACGATGAGGATACCCGATATAATTTGGCCTATTCCCAGCGGCAGATGCAAAGTCAGCAAAATCAAAATCAGAAGCAAAACCAGAATCAACAGGAAAATAAACAGGATAAGCAGCAGCAACCCAAGGAAAACAAACCTGAGGAGCAGCCGCAGGATGAGAAATTGAGCAAAGAATTGGCGGAACGGATGTTGAAAGCGCTGGATAATAAAGAAAAGGACCTGCATGGCAGGAAAAAGGAGAAAGGTGAAGGGAATCCGGCTAATCCGCAAAAAGATTGGTAAGCATCATGAAGCAGTTCGGTTTACTATTTTTTCTCGCTTTTGTTTTTCAGCCTGTACTTCATGCGCAGGAATTCACGGCTACCGTTTCCAAAACAGTGGTGGCCTCGGGAGAACGTTTTCGGTTGAGTTATGTGGTGAAAAACAAAAATATGGAGGGGCTTACTCTTCCGAGAATGACTGATTTCAGTGTAGTCGGCGGCCCCTATCAAAGCTCCTCCACGCAGATTATCAATGGAAATGTGAGCTCTTCCACCTCTGTTTCCTATGATTTGGTTTGCACGAAACCGGGCAGCTACATTATCGGCGGAGCTACATTGAAAAGCGGCGGAAAATCCTTTACGTCCAATGAGGTGGAGATTCAGGTAACCAAGGAAAAAGCACCCCAGAACCAACAAAACCGCCCCGCACAGGATCCCTTTAACCCTTTCGATCAGCCCGAGCCCAAACAGCAAACCCGGCCCACGGACGGAAAAAATGAGTTGTTTGTGATGACGCAGCTCAGCAAGAATACGGCCTACCCGGGCGAGGCCATCACCGTTACGTATAAAATTTATACCCGTTTCCCGCAGATACAGCTGGAAGAAATTAAGTTTCCTGAATATAAGGACGCCTGGGTAAATGAGCTCAAGGAAAGCGGCGATAAGTCGTTTACCCGCGAAACGTATAATGGACAGACCTATAATGTGGCCGTTTTGCAGAAAACGCTTTTTATACCCCAAAAGCCGGGCGATATTTCCATAAAGCCGGTTACGGCCCGCGTGCTGGTTCAGTACCAGGAACGTTCGGGAAATTTTTGGGATGATTTTTTCGGAGGCGGACGTGTAAGGCAGGAGAGGAGAGAAGTAACAGGTAATCCCGTTACTTTGAAAGTGAAGGATTATCCGGAAAAGGACAAGCCTCTTTCCTTTTCGGGTGCAACGGGCGATTTTACCATGAACGTAACGGCCGACAGAACCACGCTTCCCGTAAATGATGCCCTGACTTTATTGATTAAAATCAGTGGCAAAGGAAATTTTTCCCTTTTGGATGTGCCCCGCCTAAATCTTCCGGATGCCTTTGAATCTTATGAACCCAAGATCAACGAAAAAGTGACGTCCAAATCGGACGGCATAAGCGGTTATAAAACCTTTGAATTGGTTCTTGTGCCAAGGAATCCGGGAGTTTATCAGATTCCGCCCGTGGAGTTTTCGTATTTCAATCCGGGAACGGGCTCTTTTAAAACCTTATTTTCGGATACACTGAAAGTGGAAGTAACGGGCGACGCCGCCGGCGGAATGGTGTACGATCCCGGAACGGGTGGAGGTGCACAAAGCTTGGCCGAAGATATCCGCTACCTGAAAACAACCGATTCTTCGCCAAAGCGTTTTTTTGCTTCCTTTCCGGGCCTGTTATTTTGGTTGTTGTTCGCTCTTTTCTTTGTATCCACCGTGTTTATGTGGCTAATCCGTACCCGCATTTGGGATAGGCGGAATGATTTTGCCGGTTCCGTTTTCAGAAAGGCTGAATCCGTGGCGGTGAAGCGCTTTAAAAAAGCAGGCCATTTGTTGACGCAGGGGGATAAGAATGCCTTTTATGAGGAGTGCTACCATGCCTTAAGTCATTACCTGCGCGACCGTTTTCAGATTCCGCTCAGCGAAATTTCGTCATCACGGATTCTGCCCATGGCTTTCGAACGGAAGTGGCCGGAGGGTTTGGTTACTGAATTGGCCGCTTTGTTGGAAACATGCGAAATGGCCCGTTTTGCCCCGGGCGGAAGCCCTTCCGAATTGTCGGATTTTCATAAACGATGTGTTCACCTCATAGCGCAAATGGAAAATAAATCATGAAAAAGAGGATGTTATTTTTTGGGTTGTCGTTTCTTCTCTTTTTTCGGGCGGAAAGTGCAGATATTTCAGCAGGAATAAGCGCTTACGATCAGGGCAATTACCGAGAATCCGTTTTACTTTTTGAAAACGCCGTGCGCCAAAATCCACATTCCGCGGAATGCCTGTATAACCTGGGAAACGCCTATTACAAGTCGGGAAGTCTCGGCAAAGCGGTGGCCGCTTACCGAAAAGCGTTGAAGGAAAAACCATTTGACAAGGATGTGCTGTTCAATCTTCAGTTCGTCGTAAGCAGAACCGTGGATAAATTGAATCCGCCGCAATCTTCTTTCATCGTGCAGATGGCCGACAAGCCTGCCGGATTATTCTCTGTTTCCACGTGGAGTCTGATTACAGTCGTATTATCGCTTGTTGGATGCTTACTTTTTGGGGTGTTTGTTTTTGTTCTCGGTGTAAGCCACAGGAAATCTGCATTTTATTCCGCACTTGTATTTTGGTTGCTGGCATTGGCCAGTTTATCCATGACGGCTCACCGATATTGGTATTCCCGCGAAAATATGGCCGTGATTATTTCTTCTTCCGCCGATTTGTTCAGTGAGCCGAATGCCCAAGGCACCCGCCTGATGATGCTGAAGGAAGGTGCCACGCTCCGTTTTGATTCGAATCAGGGAGATTGGGCAAAGGTGCTTCTGCCCGACGGCACTCAGGCATTCGTGGCCAAAAATGCCGTGGAAATAATCTGATTTTATGAAGATAGGCCTGTTATCGGACACCCACGGACATCTTGATGATAGGTTCTTTCGGTTTTTTAAGGATTGTGATGAGTTATGGCATGCGGGAGATATAGGTACGCCGGACATTGCAGACCGCCTGGTGGCTTTTAAACCCTGCCTCTTTGTTTATGGAAATATTGACGGAAATAACATCCGCAGTTTTTGTCCGCAGGATCTTCTTTTTGAACGGGAAGGGCTGCGTATTTTTATGACTCACATCGCGGGATATCCGGGCAAATACAACGCCCGTGTAAAAAAGATAATTGATGCACAGAAACCGGGAATGGTGGTTTGCGGTCATTCCCACATTTTGAAAGTGATTTATGATCAGCATGCGGGTCACCTTCATTTGAATCCCGGTGCCGCGGGAATGCAGGGATGGCACAGCGTAAGGACGGCCCTGCGTTTTACTATTGAAAAAGGGAAACCTTCCGGAATGGAAATTTTCGAATTGCCCAGAGGGGGAGAAGGTGCATCAACGGATGCGGTCGAGTGATTTTACCAGATTTTCATCTTTTCTGATGCCCCGCATGGCTGCCCAGATAAAAAGCACGGAAGTTACGGGAAGCATGAGCCCCAGTGAACGGAATGCAGAAAGATTCAGTTCCGGATGATCCACCATGAAAGATGCCAGTGCCTGCCTCATTTCAAGACCCCAAAGGATAAATAAGGTAAGGCCGAGCACACCGGCCAGTCCCGATATGATCCATTGGATTCGTCGTTTCTTAAACAGAAAAATGGCCACCGATGCAGTGGTTACTGCCAAGGCCAAACACAGCATGGGCAGAAAAGTAAAAGGAGATTCGATGGCCGATCCGTCGGTACGCGCAAGTTCAGCTGAGGAAATGAAAACCCGGAGCGAGCTTCCGCCGCCATCGAACACCAACAGGGGCACAAAAAAAAGTAAGGACCAAAAGAGCACGGCGGCAGTTAAATAGAGAGATTGTACCCGTTGAATCATAACAGAAAATACTCGAAATTTTGCAGAGCAATTTTACGAAATATTTCCCCTGCGCCGGATTTTGTCCGAGAAAACGATCAAAAATGTTTTTTGTCTTATTTTTTGTTGTATCATTGCAGCATCAAACCGGCTTTGATTTTTCAATAATCATATCATAAAGCCGTTCAAAAAGAACATTTAATATCCCGTTTATTCTTATGTACAAGGCACAAGAGTTGGAAGGTAAGTTATTACCGGATTTGAAGGAAATTGCCAAGGCATTGGGCGTTAAGAAGTATCATTTTATGAAGAAAGGTGAACTGATTGACGTCATCATGAAAGTAGCCCTGACCCCGGAACCGGAGCCCCAAGACAATGGGGATGATGGAGATGGCGGAAACGCCGAAAAGAAAAAGCGTGCCCGTCTGAAATCCAATCCCGGAATTACTACGCCCCAGCGTGTAGGGACCAGCAATGTGGGTAAGGTGAAAAAAGAGATTGATCCTTCCGCGCTTCAGTTTCCGGATGATGAAGAGGAAATTGTTGTTCCCGAGGAAGAAAACGAAGTGCAGGCAAGTTTCCCCGTAAACTCGGAAGATGCGCAGGATTCCGATGAAGATGAGGATGAGGGAGACGATGACGAAGAAGGTGAAGATGCCGCCGAGGAAGAAGCTCCGAAGCCCGTTTCAGACCGTCCGCAGCGTCCCGATTTCAGGGCTCAGGATCGCGGCGAATTTAAGCCCCGTTCCGATTACCAAAGACCCACCTGGGAAAACAGGCCACAACACCAAAAAATGAATTACCCGCAGGGGCAGCAGCGTTCTTATGGGGACAGGCCGGCTTTCCAAAGGCAAAATCAAGATCAGCCGAATACCAATCCATCCAATTATAATCAGCCTGCACCGCAGGTTCCGCAGTATCAAGAGCCACTCTATAATTTTGAAGGCTTGGTGGAATGTGAAGGTGTTTTGGAAATCATGCCTGAAGGGTTCGGGTTTTTACGTTCGTCCGATTACAATTACCTGAGTTCACCCGACGATGTGTATGTATCCCAATCCCAGATTAAACTGTTCGGATTA
The DNA here is from genome assembly GCA_964473995.1 of uncultured Candidatus Competibacteraceae bacterium. Taxonomy (GTDB): domain Bacteria; phylum Bacteroidota; class Bacteroidia; order CAIKAF01; family CAIKAF01; genus JAKRSD01. The sequence continues at coordinate 2,586 of CAYYRB010000062.1, read as the reverse complement.
AAAACGGGAGATACCGTGGTTGGTACCATCCGCCCGCCCCGCGAAGGTGAAAAATATTTCCCGCTCATTAAAATCAGTGAGATCAACGGTCTTGATCCTTCCCAGGTGCGCGACCGCATTCCGTTTGATTTTCTTACCCCGCTTTTTCCTTACGAAAAACTTAAGCTCACCGGGCATCGCCAGGAAACGCTCTCTTCCCGAATCGTAGACTTGTTTACGCCCATCGGTAAAGGTCAGCGCGGATTGATTGTGGCCCAACCAAAAACGGGAAAAACCATGCTGTTGAAAGAGGTGGCCAATGCCATTGCCGCCAACCATCCCGAGGTGTACCTGATCATCCTGTTGATTGATGAGCGTCCCGAGGAAGTAACCGACATGGCCCGCAGCGTAAACGCCGAAGTAATCGCCTCCACGTTTGATGAGCCTGCCGACAGGCACGTGCGCATAGCCAACATTGTGTTGGAAAAATCAAAACGATTGGTGGAATGCGGCCACGATGTGGTGATTCTGCTCGATTCCATTACCCGCCTGGCCCGCGCCCACAATACCACGGCGCCCGCTTCGGGCAAAGTTCTTTCAGGCGGGGTTGATTCCAATGCCTTGCACAAGCCCAAGAAATTTTTCGGTGCTGCGCGTAAAATCGAGGACGGAGGTTCACTCACTATACTGGCAACTGCGCTTACGGACACGGGCTCCAAAATGGATGAGGTGATTTTTGAGGAATTCAAGGGAACCGGCAATATGGAGCTGCAACTTGATCGCAAAATCGCCAACCGCCGCATTTATCCGGCCATTGATATCACCGCCTCCAGCACCCGTCGCGACGATCTGCTCGTGGCGAAAGAGGCACTCAGCCGCATCTGGGTATTGCGCAATCACCTGAGCGACATGACGCCGGTGGAAGCCATGGAATTCGTAAAAGACCGCATTCGCAATACCAAGTCGAACGAGGAGTTCATGTTCTCCATGAACGGATAATCGATATGGCTGCCCGATCACTCACCAACGGATTTTTTGCGGGCTCCCTGTTTTTTGTCTGGAAAATGGGTGTGCTGTTTTTGGGTAAGCAGTATGACTGGTTTCCACAGTTTCCGGCAGGGCCTTTGTTGTTTCTTGTCGGAGTGTTTGTGTTTCTTTCCATAGTACGCTTTTCCGATTCATCATCCACGCTTTTTGATGATTTTAAATCAGGCGCACGCACCGCGCTCACTGCGGCGCTCACCGCCGGCATAGGGGTTTATGCTTATTACGCATGGTTTGACCCCGAGTTTATGCCGGCACGGATTCAGGAAAGTCTGGATGCGGCCAAAGCCTCCGGTACGAGCCCGGAAGATTTGATCAATGCGGAAATTCAGATGCAAAAATTGTTCTCCCCGTTCACCTATTCCACGCTCACCGTTTCCGCCACGGCCTTTTTCGGAATGGCTTTTTCACTCATTGTTTCCGGACTCAAGCGCGCTTTTAAAGTGCTTTGATTTTCCTTTCTTTGCACAAAAATTAGGGGTTATGACGGAGCATCTGAAAATTTCTGCCGCCGAAATTGTTTCGGAGCTTTACGGGGGTACCCTTGCATCCGAAGTCCTTCCCCGTCCCGAAGATTTTTTACTTAACACGCCTCCCGCCGATTTTTCGGGTGACCTTACCTTGGTGTTGTTTCCCATCGCCAAAAAGGTGGGCGCAAATCCGATGGAATTGGGGAACGCGTTGGGTGAAAAGTTGGTTGAAAAACACGATGCACTTGCCCGTTTCGAAGTGGTAAAAGGATTTTTAAATCTGACCTATTCAGACGGTTACCGACTCGGGCTTTTTCGTGAATTGCTGCAGGATATGCGTCCGGAATTTTCGGCGCCCGCTGCGGATGCTCCCGCCGTTCTCTTGGAATATCCATCACCCAATACCAATAAGCCCCTTCACCTGGGGCACCTGCGCAATGTGTTTTTGGGGCATTCCGTTTCCCGTATATTGGAAGCTTCGGGAAAACGAGTGATTCCCGTATGCCTGTTCAACGACCGGGGAATTCACATCTGCAAAAGCATGGTGGCCAAAAATCTTTTTTTGCCCGATGCCACACCCGAATCCACCGGCATGAAACCCGACAAATTTGTGGGCGATTGTTATGTGCGGTTTTCGGAGGCTTATAAGACCCAGGTAAGCGAATTGGTGGCTGGCGGCATGTCGAAAGAATTGGCCGAGAAGGAAGCGCCGCTTCAGAAAGCGGTGGAGGAGATGCTCATCAAGTGGGAAGAAAACGATCCGGACGTGCGTGCCCTGTGGGCCGAAATGAACGGATGGTGTTATGCCGGAATGCAAACCACGTTTGACCGGCTGGGCATTCATTTTCAGAAAAAATACTACGAATCGGACATTTATAACATCGGGAAGGAAACCGTGCAGGAAGGTTTGGAGAAGGGAGTTTTCTTTACCAGGCCCGACGGTAGCGTGTGGATCAATCTCACCGATGCGGGATTGGATGAAAAGGTGGTACTCCGCGCCAACGGTACTTCCATTTACATCACCCAGGATATGGCGATTGCTTACCAAAAGCAACGCGATTTTTCGTTCGATCAATCCATTTACGTCGTAGGC
>CAYYRB010000061.1:0-11873 GCA_964473995.1 uncultured Candidatus Competibacteraceae bacterium | reverse complement strand
GCAATGCAGGTCAGTTCAAAGTAAAGTATAAAAATTCATTGGTGCAAACAGATTTAGGTCGCGACAGACGAACCTCTGTTGCTTCCTGCAACGAAGTCGAGGGAATAAGGGGTAAGTTTATAAAAAAGTGAATATCGTTAATTCCGTAGCCATACTGCGTATTTCCAAAACTTTCGGAATTGTAGGAAAGAGTAAAGACTTTTTATGAAACACCTAAACGCCTGAAAAACCAAACAATAATGAGGTATTAATGAGTGGCCAAAACCAAACAGTCGTTTATCTGTTTATCAGGATGAAATATTGGTATTTAAAAGATACACGTTCCGATGGTAAATGTTACTTTTGCACACCAATCAAAACGAAGAAAATTGTAATCGCATTATGGCAGTATCTACGGCAAAAATTTCGGCAGTGGTCAACTCCAGCATAGGCAAGAAAGTAATGATGGCCCTAACGGGTCTTTTTCTCGCTTTCTTTCTGGCCAACCACCTCTACACCAACCTGCTTTTGTATAAACCCCTGTTTGACCCCGCTGACGGCGGAAAGGCATTTAACGAAGCGTCCCATGCTTTAGTAACCAGTTTGCTCATTCGTGTTGTGGAAGTGGTGCTTTTTGGTTCCATAATTTTCCACGTGGTTCAGGCCATTAGGCTTACCCGAGAAAATAAAAAGGCCCGCCCCGTTTCGTATGGCTCCGGTTCTAAGGCAAAAACGTCCTGGGTGTCGAAAAATATGGGTCTTACGGGCAGCGTCATTCTGTTTTTCCTCATCGTACACCTGTACAACTTTTTTCTTCCCTACCGTATTGAGGGTACCGTGGGCGGAATAGAGCCAGTGGGCGATAAAATAACGTTGGCCAAATCAGTGGCCCTGGCTCTCCAAAATCCCTGGTATGCCGGAATCTATCTGGTCTCCGTCGTTCTCATCGGCATGCACCTTTCTCACGGCATCCGTTCCGGATTTCAATCCATCGGGTTGAACAACACCAAATACGATACCTTGCTCGGAAAAATAGCCATTGGGTATTCGGCCTTGATTACGGTAGGCTTTGCCTCATTTCCGGTCATGTTTTATTTCAACATCATGGGCGTTGCAGACCTCATTAAATAGCATTTTGTATCATGAATAAATTGAATGCCAAAATTCCCGAAGGATCCATCGACTCCAAATGGGTCAAATACAAATCGTCCGTACCCCTCGTAAATCCGGCCAATAAACGGAAACTGGAAATCGTAGTGGTGGGTACCGGGTTGGCGGGTGCGTCGGCTGCGGCCTCTCTCGCCGAGTTGGGTTACAAGGTTAAAGTATTCTGCTTTCAGGATTCTCCCCGCCGTGCGCACAGCATCGCGGCACAGGGTGGAATCAACGCGGCAAAAAACTACCAAAACGACGGTGATAGCGTATATCGCCTGTTCTATGATACCATCAAAGGGGGTGACTATCGTTCCCGCGAAGGAAACGTGCACCGCCTCGCCGAAGTTTCCGGCAGCATCATCGACCAATGCGTGGCGCAGGGTGTTCCCTTCGCCCGTGAATACGGCGGATTGCTTTCCAACCGCTCGTTCGGCGGTACACAGGTGCAGCGCACTTTTTACGCCGCAGGCCAAACGGGTCAGCAGCTGCTGCTCGGGGCCTACAGTTCCCTGCAGCGCCAGGTGGGCATGGGTAACGTGCAGCTTTATGCGCGTCATGAAATGTTGGATGTGGTGCTCATAGACGGCAAGGCCCGTGGAATCATCGCCCGAAATCTAATTACGGGAGAGTTGGAGCGTCATTTCGGCCATGCTGTACTGCTCTGCTCCGGCGGTTACGGAAACGTATTTTTCCTCAGCACCAATGCCATGGGCAGCAACGTGACGGCTGCCTGGAAAGCCCACAAAAAAGGAGCGTACTTCGGAAATCCCTGCTTCACGCAGATTCACCCTACCTGCATTCCCGTATCGGGCGATCATCAGTCCAAACTCACGCTGATGTCAGAATCGCTCCGCAACGACGGACGAATCTGGGTTCCCGCCAAACCGGAGGATGCCGAGGCCCTGCGTAAAGGCACCAAAAAAGCTACCGATATCCCTGAGGCAGATCGGGATTATTACCTGGAACGGCGTTATCCGGCCTTCGGTAACCTCGTTCCCCGCGACGTGGCTTCGCGGGCGGCCAAAGAACGCTGCGATGCCGGTTTCGGGGTAAATCCCACGGGTCAGGCCGTGTTTCTGGATTATGCCGCCGCTATTGAGCGCTACGGAAAAATAGAGGCAACCAAACAAAACCTCAGCAATCCCGATAAGGACACCATCCGCCGCATGGGCAAAGAAGTGGTGAAAGAGAAATACGGCAACCTGTTTGATATGTACAAGCAGATTACCGGCGAAGATCCGTATGAGGTGCCGATGAAGATTTTCCCTGCCGTGCATTACACCATGGGAGGTCTTTGGGTAGATTACGAATTGATGACCACCGTGCCCGGGCTTTATGCCTTAGGCGAAGCCAACTTCTCCGATCACGGTGCCAACCGCCTGGGAGCGTCAGCCCTCATGCAGGGTTTGGCCGACGGTTATTTCGTGATTCCGTACACCATCGGTTCCTACCTTTCCGGTGACATCAAAACGGCTTCCATTCCTACCGATCATCCTGCTTTTGCCGAAGCGGAAAATGCCGTTCGGGAACGCATTAACCAATTTTTCTCCATCAAAGGGTCTAAATCGGTGGATTATTTCCACAAAAAACTGGGAAAAATCATGTGGGATGAATGTGGCATGGCACGGAGCGAGGCGGGTTTGAAAAAGGCGATTGCCGAGATCCGCGCCCTTCGCGAAGAGTTTTGGAAAGACGTGCGTGTACCCGGAACCGCCGAGGAGTTCAACCCCGAATTGGAAAAAGCCGGCCGTGTGGCCGATTTCCTGGAGTTGGGAGAACTCATGTGCCTGGATGCGCTTACCCGCAATGAATCCTGCGGAGGCCATTTCCGCGAGGAATACCAGACCGAAGAAGGGGAAGCACTCCGTGACGATGAACATTATGCATTCGTTTCTGCCTGGGAAATGAAAGAGGTTGGGGCATGGGAATTGCATAAGGAAGAGTTGGTTTATGAGAATATTAAAATCGCGCAGAGATCGTATAAATAGGCAATAGTTTTTAGGCAAAAGGCAATAGGATAATTTGATCAATTAAAATGGGAAAGATTAATGGATTTAAGGATTTATTAGTTTGGCAGAAGGGAATTGATCTTACCGTAGAGGTATATAATGCTACCGTTAATTTCCCGAATGAAGAAAAGTTTGGATTGATTAATCAGTTAAGAAGAGCGTCTACATCTATTGCCCTTAATATTGCTGAAGGTTATGGGAGAGGAACCACAAAAAGTTATGTTTCATTTTTGAGAAATGCCGTTGGTTCACTGAATGAATTGGAAACGGCCATAATTATTGCTACCCGATTAAATTATATGAGTGAAGATACAGGTGATAAAATTTCAGCACTGATTTTAGAAGAGCAAAAAATGTTGAATTCACTAATTTTAAAAATAAAAGAAAATCCAAGTAATTAAACGGCCAATCGGCACCGGCTTTTGCCTGATGCCTTTTGCCTATTGCCTAAAACACATTAAATATGAGCAAACAAGGAATGAATCTCACTCTCAAAGTGTGGAGACAAAAAAACAAAACCGACAAGGGTCGTTTTGAAACGTATCCCGTTTCGGGTATTTCCGAAGACATGTCTTTTCTGGAAATGTTTGACGTGCTTAATGAGCAATTAATCAGCGAGGGGAAAGAACCCGTAGCGTTTGATCATGACTGCCGCGAAGGAATCTGCGGGATGTGCAGCATGTACATCAATGGTCGTCCGCACGGTCCCAATGATTTGGTAACCACCTGCCAGTTGCACATGCGCAGCTTTAAGGACGGCGATACCATCGTGGTGGAGCCTTGGCGCGCCGCCGCTTTTCCCGTGATTAAGGATTTGGCGGTAGATCGTTCCTCGTTTGACCGAATCATGGCTGCGGGCGGATTCATCAGTGTGAATACCGGAAATGCCCAGGATGCCAACAGCCTGCCCATTCCCAAGGAAAATGCGGATGCCGCTTTTGCCGCCGCTGCCTGCATCGGTTGTGGGGCTTGTGTGGCTGCCTGCAAAAATTCATCGGCCATGTTGTTCGTATCGGCCAAGGTGTCGCAGTTTTCCCTGCTCCCTCAGGGTGATCCGGAGCGCCACGAACGCGTGCTGAACATGGTGAACAAGATGGATGAGGAAGGATTCGGTAACTGCACCAATACGGGTGCCTGCGCCGAGGAGTGTCCCAAAGGCATCTCACTGGAAAACATTGCCCGCATGAATCGCGAGTATCTGGTTGCCAATCTCACGGGTAAATAATATTCTAAAATATACCGAAACGATTTAGGGATGTTCCGTGAGGGGTATCCCTTTTTTATTTTTCGTTGATTTTTCCAATAGGGAAGCGAAAAATTATTTTCTGTGAAAGTCTAAACCAAAGGGAAAATGCATTAACTATGTATTCTAAACTATGTAATTATGAAAAAGTGGTACATGTTGGTAGGTGCTTTCACCTTTTTTTCCGGTGGCTATGTGCTTCTTCCCAAGCACCTTATTGCCAAAAATTCGGGACAATCGCTCAATGCGAATTACTCGGCGGTGAACGGAGGGCTTACCTGCAATACATCGGGATGCCATACGGGTACGCTCAATGCAGGCCCCGGCGGGTTGACCATCAGCACGGATATTCCTGCTACGGGTTATATCCCCGGTCAGAATTATTCCGTACAGGTACAGGTGAACGCCGGAGGAACCAACGGCAATAAATTCGGATTTTCCGCTTCCGCCGTGAAATCGGGAACAGGAACCTTCACCAACGGTTTTGCCGCGGCGGATGCCACCACGCTGGCTAAATCAGGCGGACAGTTTATCGTACATAATTCATCGGTAGCGGGCGGTGGTGCAAACGCTTCCCATACGTTTTCATTCCAGTGGACGGCACCGGCTTCCGGTACGGGTGAGGTTACTTTTTTTGCCGCCGGAAATTCGGCCAACGGAAACAACAGCGATTCGGGCGACCAAATTTATACGGGAAGCCTCAATGTTTCGGAAGCGCCGGGAGCCGGGCTCACCGAAAGCATAGCCCATGCGTTCAACCTGTTTCCCAATCCTGCGGAGGAGCTGGTAAACGTTTCCGTTCCCGACCACCTCATCGGCAGCCGCCTGCGCGTGCTGGATGTTCAGGGAAAAACGGTATTGGAGCAGCAGCTGAATCAGCCCGTAGCTGCCTTGAACGTAAACGAACTTACGGCAGGCTTTTATGTGGTGGAACTGTTGAACAACGGAAAGGCATACACGTCCCGCTTCGTAAAAAAATAAGCGCTGTTAAGAATAGTGAGTAGGGGCCGGGTTATTCCGGCCTTTATTGTTTATAACCGCCTTGCTACTTTCTCCACCATCTCCTTTTTCCAAACGGCAAACTCGCCCGAAATGATTTTTTCGCGGGCGGTTTTTACCAACCGCAGGTAAAAGCCCAAATTCTGAACGGTGGCTATGTGCATACCCAAGATCTCTCCCGATTTAAACAGGTGATGCAGATAGGCTTTGGTGTATATTGAACCGCCGAACAGATTTTCGTCTTCATGAATCGGAGTGAAGTCTTCTTTCCAGCGTTCGTTTTTGATGTTGATGATGCCCGCCTCCGTAAAAATGAGTCCGTGCCGCCCGTTGCGCGAAGGCATTACGCAGTCAAACATATCCACGCCCATGGCGATGGATTCCAAAATATTGGCGGGAGTACCCACCCCCATCAGGTAGCGGGGTTTTTGTTCGGGCAGAATCTGCGTTACCTGATCGGTGATTTCATAGATGAGTTCGGAAGGTTCGCCTACCGATACGCCGCCGATGGCATTGCCCGGCAGATCGCATTCCGCCACAAATTCGGCCGATTGTTTGCGTAATTCGGCATACGTGCTTCCCTGCACGATGGGAAACAAAAACTGCTCATGTCCGTACTTGGGTTCGGTTTCCGCAAAGCGTCCCATGCACCGTTTGAGCCAGCGGTGGGTGAGCTCCATGCTGTTGCGTGCATACGCAAATTCGCAGGGATACGGCGGGCACTCATCAAAAGCCATGATGATATCCGCGCCTATGCTGCGCTGAATATCCATCACGTTTTCGGGGGTAAAAAGATGTTTTGACCCGTCGATATGCGAACGGAACATCACTCCTTCTTCTTTGATTTTGCGTTGCGCCGCGAGGCTGAACACCTGAAAACCGCCGCTGTCGGTGAGCATGGGACCCTGCCAGTCCATAAAGCGGTGAACGCCGCCGGCCTTTTCCAGCAGGGCGGTACCCGGCCGTAAATACAGGTGATAGGTATTGGCCAGAATGATCTGTGCGCCTATCTGGTTTTTAAGGGCGTCCTGCGGAACCGTCTTTACGGTGGCTGCCGTGCCCACGGGCATGAATATGGGCGTCTGTATTTCTCCGCGCGAGGTGCGGATTACGCCCGCACGGGCACGCGAATTGTTATCTTTGGCCGAAATGCTGAAAAACATGGGACAAAGGTATCCCATGCCGTTGAATTTGCATGACAGTTATGGAAGTTTCATTCTGGACCACTGTGCCCGCCGTTTTGTGTGTGGCTGCTTTTGCGGTGTATTCCTTTCACCTGTTTGGGATTTACGGGCGGTTTTTGTTTTTCCGGCAGGTGGCCAAACCTTACAACCACGAGCCGCTGAGCATCATCGTAGCGGCGCGTGACGAGGCGGATAATCTTCGCATACATCTTCCTTTGTGGCTGGCTCAGGAGCGGGACGACATGGAAATCATCGTGGTGAATGACGGCTCCCGCGATGGCACGGCCCATGTGCTGGATGATTTTGCCGCGCGCGATCCGCGTATTCGTGTGATTCATTTGGCGGAGCCTGTTGGCAAGAAAAAAGCCTTGTCTGCCGGGATCCGCGAAGCCAAATACGACCTGCTGCTCTTCACCGATGCCGACTGTCGTCCGGCCTCCAACCGCTGGGCTTCGGAAATGGCCTCCTGTTTTACTTCGGGTATCCAAGTGGTGCTGGGCTATGGCGGGTATGAACGAAAAAAAGGTCTGCTCAATGCATTAATTCAGATGGAAACCGGCCTGACGGCGGCACGATACGTGGGTTGGTATATGTGGAAGCGGCCGTATATGGGGGTAGGTAGAAACTTGGCCTACCGAAAATCGTTTTGGATGAACCGGGGCGGGTTTTCGGGTCATGACGATTTGCCATTCGGCGATGATGATCTGTTTGTTTCGGCCCATGCACGTTACGCGGAAACGGCCGTTTGTCTCGACCCTGCAGCATTTACCTATTCTCGGCCTCCCGAAAACGGAAGGGACTGGTTCCGCCAAAAAATGCGTCATTTCAAAACATCGGTACGCTATTCGTCGGGATTGAAAATGGTTTTGGCGTCCGAGTTTTTTTCCTTTTATTTATTTTGGGCGAGTGGTCTGGTGTGGATGTGTCAACCCTCGGGAGTCCGGTTTGGTTTGTTCCTGAGCTTTGTGGCGCTTTATCAGGTGTTTATTTTCGGTGCGGTTTTTTCCCTTCTGAAGATAAGATTTCCGCGTCTGTTGCTGCCCATTTTGTCAGTTATTTTATCCTTAGCATTGTTTTTGCAGATGGTAAGTGCCATATTCGTGAAGCGCGTATCATGGAAAAAGACATAAATAAAAATAACCGGGTTCAGCACGACTATGAGTTGGTGCGTAAGGCCGTGCAGGAGCATGACCAGAAAGCCTTTGCCGAATTGCTCGGGCAATACCGCGATCCCATTTATTTTTTGTTGCTCAAAATGGTAACCAACCGCGAGGATGCGGAGGATCTCACCATTGAGACATTTGCCAAAGCGTTCCGCAGTCTCCCCAATTTTCGTCCCGATTATGCGTTCAGCACCTGGCTCTTTCGCATAGCCACCAACGGCGGTATTGATTTTTTGAGAAAGAAAAAGCTCAAAACGCTTTCCATTGAAGGATCCAAAACTGGAAAGGACGGGGATCCCGTGCGTTTGGATGTGCGCTCGGCCGACGAAAATCCGGAGCAGGAACTGATTACCGCCGAGAAGGCGGAGATGCTGCGCTCCTTTGTGGAAAAACTGAAACCCCGCTACCGAAATCTGATCGAACTGAGGTACTATAAGCAACTCTCCTACGAGGAAATCGCCACGGAAACGGGATTGCCGCTGGGTACGGTGAAAGCCCAACTTTTCCGCGCACGCGATTTGCTGTCCCAGGTGATGCAGGCTTCGAGAGAAAAGTTGTAATCGAAAGATGGCTTCCATAGATACGGAATTTGACGGGTATAGGCTACACTGCGAAGTTTTTGGCCATGGGCCGCACGCGTTGCTGGCTTTCCACGGCTTCGGACAGCATGCCGATATTTACCGGGTTTTTGAGGAAGACCTGAAGGATAAATACACCGTATATTCTTTTGATCATTTTCATCACGGACTTTCCCAATATCCGCCAAATAAACGAAAGAGCGCTCCATTTTCTCCCCAAAACTGGAGAGGACTTATCCAAACATTTTTGGATACCAACGGTATTTCTTCCTTTTCGGTCATAGGGTACAGCCTGGGTGGGAAAACGGCCTTGGCGACGGTGGAAATGTTTCCGGAGCGCATCGAGCGCATTTACCTTCTGGCCCCCGACGGAGTGGTGGAAAGCGGCTGGTATCAGTTTGTAAGCCGGAACAGGGCCGGTGAGCTTATTTATAAATCCATGATCCGGAAACCCCAATTTCTGTTTCGTTTAATGAAAGGAATGTCGCGTGTGGGCATGGTTTCGGAGAAAGAGGTAAAATTTGCCACCCAAAACCTGAATACGCTGCATAAGCGAAAATTGGTGTATTACACCTGGCGTTCTTATGCTCTGCTCAGGCCGCATCTGCGCACCGTTAAACAGATTATCAACGCGCGAAAAATTGCGGCGTTCATCATTACGGGTAAATACGATACCGTGCTAAATCCACGCATCGGAGATTTTTTTGTGGCCGGGCTTCATGCCGGGTGCAGGCATTTCAGCATTCCCGCAGGCCACGACCTGATCCGGGCAAAAACGCGTGAAGTCATGAAGCCGATATGGTGAACGTGTCACATACATCACATTTCACTCTTCAAAATTTGAAAACCAGCTGATTTTTTCAAGTTGTCTTGCTACTTGATACATAACCAAAACCCCAATCTTTCCTCCCCTAATTCACCTGATCCCCGCGCAGTTTGCGGTAGCGTTTTCTGGCTTCGGCGGTGAACAGGCTCGCCGTATGTTCGGTTATGATTTTCTCAAATAACTCCATGGCTTTCGCCTTGTTGTCAAATACTTTCTCCTGCAGATCGGCAGCCAAAAAGAGAGCCGCATCCGCCAAATTATCCTCGGGGTAAGTGGTGTAAACAATCTCCAGGTTCTGCGCCGCACGGTCAAACTCTCCCAGTTTGATGAAAATCTGGGCCTTTTTGTACAGCGCTTCATCGGCAATGGGGTGAGTCGCATAAAAACCCAATAAATCATCCAAGGTTTCTAAGGCTTTTCGGGGCTGGTTGCGGAAGGCTTCCAAATCGGCTTTGGCAAAGAACTCCAACGGAGCGCGCACACTGTCTCTTCCCAAATTGTCTATGATGATGAGGGATAACGAGAGTGCATCGTTGGCAATGAGCTTGGATGTGGAGGCTTTAAGCACCTTAACCTGACTCTGTGCCAATTCGAAATCTCCGCGGAAAAAGGCAAGCCGCGCACTGCGAAATTTGGCGTCCTGTCCGGGCAAATCGTTTTTGAATTCTTTATCCACCTGCCCGTAAAGCAAGGCTGGCTCCCATAAATCACCCAACACGATGAGGATGTCGGCCAATTTTAATTTGGCTTCTGCCAATATGCGCGGGGCAATCCGGTTCTCCGCGAGCAGTCCTTCCAAAAGCGATTTTCCCTTTTCCGGATTGTCCAGATAAAACGCTTCAAGGTCGGCGTAATCAATGATAAGGCCGGCTGTGGTTTCATTCATGCCCATTTCAGCATAGCTTTCTTCATAGAGGCTGCGTAGCTTTTGTAAATCTTCTGCCGAATAGGTGTAGGAACCGGTTATTTTTTGCCGGTAGGCTTTTACCAACAGGGTTTTTGCCGTCTGATAGCTGTATGACTCCCATCCTTTTCCTGCCACATATTCGTAGCAGTTGATGGCACGTGAGTAATCTCCGTTTTCCATGCAGATGTTGCCCAATTCCATAAGCCGATCTCCTTGTTCTTTGAGCCGTTTGTCCAATGCTTTGGCCTGCATGATGGCCGCATCGAAATTTTTTTGTTGTACGAAAAGCCAGATCAGCAGGTCGGGATATACATTCCCGGAGGGATTTTTTTGAATTTCTTTGAGCAGCGCGACTTTCAAGGCGGTTTGAAAAGGCCCTTCAGGTTCTTCTTCCAGATAGCGTACAAGCAAGCTTTGAACTCTGCTGATGGCCATGGGATTTGCGGCAAGCAGGTCCAACATGTTTTTGGATGCGGTGGCAAAGTCGCCTTGTTGCAGAATCAGGTCGGTTATTTCGAAGGCATAAGTTCCGGAGCCCGAATAATTTTCTCCCAGGTTATAGACGGCGATGGCATAGTCGGTTTCTTTTGCAGCCACAAAAGCCGTGGCTAAGCGGGCCACCCGGTCGGGTAGGGGAATAAGTTCACGGAGGGCTTGGTCAAACGCTTTTTTGGCCTGTTTTTCTTCGCCCTGTTCCCGGTAAAGAGTACCCAGATCTACGCAGTAGTGGGCTTCCTTCGGAAAGCGGGAAATTTGTTTTTTGGCCAATTTTTCAGCCCCTTTGAAGTCCTGCAGATTTTTCAGACACGCCAGCAGGTTTCGGTAAAAGGGTTCTTCCGCCGGGTTTTTTTCGTACAGTTTTTGATAATGCAAAGCGGCTTTTTCCCACTCGCCCGACTGAAAATATTCGAGTGCGATACGTTCGTTGGCTTCGATCTGAGCACGGACTCCAAAAAAACTGCCCATGACCAGCACTAAGAAGATGAAAAAACGATAAATCGGAATTCCGTAAATCATGCCCTAAATGTATGGAATGAGAAACGAAGTTGAACGGTGAAAGTTGCCTCAGGGGATGATAATTCGCTCTTTGATGGCTTTAATGACCAAATCTACGTTGTTTCCCGCCTCAAATTTCCGCATCAGGTTTTTGCGGTGCGAGGCCACCGTGTGTTCACTGATAAAAATACGTTCGGCAATTTCCTTGTTGGTCATCCCCTCGGATATGAGGGAAAGAACCTGCAGTTCTCTTTCGGATACCAAAACGGGCTTTTCGCTTTCGATGGTTTTATTGAGCGTCATTACGTTATGGCAGAAGAAAGTTTTTCCGCCGAAAACCGTACGCAGCGCGTCTAAAATTTCGGTGCGGTCGCATTGTTTCAGAATATATCCCTGTGCGCCCAGTTTCAGTATGGAAATGATTTCGTTCACATCCTCCTTGGTGTCGATTACGATGATTTTTACCTTGGGGAAACTGCTTCTGATTTCGCGGATGAGGGCAATTCCTGAACCGCTTTGGAGGTTGATGCCGATCAGGATGCCTTCGGGTTTGTTTCGGGTAATGAACGGGATGACTTCTTCAAAAGAGTCGGTTTCTCCCAAAATGGCATAATCGGGTTGTTCGCGCAAAATGGAAATGAGCCCCTGCCGCATCAGATAATTCCCGTCAACCAGGAGCAGCGATTTCTTTTTCAATTCCGATTTGGGCATGCTTACCGATTATTATTCTGAAGCGCACGAATCTAAAAGCATTCTCCAGTCTTCCGATTCCGGATTTCCCGGCTTACGCTTCCCGAAGAACTGAACAATCAACTCGCCGTTTTGATCATAACA
>CAYYRB010000060.1:2794-12086 GCA_964473995.1 uncultured Candidatus Competibacteraceae bacterium | reverse complement strand
ATGCGGGCATAAAACCGAATTTTCAACCTGAAGCGGTCTTTACTCCTTAATCTTTACTCTTTGAGCTAAACGGTCTGAACCTAATAACAATTAACCGATAACCAATAACAAAAGGAGCCAGAAACCAAAACCCAAGAGCAAAAACGGAATTCCAACAGAAAAACATTCAAACAACCGAACCCATAAACAGCCTCTCGCCATACGCTCAAAAAATCCTTACTTTGCGGTATGCTTACCCCCGACAGTATAGAACGGATTAAACAGGCCGCCCGCATCGAAGATGTGGTGGGTGACTTTGTTACGCTCAAAAGGCGGGGCTCTAACCTGATCGGGCGCTGTCCGTTTCACGATGAAAAAACGCCCTCCTTCACGGTAAATCCGGCGCGTAACATTTTCAAATGTTTCGGTTGCGGTAAAGCTGGCGATTCCGCCAAGTTTGTGATGGAGCATGAGCACTTCTCCTTTCCCGAGTCGCTCAAATACCTGGCCCGCAAATACAACATCGAAATTGAGGAGCGGGAAATCACCCCTGAAGAAAAACAGGCGGAAACCGAACGGGAAAGCCTATTTGCGGCCAATGAATTTGCCCGGAATTACTTCCGTCAAACCCTGATCGAAACGGAAGAAGGACAATCCGTGGGGCTCAGCTACTTCAAAGAACGGGGATTCAGCAGCGAAATCATCGAAAAATTTCAACTGGGATACAGTCCCGAAAGTTTTGATGCCTTCCTGAATACCGCCGAAGAGAAAGGCTACAAACCCGAATACCTGCTGAAACTGGGGCTGATTAAAGAAAACGAAAAGGGTCGTAGGTATGATGCTTACCGGGGGCGGGTTATTTTCCCCATCCACAACATTTCGGGAAGGGTAATCGGATTCGGCGGGCGGGTGCTGAAGAAAACTGAAACGGCTCCCAAATACATCAACTCGCCGCAAAACGAAATTTACGACAAGAGTAAAACCCTGTATGGCATTTACTTTGCGAAAGAGAGCATCATCAAAAACGACCTGTGCTACCTGGTAGAGGGATACACGGATGTCATTTCGCTGTATCAGGCGGGTATACGCAATGCCGTTGCTTCTTCGGGCACTTCGCTTACGCTGGAACAGATTAAGCTCATCCGCCGTTTTACGGAAAACGTGACCATTCTGTACGACGGGGATCCGGCGGGAATCAAGGCCTCGTTCCGGGGAATTGATATGATTTTGGAACAGGGCCTGAATGTGCGGGTACTTCTTTTCCCCGACGGGGAAGACCCCGACTCGTTTGCCTCAAAAAACACCGAGGAGGATTTAGCGGAATACCTGAAAATACAGGTGCGTGATTTCATCGGATTTAAAACCGACGTGTTGGTGAAAGATGCCGGTGATGATCCCGTAAAGCGGGCCCTGATCGTGCGCGATGTGGTAAACAGCATTTCCCTGATTCCTGATCCCATCAAACGGTCGGTATTCATCCGCGAATCGGCACGGATTTTTGCCATGGAAGAGGCCATGCTTACGGCCGAGCTGAACAAAATTCTGCGAAACCGCCGCAAAAAAGCGACCGAGGAGGAGGCCTTGCCCGAACCGGAGCCCGATGCCGAGCTGCATGTTCAACAAATGAAGGCAGAGGCAGAGGCGGCGGAAAAGCGGGCCCACCTGTTGCCGGAGGATGATTTAATCCGCCTGCTGCTTCTTTTTGGAATGCATAGAACCCATGTAGTTTTTAATGATGAAAGCGGGCAGACTTACGAAACCGATACGCGTGTGGCGGATATTCTGATACCCGAGTTGCGCGAAGAGGGAATTCCCTTCAGCCGTGAGGTATATAACCGAATATTGTCTCGTTTGGAAGCCTTGAATCTGAATATGACGGAAGAAGAGGTCTCGTTTGATGAGGTGCTCCTTCGTGAAGATGACGAAGAAATTAAGGAGGCCGTCATACACCTGATCAGCACCCCCCATCGCACAAGTGAACGCTGGGTGGAAAAAAATCCTTACGTGCCCAAGGAGAGCGATAATCTGTACCATAAACTCAATATTACCCTGAATTCCTTTAAACTGTCCAGATTGGAGCGATTTCTGAAAGAAAGCCTGGAGCGGTTGAAATCTGCTACACCGGAGGAGGCAGACGGAATTCTTCAGGAAATAAAAATTTGGGAAGAAATCCGCCGTGAAATAAGCCAGTTACTGGGAAGAGTAATTTTGAAGTAGAGCAAGGAACAAGGATGAAGGAGCAAAGACCCCGATGGCAATCGGGCAAGAGCCAAGATTCAAGACCAATAAATCCTTCATTCGTAAATGTCTTGCTACCTGATACTTGCTACCCGATACTCCCTATTGGCAGCTCTCTTTTCTACTCAAACTCAAACTCCTCCACTTCGGAGGATGGTTTTTTGCGTTGTTCCCGCTTCTCACTTTTGGACTTCTGGTAAGGATCGTTTTTCAAGCTGCTGTCCCTGGACGTTTTCCCAAACTCCGCATCCAATACTTGTTTCAACGTTTGTTTTTCGTTGCTTATGTCCTGTTGAATTTTTTGTTTCACGGCCGATTTGTCATACGAAAACTGCAGATTATCCATCGGTCCGTGCATGCGTACAAAAATGCGTGTCCTTCCTTTGTCCGGAATTAATTCGCCGAATTCGCCCTGCTTGTCGGGCCTTCGGTTTATGCGGAATTTATTGGCCAAGATATCCCCCAAAAACAGATTAAATCCGTATTCCACGGTGTTGTCGAATCGATGCTCCCCGGCTATGTTAAGATCCAGCGCATTGGAAAAAATAGCCATTTCAGGAATCAGCACGGCTTCGTTTTTTATGTATACCGTATTTTTCAGTTTGGCAAAACGCACCTGATCCAATTCTTCCACCTTTGCCCATCCGGCTAAGGCCTGCAAGGGATCAAAATGACTTAATTCACCCCGGTCTATTTCCAGATCCGCTTTCATAAACACGGAAGGCAGATCGGTTTCTAATTTTTCGTTCAGGTTCAGTGTAAACTCAGCTTTGGCATTCAACTCACCCTTTATGTGTTCATGTTTCAGCGCGTCCTGTCCGAAATTGTTGAATCGAAAAAACAAATCGGTTACGTTCACCTTATTTAATACCGAAGATCCGCTGATTGCAAGTTTCTCCGGCAGGGTATTGTCGGCCACAGCAGAAAAGAAAACGCTCCCGCCGAGCGTTTTCATACGGATATCCCTTACTGCCAGAACCCGGTTTTGCAACGATACGTTGCCCTGAATTTCCTTCGCTTCAAACTTCCTGAATTGAAGCTGTTCCACTGAGGCGTTGAGCCGCAGGGAAATTTTTTCCGGAAAGCGTACGGAAACATCTTCCCCTGCTGTTGACTGATCGGCTCCAAAAAGCCGGTCGGCCAAAAACCGCCTACTTTCCAAATCGGCCTCTACGTGCAATGCCTGTTCGGGCAAAAACAGAAAAGGAAGCAGATTGAATGCCTGCCCTCTCAATCGAAAATCGCTGCCCGAAAGAACTCCCGAAAACTCCCTGACGAGCACGTCGGTTTCGTTAAACTCCAAATCGGCCTTCAAATTTTCAAACAAAAAAGGAGAATGTTTGATTAGGAACCGGGCATCGCTCAAAAACAACCTTCCTTTGAGCGAAGCATTTTTTAGGCGTTGGGTCAACGATTTCGCGCCCTGGCCTGCCGGCACATAAAACTGAATTTCGGCTGCCAACTTTCCCTGTGCCTCCTGCAACGTATCCAACGGATAAAAAGAAAGCAGTTCCGCCAAATCGGCTTTGGCCGAAATACTTCCCGTCCAAACGGGATTACTAAACGCGGAAACAGCCAAGGAGCCCTGCACTTCACTTTGGGGCAGGCGGGCAAAAAAGGAGGGGATTTTTACTGAGCCTTCGCCCGCAGCAGTCGTCCTAAGAGTGCCGGTAAAACGAATGTCCGTGGCGCTTATTTTTTGCTTCTTGGCGGTAAACCGAATTTGCTCACCGGAAAAATCCCAAACGGTTTCAGGAAAAGATCCGCCACCAAACAATCCTTGAATACCACCCGTGAGATGTACTTCTCCTTCGGCCCGGTAGTTTTCCCGAAAGCCTGCATATTGCGCCGGAATAAGATCCATGATTTCGCCGATCTTCCACTTTTTTCCGGTAATCCGCAAATCCGTCATCAGACCATCTTCGATCATTTTCAAAGAGCCTTCTGCCGTCAATTCCATGCCATTCACCGCAAGATACCCATAGGTGATTTCGTAGTTTTTGGTCGGTCTGTTCACCCGCAGGGTTATCTTGGCATCCAGGGCAAGGATTGCGGGAATTTTTACATCACGGAGCGAAAAACGGTTCAATTTGAAATTACCCTCCGCACTCAGCGTGTAATTTTCCTCGGTAAAATTTCCACCCAGGAATAACTCATCCACATCCAATGCCGCCTGTATGTCTTCCTTCCGGTCACGGTAGGTCAACCGTACCCGATCCAGCTTAACGGCGGATACCTGAAAACGGAATTTTTCTTTTTCTTCTTTTTTCTCCGGCTCAGGTGCGTAAATTTCCCAGTTACCCGCGCCGCTCCGGCCACGCACCAAATTCAGATCGGCGTTTTTGAGAACGATTCGCTTAACGGAGTAATTGCCCCGGAAGAGATCAATTACATTAAACTGAAAGTATAGGTAAGAGGCCTTAAACAAGTCATCCGGATTGGTCTTGTCTGGGATATATTCCGCACAGGAAACGTTTTTAAACTCAATGGATGCAAAGGGAAAAGATTTCAGAAGGGTAAAATCGGCAGACTCGTAGGCAATCTCGGACCTAAGCCGTTCATTCAGTTTTTGGGTGGCAAAGCGGATTACCTCCTTTTCAAACAGCATACCCAAAACCCACAGCAATACCACCACCCCAAAAAATACAACAAGGAGTATGGAAAGGCCCTTCCTTACTCTGCGGGGCCATGCTTTTTGAAGTTTACTCGGCGGTTGATTCATCGGACTAATAACGCAAAAAATAAAAAATGGTATTCATAAAATGGACAAAATCCAACCTTGCATATACCTTTGGTCTGAATTTTGTTTCAGGATTTAGCCTATGAGAAACGCTGCCGTTGGCCTGTGTGTGCTTTTTGGTTCATTGATTTTATCTTCCTGTGAAGATGGCCCGTCTTCCACTAAACCCGAAAGGCAGGAAGAACTCTTTTCTCCCGCAGCCTGGCTGGCAAAAGATACTTCAGGTATTTTTCGCGGCGCAGAATTTGGCGATGCATCGGAAGTAATCCGCCAAATGGAAAACGATACCTTTCTGGTAGCTGCAGAAGCCCGACTGATGCAGTATGACTATCCCCTGCCCGGAAACCGACATTTTGAACTCCGTTTTGATTTTCGCAGGAACAAACTGGTTTCTTTTGCTTTTGATGCCTATCTGGGTGAAGAAGCGGAAGGCGAAACCTTGAGTGAAGATTTTAAACGCTATTTCACTTCACGTTTCGGAAATTACGAAAGCCAAATGGGGATTCTTGTTTGGTCGGTGCCGGCTCGAGCAGAATACAGGGAAGCTTTTCTGGAGTTGGAAGACGAAAGTGCCGAGTACGGATACGGAAAAGTGAATATTTCCGCCTATGCGATCAGCAAGTGAGGAAAGAGCCAAGAGCCAAGATGCAAGCCAAAAGAGCAAAGACAAAAAACCGATACATTGTTGATTTACTATTGCCTTATGTCTGATAACCAATAACGATTAACCTAGAGCCCAGAGCCAACAACTGCGCAATTGGTCATCTGTTTTTCTGTTGTTTTTTTGTTTGGATAATTGTGAAAAAATCAGAGTGAAAAAGTCGCTTTTTTGTACATCTTAAGTTTTTGGAAATCGAACATAAGCGGAATGGTTTATGGGTAATAGAGCGAGAAAGAGAGTGAGAATGAAGAAAAATCAGAGTGAAAAGTCGCTCTCGCTCTCATTTTCACTCTGATTTTGTGCCCCAGACGGGACTTGAACCCGTACGATCGCAATGATCACAGGATTTTAAGTCCTGCGTGTCTACCAATTTCACCACCGGGGCCTCTGGCGAAGGCCATTCCTTTTCTGGGAAAAGGACAAAAAAAAAGGATAACGGCGTATCCTTTCTTTGCTGAGCGAGAAACGAGACTCGAACTCGCGACCCCGACCTTGGCAAGGTCGTGCTCTACCAACTGAGCTATTCTCGCTTAATTCCGAAAAAGAACGATTTCTTTTGGGAAGGCAAAGATACGGCGGTTTTCGAAATTTGCAAGAGGAGAAGAGAAATTTTACTTCAATCCGCTCAGCTTTTTAATTTCATTGAGTTTCACCAGCGCCTACGAATGCATTGAATATAGTCATGTATATGCCTGATTTATTCAAGTAGGTTAAATGTATAATCGAAAAATCCGCTGTGTATTCCTTCCCGTAGCGGAGGTTTTTTTCGTCGTTTGTTTTTGGGATGCATTTCTGGCTTTCCCGCGTGAAGCGAGCAAACTGAGCGGAGTCTTCCTACCAGTGCTGAAGAAATTTATGTAAAAAACTTCAGTGAGTTGAAGAAATTCATGTAAAAAACTTCAATATCTTTCTCTTTTTTGTAACTTTGTAACCAAAAAGGGAGTGGAACATATAGACCGATATATCTACCGGGAGGTAAAGAAGCAGCTTAAGCCTTCCCGGGTGCTGATGCTACTCGGAGCCAGGCGGGTCGGAAAAACAAAGCTGTTGAAAAAATTGGCTGCATCGCTCCCTAAGGGCCATACGCTTTTTCTCAACGGGGAGGACCAAAAGACCATTGATTTGTTGGCCGATAGGTCGGTTGAGAATTTTAAAGCGCTGATTGGAGATAATCAATACCTCATTATTGATGAGGCGCAACAGATACCCGACATCGGGTTGAAATTAAAACTGCTGGTGGATGAAATACCCGATGTTCATGTGGTAGTGACGGGCTCGTCTATGTTCGAACTGAATAACAAACTCGGAGAACCCTTGGTGGGCAGATCGCATGTTCTGTATTTATTTCCCCTGGCTCAGATTGAATATCAGCCGTATGAAAATTCGGTTGAGCGGGTTTCAAAACTTGAGCAGCGGCTCATTTACGGGTCTTATCCTGAATTGCTCAATCTGCCGGGAAATGAGGACAAGATGGATTACCTGGAAGGATTGATAAGCAGCTATCTGCTGAGGGACATTCTGGCTTTTGAAGGAATAAAAAAAGCGGATAAAATTTTGCATCTGCTCCGGCTTATCGCTTTTCAGATAGGCACGGAGGTGAGTTTGGACGAACTGGCTAAAAACATGAAAGGAATCAGCCGGAATACCATTGAATCGTATTTGGATTTGTTGTCCAAGGTGTTTGTCATTTATCCGCTCAGGGGATTCAGCCGCAACCTGAGGAAAGAATTGAGCAAATCGAACCGTTGGTATTTTTATGATAACGGAGTCCGAAATGCCCTGATTCGAAATTACAACCCGTTGACGCTCCGCAACGATGTGGGGCAGTTGTGGGAAAACTATCTGATGGCCGAACGCATGAAGGTGAACAGCTATCTGAAACGACGGGTGTTGCCCTATTTCTGGCGGACGTACGATCAGCAGGAAATCGATTTGATAGAAGCCGAAGGAGACCGTTTATCGGCCTATGAATTTAAGTGGAGCAGTTCAAAGGCAAAAATACCCGCCGCCTGGGGAAAGAACTATCCCGATAGCCGGTTTCATGTTATCCATAAGGACCGATATCTGGATTTTGTATTGGGGAAGGAATAGGCCGGAATCGTTTTTTACTGGTTAATGATTATTGGATTAGGGTAGTGAAATTATATCTAGTGGTATTGAAATGCACAAACACAACATTCGCGTTTTAAATGTTAAATTTCACCTAAATCCAATTCCAATTTTTTTATCGCCAGCATCAAATGATTCTCGGTTTCTTTTATTATTTTATCTTTAGAATATTTCAAGTCTTCAAAGGACATTGAGAAACCAGCCGCATCCCCAACTTCGCCATTCTCAATTGCAGTATATGCAAATTCAGAGACCTTCCCTATTAATGTGCCTGACTCTAATTTTATATGAAAATTAAAACTAATCATTCCTTTGTTTCTAAAAATAGATGTTTCAAAAGCACCACCGTAAATTAGCAATCCCTTATTGGGCTGAAGAAGTTTGATTCCGCAAAATCTATTGTTATATGCATCTGCAAGCCATTTTTCAAGTATTGAGAAAGTGTTGTCTTTTCCTTTTATTTCAGACACATTAAGTTTAAAAACGGACTCATACTTATGCGAAACATCATTGTATTTTAGGGTTTGTGCACTTGTGCCGTAAAAGGATACAAAAGTGATAATCAATAGAGGAATTAACTTCATATGGATTTGTTTATTAATTTAAAATTAAGTTTTTTAGGGCTTCAAAGTCCTTGTTTAACTTATTTTCTGTTTCTGGTATGATTTTCTTTTTCCCTGTAAGGTTTTTAGACTCAAAATCAATTATAAAACCATAAGAATCCATATTTTTGTAAAAAAAGTTTGTAACAACTGCACTCATCATTTTTTCTTCAATCTTTAAATCAATATTGAAGGTTATCATGCCTTTGGTAGGAAATAAATTTGTGATAAATGCTCCTCTATATAATATGATGCCTTTACTCAAATCGCTTTTAAGTGGAATGCACTCCGGCAAATTATACTGCATCAAAAGCCATTCATTCGTTAATTCAAAGATTTCACTCTTCGATTTTTTTATTTCGGATATTTCAAATGAAATTTCATATTTACTTGTAATGGGGTTTAACTCGATATTTTGCGCAGTTATTATTAAACTATAACTGCTAAAAAATAAAATTAAAAAGTATATTTTTTTCATTTCAGAGCTTAATAAATTTTTCAATCTTAATAACTTTTTTCTCCCAATCTATCAATCTTAAATAATAAACTCCACTTTTTATAATATCATTCAATTCAATTGTAGTGATTTTATCAACTATATTTTGGCCAATTAAATTTCTCCCAGTAATATCAGCAATTTCTACTGCCATATTTTTTAAAAATTCTTGATTATCAATATTAATTGTGATATTATTTGTTGTTGGATTTGGGTAAACAGTTATTTGGAATTTTGTTTGTTCATTAATTGGTGTTGGTGCGCTAATTTTTCCAATCCATATATCTCGAAGTCCATTATTTCCAGAAATATCTCCGTCATTTCCTAGAGTAGACATTGCTATAATGTATTCGTTTTGTGAAATTTGTTTAACGCTTCCTGGGGGGCCATCAAAATCATTTTGACTAGAACCAATACAATTGTTCCATTCGATATTGAATGATTCGTCAAGTTTTATAAGCCATAAG
>CAYYRB010000060.1:0-2784 GCA_964473995.1 uncultured Candidatus Competibacteraceae bacterium | reverse complement strand
ATGTGCCTCCATAGGCCAAAAAGCCCCCATTATAGTTATCTTGGAATATGTATGCACTACCCTCAGGAAAAATGCCACCTAAACATTTGGTATGTTGGATTGCCCCTGTCTTGGCTAATTTTACTAACCACATATCTGGTTGGATGTAACCGTCCTCATCCAGGCCACTATGGCCGCTTACATCACCAAAGTTATTTATCCATGTTTTTCCTCCTATTACAAATCCGCTATCTTGAGTTTCCTCTATGGATCCAATTATTGTGTTTTGATCTAGAGAACTCCCCCCGCCAAGGCATCTCTGCCATTGAATTACCCCAGATTCATTTAACTTGACAACCCATATTCCTCCCCATGGATTTCCCAATAAGTCCCCATTATCAATTGTTGGGGACAATCCAGTAAACAGATATCCATCATCTAAAGTTTTCATAAGGGTGTGGGCTGTTTGATTTTTTTCACCTCCATAACATTTTTTCCATTGTACATTTCCTAATTCATCTGT
Organism: uncultured Candidatus Competibacteraceae bacterium; assembly: GCA_964473995.1. Lineage (GTDB taxonomy): Bacteria > Bacteroidota > Bacteroidia > CAIKAF01 > CAIKAF01 > JAKRSD01. The sequence continues at coordinate 2,282 of CAYYRB010000060.1, read as the reverse complement.
TTTTATCAACCAAACATCATTGCCGCCCTTCCATCCATTTGGGTCATAATTGGGGCCTAAGGGATAACTTGATTGCCCAATCATTCCCGCACCGTTTTTTGCAGTTCCCATCAACATTAAATGACCATTATTCAATACAAAGATTGAATTTAGAAGTGCGCCTCCATTCACTTCAGATCCATAACTTTTTTGCCAAATAATATTGCCTGTTTCATCTAATTTTACAACCCAATATCCTTTAATTCCATTGTTATTAGCTAAATCACCGTCAGTTGAATTTGTTGACCCTCCAATTATGTAATTATTATCATCTTCAATAATGCAGGCAACTTCTTCAGTCTTTGAACCCCCTAAACAATTTTGCCACTCTATATCTCCTTGGTTATTTAACTTAATGACCCATATATCTAAGGAACTTGAAGAACTCGTGTGGTACCCGATTACATCACCATCCATTGATTGAGTTCTGCCTCCTACAATGTAGCCTCCATCTGCTGTCTGTTTTACAATTGATAAATATTCTTGTTTGCTGCCTCCTAAACATCTTTGCCATTCAATTTCACCTGAATAATTTAATTTCACAATCCAAATGTCATTATATCCAGTACTAATATTATAGCAGCCACTAACATCTCCATTGTTTGAAACTGTATGACCCCCGACTATTAAACCACCATCTATTGTTTGTTGGCTAGTTACATATTCTTCACCGCCATTTCCACCAATACACTTTTGCCAAATTATATCTGAAATTTGTGCATTTGAAATAGTACTTTCTGTTAGTTTAACAAAGATTATAAAAAGTAACTTTTTCATTACCTAAAAAATGCCAATTTGAATTTTGTAATTATATTTAATTCTATATTTTTTTCAATAATGCCAATATAATTAGTGTTGCCCCTCCCGCATAGAATAAACCTGCAAAAACCCAAAAAATGATAGTAAGAAATGTAAAAACTGTGAAAATTGGACCAAGTACAATTGCTAATACAGTAAACAATACCCCACTTGCCGCTAATACGATTCCATAAATGAGTACCTGCGACATTCTTTTTTTACTCTCTACGGCAGTTGACTTTGGTTCATATTTGGATTCTATTTTCCATTTTGTAATTTTTGTTTCAAATTTTTTCTCATACCCAATTTTTGTTTTTTTCGTTTTTTGCATTTTATTATTTAGGTAATTCTCTACACTTAAATTAATACTTTTTTCAAGTTTAATCTCTGGCTTTCTATTTAGGAATTCTAAATCAGCAAATGCACTTGCCTCATTGGACTCGCTTGGCTCAAATGTTTTGTTGGTCTGAATGTTTGGCTCAATAAGTTGAATCGAAACCACTGCGTCCACCTTTTTTTCTTTGCGAACCTCTTCGTACTTTTCAAAATGTACTTTTTCCCTTTTGAGTTTATACCTCTTTTGCGCATAGTTATTTAGCGCCACTAGAAGAGTTACTCCGGTTAAAAGAGTAAATTTAACAATTTGTGTTTTCATTTTATTTTATTTACATGTAAATCCTTGGCTTTCCAATGTTTCAACTATTTCTTGTTGTGTGCTGCCCCAATTGTGTTCCACTGGGTCACAAAATGCAGATCCCGATGTCAGGCAATCTTTAACTTCTCCGTTTTTACAAACTTTATAAAGTATTGGCCAGCCGGCCGCTGTTTTTTGGCATTCAATACAGGCTTTTTTGCAGCCAGAGGCAAAACCTATTGCTATCACTACTGCTAACAGTTTCGTTACTTTTTTCATATTTATTTGTTTATGTTGTGCAAATAAACATGGGAAAATACAAACCACATTAGTAAAATACTTATATTTGTGGTAAATAGTAGTGAGTATGAGTAAAATCGCTGAAAACATCCGTAGAATACGCACAGCGCTTGGGTATTCCCAAGATTTCGTGGCCAACAAAATGCATATGTCGCAGCAAACCTATTCGCTATTGGAAAGAAATCCGGAAGAGGCTTCCCTTTCGAGGCTGCGGGACTTGGCGGGTGTGCTGCAGGTTGAATTTTTAGCCCTTATAGGAGAGGACGAAACGTTTGTGCAAACCAACCTATATCAGTCGGGCGGTAATGCCGCCACCAAAATGGTCGTGAATGAACATGCCGGGAGCGAGGAGTTTATACGGCATTTACAATCCGAAATTGAATACCTGCGTCAGGAAAATCAACAGTTACTTAAAAAAGTCAAAAGTTAATTTTTGGGGTTTATATTTACTTCAGCCCGCTCAGCTTTTTAATTTCATTGAGCTTCAAAAGCGCCTCTACGGGCGTGAGCG
>CAYYRB010000059.1:10551-12371 GCA_964473995.1 uncultured Candidatus Competibacteraceae bacterium | reverse complement strand
CTTTCTTTTTTGCGGAAAAAAAGAAAGAACACGCCCCTCAAGATTATTCGGTTGTTTTATGATTAAGTGTTAAGGTCTTGTAACAGAATCAAAGTCTAACTACTAAATACTTACTACCTACTACCCTTCCGTTGGATTGCCGCGCTGCGCTCGGCGGACCAAAAATGGAAAACATCCCAAGAAAAGCCGAAGTCACTTCGCGTCTGCGCTTTTTTATTTTCTGGTAGCGCACTCAAACTGCGTTTGGCGCACCCTTCCGTTGGATTGCCGCGCTGCGCGCGGCGGACCAAAATGGGGAACAGCCCAAGAAAAGCCGCAACCGCTTCGCGTCTGCGCTTTTTTATTTTCCGGTAGCGCACTCAAACTGACGTTTGGCGCACCCCCGGAAAATAAAAAAACCGAAGTAATACTTCGGCTTTTCTTGTAGCGGGAGTTGGACTCGAACCAACGATCTTCGGGTTATGAGCCCGACGAGATGCCAACTTCTCCATCCCGCAATGTGTCGCAAAGGTAATGAAAAAACGGACATACGGGTAAAAAAGAAAAAAACTATCGGAGATAGCCTTAAAAGTTCCACGTTTGCGGCATGCATTTAGCTCAAAACCGATTGTTTAGTTAATTTCGCGACAGGCTTTTCGGTATGACAAAAATTTTCAAGTTCGGCGGCGCATCGGTAAAAGATGCCGAATCGGTAAAAAACATCGCGTCCATCATCCAACGTTTCGGTGAAAATGACGGACTGCTCTGCGTAGTATCGGCCATGGGGAAAACCACAAACGCCCTCGAAGCCGTGGTAAAGGAATCCATTGATTCACGCGGAAAAGGATCGGAAAACCTGCAAAAAGTAAAAACATTTCACCGCGAAATCACCCGACAACTTTTCCCCGCCGATAAAGAACCCGAAATCTGGGAAGAATTGGAAGATATTTTTTCCGAATTGGAAGCCTTTGCCTTCGGTGAATCGGCCAACGAATATAATTTCCTGTACGACCAAATCGTGTCGGCCGGCGAACTGCTCTCCACCAAAATAGTGGCCCGTTACCTGCAACACATCGGCCTGCCCGCCGTATATAAAGATGCGCGCGGTCTCATCCGAACCGACAATACCTACCGCGAAGGACGGGTAAACTGGACCGTAACACAAGTGCTTGTGGAGAAAAATGTCCTGCCCCTGCTTTCCGGTGAAGGAAAAAAAATCATCATCACCCAGGGCTTTATCGGGCGCAGCAACGAAGGAAGCTCCGTTACGTTGGGCCGCGAAGGATCAGACTATTCCGCCGCCATATTTGCTCATACGCTCAACGCGGAAGAAGTAACCATCTGGAAAGATGTTCCGGGTGTATTGAACGCCGATCCGAAACGTTTCCCGGATGCCCAACTCTTCTCGCGCCTGTCCTACACGGACGCCATCGAATTGGCGTACTACGGAGCCACCGTCATCCATCCCAAAACCATCAAACCGCTCCAAAACAAAAACATCACCCTCCGCGTACGCTCCTTCCTCAACCCCGAAGCTGCCGGCACGGAAATCACCGCGGCAGAAACTTTCGGTCTGCTTCCCGCTTTCATTTTTAAAGACAATCAGGCCCTGCTGTCCGTTTCGCCCAAGGACTTTTCCTTTATCGCGGAGGATAACCTGAGCCATATTTTTACCCTATTGGCCCAAACCCGCGTCAAAGTGAATTTGATGGAAAACTCGGCCATCCGCTTTCTGGTGTGCGTAGATAACGATGAACAGAAAATGCCGGCCGTCATCCGCGAATTGGAAAAAGACTACCACATATCCGTTTCGGAAAATCTGCAACTCATCACCGTACGCA
>CAYYRB010000059.1:0-10451 GCA_964473995.1 uncultured Candidatus Competibacteraceae bacterium | reverse complement strand
GAAAAAGACTACCACATATCCGTTTCGGAAAATCTGCAACTCATCACCGTACGCAATTACAACGAATCCGTGGTGGATATGCTGCTCCGCGGAAAAAACCTGCTCGCCGAACAACGGAGCAGTCAAACCGTGCGCCTGGTCGTAAGTTGATTCACTCTTACTCGGTGCGTATAGCTTCCAGCGGACTCACCCGCGTGGCAGGGAAAGTGGGTAAAATAAGGGCCGCCATACCAAACAGAAATGTCAGCAGATTGATGGCGCCAATGCCGGTAAAATCAAAGAAAACAGGTACCGTATCCATGTAATAGGATTCTTTGTCCAGCTTGATGATGCCCGTGTAGTGCTGAACGAGTCCCAGACCTATTCCCAAGATATTTCCGGCCGCCATACCCGTGAGCAGAATAAAACCCGCCCGATAGAGAAAAATGCGTCGTATTCCCCGGTTGGTCATGCCCAGCGTTTTCAAAATTCCGATCATGCGGATGCGTTCCAAAATCAAAATAAGCAAGGCGGAAATCATACCCATGATACCCACGATGAGCATCAGGGCAATGATGATGATCACGTTCACGTCCTGCTGGTCGAGCCAATCAAAAACAGGGCGGTTCAACTGCCGCACATTTTCCACACGGTATTCAAAACCCACTGCGGCATCTACCACCTCCGACACTTCTTCCAGATCATCAAAGTCGTGGATGAGCACCTCGTACCCCGATACTTTATCGAAATACCAATTATTCAATTCGCGAATCTGATTGATATCGCATAAAATAAATTTCTCATCAAACTCACTGAGGCCTGTTTCATACAGGCCGGAAATCCTGAATTTTCGCGGAGGTCGCTGGGGGTTGGTTATTTGCGGATTCCGCTCACCCGGCCGGTTGATGAAAAAAGCCGTCAGCGTATCGCCCACGACCACCTTAAGCCTTCGCGCGATTTCTTTAGAGATAACAATATTATTTGACACATTAAGGGAATCCCCCCGATAAGAGGGAATGGATCCGGAAACGAGATTTTCCTGAAAAAAAGACGGATCAAAATCATTCCCGGCTCCTTTAAAAATAACCCCCTGTATCTCATCCTCGGTTTTGATGATGCCCGGCTTGATCGCAAATTGCTGCACATGCCTGATTTTTTCTTCGTTCAACAGAAGGGGAATAAAATCCGCGTTACCGGGCATGGGCGGACTCTCCAACTGCGCACCGGGAGTAAACCCCGTGATGCGCACGTGTGCACCGAAACCGATAATTTTTTCACGCACGGTATGTCTGAAACCACGTACTATGGCCACAGACAACAACATCACGGCAAGCCCAATAGCAATGCCGGAAATGGCCACGACAACCATGGGTCCCGAATACCCTTCGCTGCTTCTGGAACGCGTAATGCGTTTCGCTATGAAAAAAGAAATGTTCAAAAATGCCGTTATGGGCCCCGAAATTAAGGAAAAGATTTTGCGTTTCTTTGAATCATGGATTGCCGCATTATTCCGCTATCGCTTATTTTCTTTTCACTGAACCTGTCGGGGCAGGTTCTTCGTTTTTCGGCAAAGGAATATGTGACCGATAAGGAAATCACGGTGGGTGCCTCACGCGTTGCGGAATACCTGCCTTTACTGAAAGGAAAGCAGGTAGGACTGATTGCCAATCACACCTCCCTGGTTGGAAAAACCCATTTGGCCGATACGCTGATCAGCCTTGGTATCAAGGTGGTAAAAGTATTCGGTCCCGAACACGGATTCCGCGGAAATGCTCCTGCAGGTAAACATGTACCGGGAGAAAAAGATCCCAAAACCGGCATACCGGTCATTTCCCTTTACGGTGCAAATAAAAAACCCACCCCCGAGCAGTTGGCGGGGGTAGATATACTGGTATTTGACATACAGGATGTGGGCACCCGCTTTTACACCTACATCTCCACCATGAGCTATGCCATGGAAGCCGCCGCCGAGGCGAATATCCCCTTCTTGGTGCTGGACCGGCCCAATCCCAACGGCCACTATGTGGACGGCCCCGTTTTAGAAAAAGGATTCGAAAGTTTCGTTGGATTGCATCCCGTGCCGGTGGTACACGGACTCACCGTAGGTGAATATGCCAAAATGGTAAACGGGGAAGGTTGGCTTCGCGGAGGAAAAAAAGTCCAATTGACCGTCATTCCCGTGGTGGGCTATACCCACAAAGACTTTTACCTGCTTCCCGAAAAACCCTCACCCAACCTGGATACCCAGGCGGCCGTGTATTTATATCCTACCCTTTGCTTTTTTGAGGGAACGCAGCTAAGCGTAGGTCGAGGAACCGATAAGCCGTTCCGGGTAATCGGTTATCCGGGGTGGGAAGGTGCCCCGTACGAGTTTACACCAAAACCAATTCCGGGAGCCAGTGACAGTCCAAAATACAAAGGGCAGGTTTGCCGGGGTTATGACCTGACGGAGTTTGCCGAAGAATTCATCAAAAATTCCGGTCAATTATATCTTTTTTGGCTGTTCGATGCCTACAAACGCTATCCGGAAAAAGACAAATTTTTTACTTCTTACTTCAATACATTGGCGGGCAATGCTAAGTTGAAGGAGCAAATCATACGGGGTGTCTCGGAGGAGGAAATACGCAAATCGTGGGAGCCGGATTTAGAGCAATTCAAACAACTCCGAAAAAAATACCTGCTTTACGAGGACTTTGAATAGTCTTCGGGGGGACAAGGCAACACAATGCGTATGGTGGTTCCCCCATCGGGCTGGGATTCCTTCACAAAGATTTTTCCCTTGTGGTATACTTCTATAATGCGCCTGGCCAAAGATAATCCCAGGCCCCAACCGCGTTGTTTGGTTGTGTATCCCGGCCTGAAAATGGTTTTCCATTTGTTTTTGGGAATGCCCTTGCCGTTGTCCGAAATATCGATCCACAGCTTATTGGCTTGTTGTTGCACCTCGGTACGGATAAATCCCTGCCCCGGTAGCGCGTCGATGGAGTTGCGGCAAAGATTTTCGATTACCCATTCAAACAGTTGCCGGCTCATAAACACCTCCCTTTCACCGGAAAGCGACCAAATAAATTCATACTTGATTTTTTTGCTCGTGCGCACCTCCATATAATGCAAGGCTTCCTGCAGCACCAGCTGCAGATTTTCGCGGGCGGGCTCCGGAACAGAACCTACCTTGCTGAACCGGTCGGCAATGGTCTCAAGGCGCTTCACATCTTTTTCCATCTCCTCCGTGATGGAGCGGTCAACACCCTGAGCCTTTAAAATTTCCACCCAGCCGACCAAAGAAGATATGGGTGTGCCGAGTTGATGGGCCGTTTCTTTGCTCATGCCTGCCCATACCTGATTTTGTTCGCTGCGCCGTGCCGTACTGAAAAGAAAGTACGCCGTAATCAAGAACAATCCGATGATGGTGAGCTGCACATACGGAAAAAAGCGGAGCTGCCTCACCAGATTGGAATTACGGTAAAAAATATAATTCACCTCATTGCCGCCCAGCTGTATCCGTATGGGCTCATTTTCCCCACGCACATACCGTAGCAAGGAAGCATCCGTCACACCCTCTTTTCTAAAAAAGGCAGAAGCTGTATCAATTTTACCGAACTGAATGACTTTGGTTTGGGCAGAGTCGGTGAATACCACGGGCACCGAGGCCGAATTAATCACGGTTTCGGTGATGAATGAATTGGTGATATCATCCATGGTTGCCCGAAGTTGCTTGTAAATCTTGGAATCATCGTAATAGAGATAATAGGTGTACCGGATTCCGTAAATGGAATTTTGAAGCTTTAGAGGCTCGCGACGTCCCCGAATTTTTTCCAGTTCCCGTGCTGCATATTCCAAGCTGTCGTTTTCGGCATCGGGAAGATTGCGGAAAGTCCACACGGCACCGTCCTCATAGGTAACAATTACCGGAATGGTGGTATTGCTTTCCAAAATTCGGGTGTAAAAAGTAAGGTCATCCTCGTCGCTGGTGATGAGCCGGGAGGTTGCATCGGCCAAAACTTCCGCCTTGCGTCCCTCCTCCTCTTCCAGCATGCGGAACAAATCGCGGGTTACCTTAACCAACTTAGCCCTTTTCTGCACCGCTTCAGCCCACACCTCTACATTCTGACGCTCATCCCCCGCAATTTTTTTAACCAAATTGCCCGTGTACCAGAGCGTAGCCGCCACAATCAGCACGGCAGTGAGTGCCAGCCAGATTTTCCAGCGGCTTTTGCGCATGTAGATATTATTGCCTTGTTTCATTTTGTCGGTCTGCATCCCAAAGGAAACAAAAAAATGGGAGTACCGTACTCCTTATCTTTGCGCCATGATTGAAATCGGAAACACCCTCGTTTCGCTGGATGTATTTGAGAAAAAATTCGTGTGTGACCTGAATGCCTGCAAAGGAGCCTGCTGCATAAAGGGCGATGCCGGAGCACCCGTGGAAAAAGAGGAAGAGAAGGAAATGAAAAAGGTCCTTAGTGAAGTCTTGCCTTACATGCGGACGGAGGGAAAACAAGCCGTGAAGGAACAGGGCATCGCAGTGAGGGATGAAGAAGGAGAACTTACCACCCCGCTGGTTGACGGAGGCGAGTGTGCCTATGTAACTTTTGATGAAACAGGTACGGCAAAATGTGCGTTCGAACAGGCGTTTCAGGATGGAAAAATTGACTTTCCGAAGCCCGTTTCCTGCCATCTGTATCCGATCAGGGTCAGAAAATACAACCGATTTGAGGCGCTCAACTATGACCGTTGGGACATTTGTGATCCTGCCTGCGCACTGGGCGAAAAATTGGCGGTACCGGTATTTCGCTTTGTGAAAAATGCCCTCATCCGAAAATATGGGGAAGACTGGTTTGCGCAGGCAGAAGCTGCAGAAGCCTTACTGCGAGAGGAAAAGAATAAAAAGTAACAGGTAATCAGAGGGTTAAAAAAATAAAATTACATTAACCCAGCCGGAACTGAGCACCGGCGCGAGAAGGAGGTGCTTTAAACAAAACCCTGTTGATATTCCCAAAGCGAAAAGCGCAAAAAAATTTGCTTTTCTGCTTAACTTTATACAACCAAATAACGACGCGGATTGCAGACTTTTACATTGATTTTCAGCGGATTGTAAACTAATCAACAGGGAAACCCCTGAAAATGAAAGGTATTAACTTAAAGTTAAGCCAAAGTGTTAAAAAAGTGCCGGAAAACGCTGGGAGAAATTTGGCAATTTTGTGAAGCAGAAACAGAAAACAGTTCTGGTCTGATCTTCACCGTACGGAAGCAACTGATTATCAGCTTGTTATCTCTGAAGTTCCATCAGAGAAGGGCAAATAGTCGCTCTAAACGGAAAGAAAAGGCCGAAAAATTATACGATAACAAATAAAAAAGATTGACGATGAGCAACGTAGTACAAAACACCAACTCCGTAGAGACAGAGGTAAATCTGGAACAGATTTTACCCGAAAAAACAGCCTTGAACATGGAGCCCATCCTGATGGAAAACCATGACCGTTTCGTTCTTTATCCGATCAAGCACAACGACATCTGGGAATATTATCAGAAAGCCGAGGCTTCGTTCTGGACAGCCAAAGAAATTGACATGGTACCCGACCTGAACGACTGGAACGCGCGCCTGAATGATGACGAACGCCACTTCGTAAAACACGTGTTGGCCTTTTTTGCCGCCAGCGACGGTATCGTCAACGAAAACCTGGCCGAAAACTTCGTACGTGAGGTACAATACACTGAAGCCAAATTTTTCTACGGTTTCCAAATCATGATGGAGAACATCCACAGCGAAACCTATTCCCTCCTCATTGATACCCTCATTAAAGACAGCGCGGAAAAAGACATGCTGTTCCGGGCCATCGATACGTTGGATTGTGTTAAGAAAAAGGCCAATTGGGCTCTGCGTTGGATTTCCAAAGGCTCTTTCGCCGAGCGTCTTATTGCCTTTGCCGCCGTGGAAGGCATCTTCTTCTCCGGAAGTTTCTGTTCCATTTTCTGGCTGAAAAAGCGTGGATTGATGCCGGGTCTGGCCTTCTCCAACGAACTCATTTCCCGCGATGAAGGTTTGCACTGTGATTTCGCCTGTCACCTTTACAACCACCACATCATCAACAAACTGCCCCAGCAGCAGATTACGGAAATCATCGTAGATGCCGTTGAAATTGAAAAAGAATTTGTCTGCGATGCGCTTCCCGTGCGCCTCATCGGCATGAACGCCGATCTCATGAGTCAATACATTGAATTCGTGGCCGACCGGCTGCTCATGGAATTAGGCTGCCCCAAATACTACAACAAAGAAAATCCGTTCGACTTCATGGAGTACATCTCCATGCAGAACAAAACCAATTTCTTTGAAAAGAGAGTGGCCGAATACCGCAAATCAGGAAAGAATACCAACGTCGCTGCCGACTCAGGCGGGGAAGCAGGAAGCTTTTCACTGGATGCCGATTTTTAATCCTTAATCCGCCGTAAAAAAAACGATGCACCCCTTCAGCTTTTCGACACGGCACTTATGTAAACAACAAATTTGAAGACGTATGATGTACGTAGTAAAGCGCGACGGCCGCAAAGAGTCCGTTAAGTTTGATAAAATCACGGCACGCATCACCAAGTTGTGTTATGCCCTCAATTCCGACTATGTGGATGCATCTGCCGTTGCCCAGAAAGTAATTTTAGGCGTACGCGACGGTATACAGACTACCGAGTTGGACAACCTGGCCGCGGAAACCGCCGCCACCATGACGGTGAGACATCCGGACTATGCGCTGCTTGCCTCGCGCATAGCCGTGAGCAACCTGCACAAAAACACCGAAAAGTCCTTCTCCAAAACCATGGAGATGCTTTACAACTACCTGGATCCCAAAACAGGAGAGAAAGCACCTTTACTGGCAGATGATGTGTACGAAGTAATTCAGAAAAACGCCGAATTACTTGATTCTACGATCATTTACGATCGTGATTACCACTTTGATTATTTCGGGTTCAAAACACTTGAAAAGTCTTACCTGCTGCGCCTGAACGGAAAACCGGCCGAGCGTCCCCAGCATATGTACATGCGTGTAGCCGTGGGCATTCACAAAGAAGACATCAATGCGGCCATTGAAACGTACAATCTGCTTTCCGAAGGATGGTTTACCCATGCCACACCGACCCTGTTTAATGCCGGAACACCCAAACCCCAGATGTCGTCCTGCTTTCTGCTCACCATGAAGGAGGACAGCATTTCCGGTATTTACGATACACTGAAACAGTGTGCGAAGATTTCCCAATCTGCGGGAGGTATCGGGTTGGCCATACACGACGTACGTGCCAAAGGATCCTACATCAAAGGAACTAACGGTACGTCTAACGGCATCGTACCGATGCTTCGCGTATTCAATGACACGGCGCGTTATGTAGACCAAGGGGGCGGAAAACGCAAAGGTTCTTTCGCCATTTATCTGGAGCCTTGGCACGATGACGTAACCGACTTTCTGGATCTGCGTAAAAACCACGGAGCCGAAGAGCTACGCACACGTGATTTATTCCTTGCCCTCTGGATTCCGGACCTGTTCATGAAGCGTGTAGAAACGGATGCTGAATGGACATTCTTCTGTCCAAACGAAGCTCCGGGTCTGGATAAATGCTGGGGTGAAAAATTTGAAGCGCTATACGAGAAATACGAGCAGGAAGGCCGCGGTCGCCGTACCATGCGTGCCCGCGATTTGTGGGGCAAAATTCTGGATTCCCAAATTGAAACGGGAACTCCCTACATGCTCTATAAAGACCATGCAAACGGAAAGAGCAACCAGCAAAACTTGGGAACCATCCGCAGCAGCAACCTGTGCACCGAAATTATTGAATACACGGCCCCCGACGAGGTAGCCGTATGCAACCTGGCTTCGCTGGCACTGCCCAAATTCGTAAACACCGAAACCAAAGAATTCGATCATCAGCGACTTTTTGAGGTGACTTATGTGGCCACAAAAAACCTCAATAAAATCATTGATTTCAATTATTATCCCGTGGCAGAGGCACGCAACTCCAACCTGCGCCACCGTCCGATCGGATTGGGGGTGCAAGGACTTGCGGATACCTTCGTGAAATTGCGCCTGCCTTTTGACAGTGATGAAGCGAAAACACTGAACAAGGAAATTTTTGAAACGATTTATTATGCCTCACTTTCCGCATCAAAAGATTTAGCGAAGGAGTTCGGCCCTTACGAGTCATTTCAAGGATCACCCATTTCTCAGGGAAAATTCCAGCAGGATTTGTGGGGAGTTGCTCCCTCTCCCCGCTGGGAATGGGATGTACTGCGCGAAGAGGTGATGAAACACGGTGTACGTAACTCGCTCTTGCTCGCACCCATGCCCACTGCCTCCACAGCTCAAATTTTGGGTAACAACGAATGTTTCGAGCCATTCAGCAGCAACATGTACAACCGCAACGTACTCAGCGGAACATTCCCCGTGGTGAATAAATATTTGCTGGTGGACTTGGTGAATCTAGGTCTTTGGAATGAATCCATGAAAAACAAAATCATGGCGGAAAATGGCTCCATCCAACGGATTGATGAAATTCCCGAAAATATAAAAGCGTTATACAAAACCGTTTGGGAAATCAAACAGAAAGACCTGATTGATATGGCTGCGGACCGCGGGGCGTTTATCGATCAGAGCCAATCGCTCAATGTATTTTTGGATGCGCCCAACCATGCCAAGCTTTCGAGTATGCACTTTTACGGTTGGAAGAAAGGGTTAAAAACGGGTATGTACTACTTGCGCAGCAAAGCGGCGGCCGATGCCATCAAATTTACCGTAGATAAAAATGTAGTCGGCCAAGCGAAGCCTGCTGCCGCAGCGGTAGCCAAACCCAAGCCGGAGGAAATCATCGTGGAGCCGGTAAGTGCCAATGATCAAATCAGTTGTTCGTTGGATAATCCGGAAGGATGCGAAATGTGCGGATCATAAAACCGTCTTTTTCATACATCCATATATACCAAAAAAGCCCTGAGTAATCGGGGCTTTTTTGATTAAATATTACCGGCAATTATTGTTATAACATCAAAAAACCTACTCAACGAAATCGTTAAAGCACCCAAATCGTCATATTAAAAAATAAAAATGGATATCATTTAATCCTAACGGGCACTTTCACGAAACGGCCCCACACCACAAAAAAGGCAGCGAAAAACAAAACCACATTAGGAAGAATAGATTCCTGGTGAGAAAGATGATACAGTGCAGCAAAACACATAATCAAAGAAAAGCCGAGGGCTGCCAAGGGCGTAAGCACGGGCTTGATGCGCAAGGCGGCCGGAAGAATTAATCCGAAGGCGCCCAATAATTCAATAACCCCGATCAGGCGCACAATGATTGATGGAAATTTGTTGACGAAAGTCATCCCGGATGCAGCCAATTCGGCAATCGGTGCGGTCATTTTCAGAAATCCGGCCATACCAAAAGCTGCAGCCAAAATTACCTGAACTATCCATAAAGCAATATTCAATGATGATGTGGTGGTTTTATTGGTCATGTTTCTATTAATTTGAGGCGCGAATATAACGTACGACAAATGAAAAAAAGGCCCGAAATATTCTTATTTAAGTCTTTTTTAGAAATTTCACAATTCCCCTTAAAAACCAACTACCTGAAGAGAAAGTAAACTATTATTTAATTAGAAAGAATTATTTTTCAAATAACAAAAAATGCTGTTCAAAACAAGGTTCGCCAAAATAATTACACGACAAATGGATAGCAAGAAATCGTGGGCCAATTGATAAAACAGAAAGCCAATAAACTATTTTTAACCAGGGAATCAGAACTATGCCAAAAACCAGTCTACATGGCCAATCCCGTGTTTACCAGGTTGCACACACCTTTAGAAACCGATTTTCCGTCTACGGTGGTCAGCAGACATTCTGCATTCATGATGGTTCTTCCACGCTTGTTGAGTGTAGCGGTAGCCAAGACCTTCTCGCCCATGCGCACCTTTCCGAAAAAATCCACATACAGATTGGCTGAAACATAAAGTGTTGGTTCACCGAGAGTAGCCACCAAAAGACCGGTCATTTCATCAATGATGGCAGCATGTACTCCGCCGTGCATCAATCCTGCCGGGTTCAGCATGGCCTCATGCACCTGAAATTCCATCACAATCTTTCCTTCCTCGGCCGAGACGATGATTCCGTTCAGAAACTTGGAAAAGGGCGGGGTGTAGTCGCCGAAATTTTTCCCGATGTTGGCTTGCATGAACTCCAATACCTGTGATGCCATTTTCTTCTTTTAAGTTGCAAAGATAGGGTTTCGGTATTATTGTGTTTACCAAAAAAATGCAGCAGACCGTTCAGGGTTTACCAAACGGGCACTTTGCCTTTTTCCATCCACGTATAGATGGATGACGTGTTCCTGCAAAGGCAGGAAATCGTAGAGCAGCGAATTCGAAACGGTCATTCCCTTCCCCGATTTGCAATCCACGGCTTCCAGATAGCACCAGGTAGCCTCCTCCTCCCGTTC
>CAYYRB010000058.1:3434-14264 GCA_964473995.1 uncultured Candidatus Competibacteraceae bacterium | reverse complement strand
TATGTCCCGGTAAACCTTCATTTGAGGGGGCAAAGGTAGCCAATTTATCCGGCAGCGTCGGCTATTTCCTTCGCCGGTTGGTCGTTCATGCAACGAAAATGCCTTTTCGGACAGGTGGCAAAACCGATTTTAGAGCAGGGCCGGCAGCCCAAACCACCCACCTCAAACAGCCGGGCTTTGGAGGCTTGATCCGTGGGTAAAAAAGGATACATGCCCAAGGCGGGCACCGTATTTCCCCAAACGGAAACAATGGGCTTTGCAAATGCGGAGGCAATATGCATCAATCCCGTATCCGCCGTAATTACGGAGTGTGCATGCTTCAGCGCCGCCGCCGATTGGCCCAGAGTGAGCTTACCGCACAGATTTACGGCATTCGGATGCTGAGAAAGACGAAGAATTTCCTCTCCGGCCAACGTTTCGGCGTGGCCGCCCAAAATGAGCAAGGGGCGACGGATGTTTTGCACAATTTCAACCGCTTTGGATACGGGAATGCATTTTGTGCCAAACTTCGCGCCCGGAACAAGGCATACATAATCATGTCCAAACGAAGGCGGCAGTATATTCAATAACGCGTTTTCCTCATTTTCGGAAACAAAAAAATCCAGCCCCCGCCCGTCGTAGTTTACGCCCAAAGGTTTCAGCGTGGCCATGTAGCGTTCCACCACATGCACCGCTGGCATCCGGTTCCATTTAAAATTTACCAGCAGCCACTTGCGCCAGTTGATTTTTTTAAATCGGATTACACGGGTAAGCGGACTCAAAAAAAAGCTGAGTAGAAAGCTGCGCAGGTTCGTATGCAGGTCAATCACATGGGTGAATTGCTCCCGCCGTATTTCCCGGATAAGGGAAAAAAGACTGCCATCCAAAAAATGGAATGCCTCAATGTACGGATTACCTGCCAATGCGGGCGCATATTCCCTTTTCACGGCATAATGAATCTGCACGCCAGGAACCTGATTTTTGAGGCAGCGCAGCACCGGCGTGGTAAGTACGATGTCGCCGATGGAACTGAAACGGACTACGAGTACTTTTACTGGTTTTGACATAGCCGGCTAAGCACGTTGGGCACTCCTGTGGAGGCGGGTTCCTGAATGAAGATTACCTGGGGCCCGAACGGAAAATCGGGAATGTTGGGATCGATAAAATAGATCGGCGTTCCGGTAGGGACCAGACCCACCAACCCGGCAGCGGGATACACCGCCAGCGAGGTACCGATGACCAGTAACACGTCGGCCGTGCGGGTTATTTCAGCGGCGTGTTCGAATTCGGGAACGGCCTCGCCAAACCAGACGATATGCGGACGCAGACAGGATCCGTGTTCGCACCGGTCTTCGTCGGTAAGGTAGCGGTAGCCGATGTCGTAAATGAGTGAGGAATCTTTGGTGGAACGGGCTTTCACCAGTTCGCCGTGCAGATGGATAATGCGCGTGGAACCGGCACGTTCGTGCAGGTCATCCACATTCTGGGTGATGATATGCACCTCGAAATGTTCTTCCATTTCGGCCAAAGCCAGGTGACCCGGATTGGGGTGAACGGTGGAAAGCTGGCGACGGCGCAGGTTGTAGAAGGACTGCACAAGCTCCCGGTTTTTGGCCCAACCCTGCGGACTGGCCACTTCCATGATGTCGTGCCCCTCCCAAAGTCCGCCTGCATCGCGGAAAGTAGAAATGCCGCTTTCGGCGCTGATTCCGGCACCCGTGAGCACGACCACTTTTTTCCTCTGCATGGGGCGAAGGTACGAAAACCCGCGCAAGCTTTCTGCTCCGTCAAATTTAAAATCAGGCGGTAATTACTTGTGCATTTGTCATGCGCTAATTGCAAATCAAAAAGCTTAAACATCCTGAATTAAATGGTTCCGGATTACTGACATGCTCCGGCAAATCCGGAACAGCCTAGAGCTTAAAAGAAATTCAGGGCTTCAGCTCCCACTCTGCCGTAAACGTTTTCTCCGATGCGGGGAAAAAGACTTCCTGCCGGCCTTCCACCCGGTAACGCAGGTATGGCTTCGCTTCCAGGCGATACTCCGAGCGGTAAAACAAATTCCCGGTCTGAATCAGGGCTTCCAAATCAGGCCATGCAGAGCCTTCCAAAAAGTGAAGCGTCACCGATTTTATCTTGGTTTTTTCCGAGGTATACCGCAGGGTTCTTTTTCCCGTGGTAAATGCGGAATCCACCGTGAATTTGCCGGCATAGGCCTTTTTGCGTAAATCGGCCTCAAAAAACAGGGAAAACTCTTTTTTCCAATTCAGCTTTTCTGCGGATGTTTCCAAAATTTCTTCTTTTTCCCCGGACGAGCGAACCGCTTTCCGCCATACGGCCGAACTTTTGGAAAGAGAATCAGCCTGAGCAGAGAAATAGCCTCTCACATCAAAATAAACGGCGGATTTTCCCGGTTCCGAATCTTCCTTCGGGCCGCAGGAAAACAGGAAAAAAACAGCCGGCCAACATAACGTGGCCGAGCTGAAAAAAGGAATATGTTTTTTACCGAAAAAGATACCGCCGAAAATTAAATGTCAAATTTAATTCCCTGCGCCAAAGGCAGCTTGGTGGAATAGTTGATGGTATTGGTCTGACGACGCATGTAGGCTTTCCACGAATCGGAACCCGACTCGCGTCCGCCGCCGGTTTCCTTTTCACCGCCGAAGGCTCCTCCGATTTCGGCACCGCTCGTACCAATGTTTACGTTGGCAATTCCGCAGTCGGAACCTTCCGCAGAAAGGAACTTTTCGGCCTCGCGCAAATTGGTAGTGAAAATAGCCGAAGACAATCCCTGCGGAACGTCATTATGCAGGGCGATGGCCTCCTGCAGGTCGGTATATTTCATCACATACAGAATGGGTGCAAACGTTTCTTCCTGCACAATGTGGAAATGATTCTGAGCTTCAATCACACAAGGTTTTACATAACAGCCGCTTTCGTATCCGGCACCTTGCAGCACGCCTCCTTCCACCAGAACACGGCCACCTTCGGCTTTGGCTTTCTCTATGGCGTTCAGATAGTCGGCCACGGCCTTGGTATCAATCAGCGGGCCCACGTGGTTGTTTTCATCCAGCGGATTTCCGATTTTCAGCTGCCCGTAAGCCCGTTGGATGATATCCATTGTTTTGTCGTACACGCTTTCGTGCACGATGAGGCGGCGCGTGGATGTGCAGCGTTGGCCGGCTGTTCCCACGGCTCCGAAAACCACGGCCGGCATGAGCATGTCAAAATCGGCGCTGGGTGTTACGATGATGGCATTATTTCCGCCCAACTCAAGAATGGTACGTCCGAAGCGGGAAGCCACGGTGGCTCCCACATGACGGCCTATGCGGGTGGATCCCGTAAAGGAAATGAGCGGAATCCGTTTGTCGTTGTTCATCATGTCGCCCGCGGGATTTCCGCACACGAGCGTACTGATTCCGCCGGGAAGGTTATTCGCATCCAACACTTTTCCGATGATCTGCTGGCAGGCGATGGCACACAGGGGAACCTTGGAGCTGGGTTTCCAGATGGTTACGTTTCCGCAAACCCAAGCCAGCGCGGTATTCCACGACCAAACGGCCACGGGAAAATTGAACGCGGAAATCACCCCTACCGTTCCCAACGGATGCCATTGCTCGTACATGCGGTGTCCGGGGCGTTCGCTGTGCATGGTAAGTCCGTACAGCTGTCGGGAAAGGCCTACCGCAAAGTCGCAGATGTCGATCATTTCCTGCACTTCACCCAGTCCTTCCTGGTAGGATTTTCCCATTTCGTAAGAAACGAGGGCTCCCAGTTCGGCTTTTACCTTGCGGAGTTCGTTACCGAATTGGCGCACGATTTCTCCCCGATGCGGGGCCGGCATGCTGCGCCATGTTGCAAAGGCTTCGGTATTGGCCTGCATCACGGTTTCATAGTCGGAGGCATCGGCCGTGCCCACCTTGCCGATAAATTTGCCGTTCACGGGCGAGTGGGAGTCTATAACAGATCCGTGCGCCTCCAGCGATTTGGATCCTATCCATACACCGCTTTGCGTTTCGCGTATGCCCAAATTTTGCAGGGCTTGTTCAATGCTGATATTCATGTGAAATGTCTGTTTACAAAAGTTTATTCTTCGCTTAAAAAGGGATAGCGGTAATCGGTGGGCGGAACAAAGGTTTCCTTAATGGTGCGCGGACTCATCCAACGGAGCAGGTTTATTTTGCTTCCGGCTTTGTCGTTCGTTCCCGATCCACGTGCTCCGCCGAAAGGCTGTTGACCTACCACGGCGCCCGTCGGTTTGTCGTTTACATAAAAGTTGCCCGCACTGTTGCGGAGTTTGTTAATCGCCAAATGGGCCGCATAGCGGTCTTGTGAAAGAATGGCTCCGGTAAGGGCGTAAATGGAGGTTTTGTCAATCAGCTCCAGCGTCTCTATGTATTTTTCATCTTGGTACACGTAAACGGTGAGCACGGGACCGAAAAGTTCCTCATACATGGTTACGTAATTCGGATCATCCGCACGCAATACGGTGGGGTGAATAAACCAACCTTTGGATTTATCGTAAGTGCCTCCGGCTACCACTTCCACGGCGGGATCGGCTTTTGCGCGGTCAATGAATCCGGCCAACTTATCGAATGATTTTTCATCAATCACGGCGTTAAAGAAATTGCTGAAATCTTCCGTACCGCCGATTTTAAACGTAGCCAAATCGCGGACAAGTCCTTCCTTCACCGAGGGCCAAAGGCTTTTGGGAATGTAAGCCCTAGAAGCGGCAGAGCATTTCTGCCCCTGGTATTCAAAAGCGCCGCGGGTAAGGGCCGTAATCACGGCAGCTGCATGGGCCGAAGGATGTGCCACCACAAAATCTTTTCCTCCGGTTTCTCCCACGATGCGCGGGTAAGAGCGGTATTTGTGGATGTTGTTGCCGATGCTCTGCCAAATGTTTTGAAATACCTCGGTAGATCCGGTGAAATGGATACCGGCAAAATCGGGATGGGCAAAAATAACCTCGGCTGCATCAGGGCCGGAGGGATAAATGAGATTGATGACGCCGGAAGGCACCCCCGCTTCACGGAAAATTTTCATGAGCACATACGCCGAATAAACCTGCGTGTTGGACGGCTTCCACACGACGGTATTTCCACACATGGCCGCCGAAGTAGGCAGATTACCCGCAATGGCGGTGAAATTAAACGGAGTAAGGGCATACACAAATCCTTCCAGAGGACGCCATTCCATGCGGTTCCATATTCCGGGAGAGCTGATGGGCTGTTCGGCATAAATTTCACTGACAAACTGCACGTTGAAACGCAGGAAGTCAATAATTTCGCAGGCCGAATCAATTTCCGCCTGATAAACACTTTTGCTCTGACCCAGCATGGTGGCAGCATTCAGCTCGGCGCGATAGGGTCCTGCAATGAGTTCGGCCGCTTTCAGAAATATGGAAAGGCGCTGCTCCCAGGGCAGTTCGGCCCATTCGGTTTTTGCGGCAAGGGCGGCATCAATGGCGGCCTGCACATCCGCTTTGGAGCTCTTGCTGAAGTATCCCAGCAGATGGGCATGATCATGCGGCGGCGTGATTTTTTGCTTGTTTTCGTTGCGTATTTCCTTATCGCCGATAAACATGGGAATGTCGCGCACTTCGGCACGCATTTCGGCGAGTTTCTTTTTCAGTTCGGCACGCTCGGGAGATCCCGGGGCATAGGCCTTCACAGGTTCGTTTATGGCTTTGGGCACCTGATAATGTCCGTACATTTTACTTCTTTTTTAATTGCAAATAATGAGGCGCAAAGGTAGCATTTTAAACCGGGCAGACCGGCAATCGGGGCATTGAAGTCTTTTTTCTAAATTTGTATCCGTGAGCCATCTTACCGCCATAAAATCCATTCTGAAGAAAATCAAACCCGAGTTGGAAAGTAAATACCATGTTCAAAGCATCGGTTTATTCGGTTCTGTGGTTCGTCATGATTTCAAGCCCGAAAGTGATGTGGATATTTTGGTTGAGTTTTCTGCCCCGATCGGAATTGAGTTTGTGGATTTAGGCGACTTTTTGGAAAGTAAAATAAACCGCAAAGTGGATCTGGTTTCCCGTAAAGCAATTAAGGAAAACTACTTCAAAGCCATTGAGAGGGAATTGGTGTATGTCTGAACGAAATGCGGAACTTTTACTGGCCGATATGTTGGAAAGTGCCGCAAAAATCGAGGAGTACACGTCAGGCATGAACTATGAAAGTTTCATTCAGGATTCCAAGACGGTTGATGCCGTAGTTCGAAATTTTGAAATAATTGGTGAGGCTGCCGGCCGAATGCCCGAGGACTTTAAAGATGCACATGCGCAAATTGATTGGCATCGGATCAGGGGATTCAGAAATCGAATTGTTCACCATTATTTCGGTATTGATCTAAGTATCATTTGGCAAATCAAAGAAACTTTTTTACCCGACCTTGTGCAGCAACTTAAATCGATTAATTCTTGATTTGCGCATTAGTAAAAAAGGCGGATTTCTTTTCATGTAATTACCTGAATTTACGGCATTGAAGCCCCACATCAAACAATACACGCTCTTGTTCAGCGGCTGGCTGCTTGCCACGCTCTTCCTGGGCATCAAATGTCTGCTGTACGACGTGCAGGAATACGAAGCTGATTTATTTTCCATCCTGCAGCTTTCTCGCGATTATTTGAACGGGAAACCGCTTCTCTTTGAAAATGCCTACGGCGATAATTCGGCCATACACAATTACTACCTGCTGCCGTTTATGGCGCCGTTCACGCTGCTGTTCGGCGGAAAAGGACTTTTCATGGCTGCTTACTTTATCTGGTTGTGGGCCTGGTTTTTTTGGTCCAAAATACTGAAGCAATTCCCGCCGGCCGCAGGTCTGGGTTTTCTGCTGATCGTGTTTGGCCCCACGGCTTTTTATCAATGGGATAACCCACACTTCGGGTGGCACGCCGAAAATTATTATTACCCGCTGCTGCTGCTTTTCAGTGCGGCTTTGCTTCTGAAAAACAAACCGGTTTCCCTACTTGCGGGTCTGATGATTATCCTCAACCGGGAAGATGGGATTGTGTTGGCCGCGGGCATTTTCATTCCTTACCTTTTGCTGTATCGTCCGCTAAGCAAAGAGACCATTCGGTATGTGCTTCTTACGGGTATCACCGCAGGAATCATCTTCGCGGGAGGATTACTGCTTCTGCAGGCCAAGTCCGTCGGTTATTCCAGAACGGAAGAGGCATTGGATCGATTTCGACAAGCCTTTTCAGCTTCGGAATTTTTACGTTACATCACAAAGGAAATTGTGCTCTGGTTCATTCTTATCGGTACATCGCTGCTCCCGATCTTCGGATGGCTGAAACCAAAAGGTCGCTTTGTCTGGATTCTTTTTTTTCTTATTCTGATCATGGGAATTAACTTCATGGCGGCGGCCTATTATTTCCCCGATACCAAATACGGAATAAATTGGGCCCCGCGGATCTCGGGAACCTATGGCTGGCTCTGTGGCATCTTGCTGATGGTGTTTTATCGGCCACCGCTTTCCGAACGCATGAGGCCCGATCTCCTGGTTTACGGCCTGCTTATTTTTGTAGTACAGTTGTTTGCCCCCATCGGCCACAAACAACAACCCTACTCATTTGGGGATCGTTTGAAGCGGGCTTTTTTCATGGAAAACCGAAAATTGCCCGACGTACGGGAGCGACAAAAATTGGCGGAGTGGTTTTCGGCCATTTCACCCAACCATCCCATACGCACGGAGGAGCTGTTATTTTCTATGGCCGATAAGGCAGATTATTGCTGGCCGGATACACTGCGCAAGCCTTATAAAGAGCCTTTGGAGGCCATTTTATTCAAAAACAGGAGGGTGGAAGATAACAACTGGATTCCCGCGGACTCTACGAATCAGTTTATGCGGTATATCCGAAAAACCAATTAATCCTGAAGCGTAACTTAATTCATGAGTTCAGGAGTCATCATCGTAAAGGCTGGAATATCCACGATCAGGGTCGAGTTGTCGAGCATACGCCGCATGACGTAAAAGCCTTTCATCTGTCCCACACGGCTCACAAAGTTGCACCCGCTTTCGTACGTGAACGATTTTCCCGGCTCAATAACAGGCTGAAGACCGATGACACCCGGGCCTTCCACTTCACGGAATTCCCAATTGGTATCGAAAATGTCCCAATGTCGGGAGAGAAGCTGTACGGGCTGCTCTGATTGGTTGGTCACCGTAACCTCATAGGAGAAAAAGAAATGACGTCGTGCAGGGTCGCTCATTTTCTCGCGGTACTTGGTTTTTACACTTACGGAAATTCCCTGGGTTTCTTTGATAATCACGGAACAATGTTACATCAATTATTTGGAATAAACAAGGATTGGCGTAAAGAATTAAGTAAGCCGCCAGAAGTAATTTTATATTTCTGATTTTTTGCCACTTACATAAAATTGTGCTGTCCGATTTTATCCCAGAAACAAATTTATGGACCGGGGGCAATTTATGTGCCGAAAAAAACTATTTTTGCACCCGATTTTAAAGACGCAAAAACGGTTTAGTTATGTCCATGTCAACAGGTAAAATTTCTCAAATCATCGGTCCGGTTATCGACGTTAAATTTGAAAATGCCGAAAATCTCCCGAAAATTTATGATGCCCTCGAAGTACGCCGTGAAAACGGATCCGTTCTTATTCTCGAGGTACAACAGCATATTGGGGAGGATACGGTGCGTACCGTAGCCATGGACTCCACGGACGGTTTAAACAGAGGTCTCTCGGTACATGATACCGGAGCGCCCGTAACCATGCCTGTCGGCAACCAAATCAAAGGACGTCTCTTCAACGTGGTGGGTGATGCCATTGACGGCTTGCCCCAGTTGGAAAAAAAAGGAGGATATGCCATTCACCGTGAACCTCCCAAATTTGAAGAATTGACCACCTCTACTGAGGTTCTATTTACCGGAATTAAAGTAATTGACCTGATTGAGCCCTACGCCAAGGGAGGAAAAATTGGTCTATTCGGCGGTGCCGGAGTAGGAAAAACCGTATTGATTCAAGAATTGATTAATAACATCGCCAAAGGCCACGGAGGTTTGTCTGTGTTTGCCGGCGTGGGTGAGCGTACCCGCGAAGGAAACGACCTGATGCGCGAGATGATTGAAGCTGGAATCGTTCGCTACGGAGAGCATTTTAAACATTCCATGGAAGAAGGCGGCTGGGATCTCTCTAAAGTAGGCGGTTCCGAATTGGAAGAGTCAAAAGCCACGTTTGTATTCGGTCAAATGAACGAGCCTCCCGGAGCACGCGCCCGTGTGGCACTATCCGGTCTCACCTTAGCCGAGTATTTCCGCGACGGAGACCCCAACAGCGGAGATTCCGGAGGTCGTGATATTCTTTTCTTCATCGACAACATTTTCCGCTTTACCCAAGCCGGTTCTGAAGTGTCCGCCCTGTTGGGACGTATGCCTTCAGCAGTAGGTTATCAACCGACTTTGGCTACCGAAATGGGCTTGATGCAGGAGCGTATTACATCCACCAAGCGCGGTTCCATCACCTCCGTTCAGGCGGTGTACGTTCCCGCGGATGACTTAACCGACCCGGCTCCGGCAACTACCTTCTCGCACTTGGATGCCACTACGGTATTGAGCCGTAAGATTGCCGAGTTGGGAATTTACCCCGCGGTTGACCCGCTTGATTCCACATCACGGATCTTGTCGCCCGACGTGGTGGGTGAAGAACATTACCGCACCGCTCAACGCGTAAAAGAAATTCTGCAGCGTTACAAAGAACTTCAAGACATCATCGCCATTCTAGGTATGGACGAATTGAGCGAAGAAGATAAACTTACGGTTCACCGCGCACGCCGCGTGCAGCGCTTCCTGTCACAACCTTTCCATGTTGCCGAGCAGTTTACCGGCCTAAAAGGAGTGTTCGTAAGCATCGAAGATACCATCAAGGGTTTCAATATGATTATCGACGGTGAGGTAGACCAATACCCCGAAGCGGCTTTCAACCTGAAAGGTACCATCGATGATGTCATTGAAGCCGGTGAAAAAATGTTGGCCGAAGCCAAATAAAAGCGTAAAGAAAAGAAAGTATGCTGGTTGATATCATAACCCCCGATAAGGTGCTTTTTTCCGGAGAGGCTCAACGTGTGCAGTTGCCGGGAACGGATGGTTCTTTTGAAATACTGAATCAGCATGCTCCCATTATTGCCACACTGGGAATGGGAAATATAAAAGTGACCGACTCCCAAAATCAAACCCTGCTGATCGACATCAAGAGCGGCGTACTGGAGATGAACAGCAACAAAGCCAATATCTTGGCTGAGCAATAATTTTTACAACCTCTATTTTTTGAACGCACCTGAATCAGGTGCGTTCATTATTTTACGGAAAACCTGATTTAAATCATTTTTACAGGAAAATGACCGGGTTAACTTTGCCACAGGTTAAAGTGTCGGTATAGAGTAAACCCCCTCTATTCGGTCGCTTTAGCCGCCAACTTGATTTTTAACCAAACTAATAACCATGAGAAAGTTAAACCCTGCATTCGTGCCGGCGGTGCTTTTCAGCCTATTGGCAACCGCCTCACAAGCACAAAACCTGAATCCCGGATGTACGCCGAACGTAACCCACCATTATTACAATCTTGTGGGAGCCCCCGACACCATTGTGTACACGCCAAATGAAGCACGCAACGGACAATGTTGCGGGGCTGATCAAAACAACAAATGTATCAGCTTTACCCTTGATTTGGACCCCAATACGGCCACGATAGAAATGGGGGTTTTTTCAGGTGCAGACCCGAGCGGGTCGCTCTATTACAGGGTAAATTGCAGCGGTGATTCTACGCAGGGAGGAACACCCTTCTGCCTTACACCGGCACAAATAGCCTCGGGAAG
>CAYYRB010000058.1:0-3334 GCA_964473995.1 uncultured Candidatus Competibacteraceae bacterium | reverse complement strand
GGGCCGATCTTTTTCATGGACTGCCCGACACGATTAAGTATGAGGTTTGTGGAATTCCACTTACGCTTCAGTGTCCTGACACACCTCCCTTTGTATGTGATACGATAACCGTGGTGATTAAGGATTCACTTACCGCTCTGATTTCTCCAAGTCCGGCTTCATTCTGTAATGGGGGAAGCGTAAGCCTTGCAGGAATCGTCAACGGGGGAATTACTCCATACTCATATCTATGGCGCAATCAATCAAACGTGGTCGTGGGTAATACATCAACCTATGTGGCCAATTCGGCTCAGCAATTTTCGTTGGAAGTAAGAGATACCCTTTACCGGGCGCCGGGAACCGCGGATGCATGCCCGTCAGCCCTTGCCACGGTGAATGTAACCCAGGGACAAAATCCCACGGTAAATGCCGGACCCGATTTGTTTCGTTGTGCCTCCTCCCCTGCCGCTGCGGTTTTGGGGTCAGTTCAAAATTCTTCAACTCAAATTTGGACCGGAGGAACCGGAACCTATTGGCCTTCCAATACCTCAGCGCAGATTTCCTACACGCCTTCCCAGACTGAACTTGATTCTGGCTGGGTAAGATTAATCCTCTCCTCTACCAACGGTACACAATCGAATTGCACGGATAAGTCCGACACCGTTTATATTTATTACTCGCCGGTGATGACGTTAAGCGGACCGACCCATTTTCAGACACCCTGCAACGGGGACTCACTTACACTCAGCCCTTCTTTTTCAGGAGGAACAGCTCCGTTTGTTTATCAATGGTCTACGGGTGCAACAACCCTAAGCACAACCTTAGCACCCGGTTCCCATTGTATTTTTGTAACCGATTCCTTCAATTGTCAGGTTTCTCGCTGCTTTTCCATAACCGAGCCTCCTATATTGAGTATTTCATTAGCCGGATTTGACGTGAGTACGGTTGGCGCAAGTGACGGATTCGCAACGGCTTACCCCGGGGGAGGCACTTCGCCATTCAGCTACCTTTGGAGCAATGGAGACACAACCCAAACCATCGATTCACTTCCGGTGGGTATTTATACGGTTACGATAACCGATGCCAATGGATGTTCCGTAAATTCTTCAGTTATCATTAACGGACCGGCATGTTCCGTGTTCGAAGCTTTCGTGAGCCCGATAACCAACGTCTCCTGCTTCGGAGGAAGCAATGGCAGTGCATCGGTTACTTCAGTAAACGGAGGAACGGGATATTATCTGTATCAATGGAATACGACGCCGCCGCAATATACCCAAACAGCAGTCAACCTGGCTGCGGGATCTTACGACGTTTTAGTAACTGACTCTATAAGTGGCTGTCACGATATTGTTGCCGTAACCATTACCCAACCCCCTGTTTTATACGCTATCATTACGAGCACCAACATCCCCATCACGGGCGACAGCACCGGTACCGCCACCGTGGAGGCCTTCGGCGGAGTTGGCCCTTATCAGTACCTTTGGATGCCCACGGGCGATACCACGGATTTCATCCAACATTTGTGGGCAGGCGTGTTTACCGTAACGGTAACCGATGCCAACATGTGTACCTATGTGGACAGCGTCCGGATAAATGAACCGCCGTGCGATGAATTATTCGTATTTGCCAACGTGATTAACCCTTCCTGTTCCGGAGATTCAAATGGCTCCGCAGCAGCGGTTGTGGTGGGTGGGTTGCCACCTTACACCATATCTTGGAAAAATGCCTTGGGAACGGTATTTCATACGGGACCTTCCGTAACGGGATTGTCATCCGGAAATTACCAGGTGGCTGTGGAAGATTCGTTAAGCTGCACGACATTCCAAAACTTTTCGGTGGTAGCTCCCCAACCCTTGTCACTGGGTTTTACAACAGCCAATGCCAGTTGTAACGGCATTTCAAACGGAACCATTGATCTTAGTGTCAGCGGCGGAACATACCCCTATTTTTATACCTGGATGCGTAATGGAAATCCGTTCAACGGAGGCGTCCAGGATCTTAACCTTTTAGGCCCCGGTTGGTACAGTGTATTTGTGGAAGACGATAATGGATGCGCCATCTCTGATTCGGTAGTTATCACTGAACCCGATTCTATAGACGGCCTCTTTTCCATTACGCCAATTACCTGCTATGGTGGGGCAGATGGAGCCATTGATGTGAGTATTTCAGGAGGGACGGCCTTTCCTGGCTACACCTACAGCTGGACCGGCCCCGGAGGATTTACTGCCACAACGGAGGATTTAGATTCGCTCGAAACATCATTTTATACTTTATTGGTGACTGACGGCGATTTGTGCACCGAATCCTTCACCTTCTTTGTTGATCAACCCGACCCGGTTGCCATCCGAGGAGTAACACTGAATTGCCCCGATCCTTCGTCTGATTTGGCCTTGGTTACCGTGGACTCTATCTCAGGAGGTGCGGGAGGTGCATACCAACTTTCTTTTGATAATCAAATCAGTTATTCCACTTTTGGCGATTATGATTCGCTGCTGACCGCCGGCGGAACCTATCTGCTGTGGGCCAGAGATTCCAATAGCTGCCATTCATTGCAGGCGTTTTCCGTGACATTAGATGCCAAAGTTCGTGTAGACAGCGTACTCTTTAATCCGTGCATTGCAGACGGATTGACCCAGATTCCCGTGACGGTTTATTCTTCGGGTGGAGACGGAGGTTTCTATGCAATTTCTACCGACGGTGGGATAACATTTGCCACTCCGGGAATACATACCTTCTCCCTTGCCGCAGATTCTACCTATCAAATTGTTTCACGTGATTCATCGGGATGTGAGTCGGCTACCTTCGGCATCAGGCTTCCTGCTGAATTAATGCCAATCGCTGCCATCGCCAGCCAGGTGAGCTGCCCGAATTTTTCAGACGGTTCCATAAACCTTAATGTAAACGGGGGATATCCTCCTTACACTTACTCGTGGAACGGCCCTGAAAGTTATTCCTCAACCAATCAAAATATAACAAACTTATCTGCAGGTTTGTATCAGGTAATCATTACAGATTCGTTGGGATGTTTGGATTCAACATCCATTACACTTACCACAATTCCGGATACGACAGCTCCCATTATTGTATGCCCGACTACACAATTGGTAAATACAGATCCGGGAGTGTGTTCTTACTTGAATTCCGGAACTTCATTTGATGCTACGGTAACGGATAATTGTGGAGTCGTTACTTTAACCTACTCCCTTTCCGGTGCGACTTCCGGTTCCGGATCGGGAAGTTTGGACGGCGTCATCTTCAACCTCGGTGCCACCACCGTCACCTGGATCGCCACCGACGGGTCGGGAAGAAAGGATACCTGTTCCTACGTCATCAACGTGGCCGATAACCAAAATCC
>CAYYRB010000057.1:2263-14319 GCA_964473995.1 uncultured Candidatus Competibacteraceae bacterium | reverse complement strand
CTGGTTATCGCGGCATTGATTGTGCTCGGCGGATTGGGTTTCCCCGTTTTAAATGACATTTTTTCAATTAAAAACATGCGCGAACGATTGGCCAAACCCTGGAAACAATACAAGCCATCGACAAAAATTGTGCTGTACACCAGTGCCTTGCTCATCGCAGGAGGAACCATTGCCTTCTTCTTTTTAGAATCAGCCAACCCCCTTCAGACTGCCGAAGGAGGCATGGCTTCAAAATCAGCCACCGAAAAAGTAATTACCTCCCTTTTTCAATCGGTGAGCACCCGCACTGCCGGCTTCAATACGGTGGATTTTTCTATTTTAACAGCTCCCGTGCTCATTTTTTTTATATTTCTCATGGTAGTAGGAGCCTCGCCTGCATCCACTGGAGGTGGAATCAAAACAACCACTTTTGCCACCATACTGATTTCGGCACTCGCCACCATCCGAGGCAAGAAAGATGCTACGGTATTTCGCCACACCATTCCCGAAGAAACCATCAAAAAGGCCGGCGCCGTGCTTATCTTTTCGTTTTCCGTGATTTTCGCGGGTGCCTTTATTCTTAATATCACGGACCCCGACGTGGATCCGCTTAAGCTCTTTTTTGAAGAAGTTTCCGCCTTCTGCACGGTTGGTCTTTCTACGGGAATTACGGCCCAACTATCAACTGCCGGAAAAGCGGTGTTGATCGTCAGCATGTTCATCGGACGGGTAGGCACACTGACGCTTGCGGTTTCATTGAGCAAAAAAGCCATTTCCAATAATTACAAATACCCCAATGCATTTGTACCCGTAGGCTAAACCGGAATGCATCCGCTTTGTTTATCAACATCATGAATCACGTAAAACCATACCACTCCTCGGACAAAAGCAAAAAAGAGGAAGTTGCCGAGATGTTCGATAACATTTCATCCCGGTACGACTTTTTGAACCGATTTCTCTCCTTGGGCATTGATGTTTCCTGGAGAAAAAAAACGGTGAAAGAGGTAAACCGGTTAGCCCCCAAACATGTCTTGGACATGGCTACCGGAACGGCTGATCTGGCGATCATGATGGCCAAAAATGGTGTACCCGAAGTAACAGGAGCAGACCTTTCGGCAGGTATGCTGCGCGTTGGACAGCAAAAAATTAACGGAAAATCGCTCGAACACAAAATAACATTGATTCAAGCCGACAGTGAAAATCTGCCTTTCGATTCAGAACGTTTCGATGCGGCTACGGTAGCCTTTGGTGTGCGCAACTTTGAAAATACGGTAAAGGGACTCTCTGAGCTACATCGCGTGCTGAAGGCGGACGGCCGCCTTTTTGTTTTGGAATTTTCCAAACCCGAAAAATTCCCGTTCAAACAGGTCTACGGTTTTTATTTCCGTTACATACTCCCCGGTTGGGGCAGAATTATTTCAGGAGATCATGCGGCATACACGTATCTTCCGGAAAGCGTAAACGCATTTCCTTACGGCAACGAATTTATGCAATTGGCCAATCAGGCAGGTTTCCGCGGCGGGCGATTTATTCCGCTCACCTTCGGGATTGCCAGCCTTTACATCCTGGAAAAATAAAATCACCAATTTTGCGTTAGGGATGTGCTCTTGAAAAACCGGTTTACACATATTGCATTATTCATTCTGCTGCTTGTCATTTCGGTAGGCTCATCAACAGGTCAGATCACCACAAAACCCCATGCCCTGCCCCAACTCGATCGCAAATTGATGTATTTCGGTTTTCATATCGGAGTAAATACGATGAATCTGGGGCTTCGTCCCATGGATAACCCCGGTATGGTAGACAGTGTATATGCCATGGAAACAACCGCACAAAGCGGTTTTTCATTAGGGTTGATGTCTAACCTGAGAATTACCGATATTCTTTCCCTGCGTTTTTCGCCCGGTTTATCTTTCGGGCAGCGGACCATCAACTACACCATGAGGGGCGCAAATGATACGGCCTTTTACAATGTGGCCAAACCCATCGAAAGCACTCTTTTGGATTTTCCGATTTCCCTGAGGCTCAAATCCGCTCGGCTGAATGATTTCCGAATTTATGCAGAAGCAGGGATAAAATACACGTATGACTTGGCCTCCAAGCAGGGAACTGATGATAAAGGCGCCCAATTCGTAAAGGTAAAAAAGCACGATGTGGCCTTTGAAATGGGCACGGGTCTCAACATTTATCTCCGTTATTTTATGTTTACCCCCGCCGTAAAAGTAAGCTGGGGCTTGCCGAATACCTTGGTACAGGAAGGCCATACCTATTCTGCAGCCATTAATAAAATGTACACCCGGGCCGTGATGATCAGTTTTGTTTTCGAAGGCTCCCTCTGACGAAACCGGCTAAGCCCAAAAAGCCGGTTATCTTTGCCGGAAGATGAACATTCCCTCCGAAATAGAAATTAGCGTACCACCTGAACATGCATTCGGGGAAAGTCATCTTCATCCTTACCTAAAAGAAAAAATCGGAAAAAGATGGAATGACGTAAAAAGTATACGTATACGAAAGCGTTCGATTGATGCACGCGGGGGAAAAGTAAAATTCCTGTTGAGGGTGGAGCTCATTTCTACAGAGGAAAACCTTGCTCAAGCTCTCTTTTTCCTGAAAGAAAACCAGGTAGGTAATGCCCCCGAGATATACATTGCCGGTGCCGGACCCGCGGGTTACTTTGCCGCCATCCGTCTTATCGAATCGGGATTCAAACCCATAATCCTGGAACGTGGAAAGCCCGTAAGAGAAAGACGAAGGGATTTGGCTAACCTGACCAAGCACCATGTGGTAAACACGGAGAGCAATTACTGTTTCGGTGAAGGGGGAGCCGGAACCTACAGCGACGGAAAATTATATACCCGTTCCGACAAGCGGGGTGATATAAAGCGCATTTTACAGATTTTCCGTTTTTTCGGTGCGGAGCCCGACATTGAGGTAAATGCCAGACCACACATAGGCACCAATAAACTTCCCGGCATCATTGAAAAAATGCGGAGCTTTATTCTTTCTTGCGGAGGAGAAATCCGTTTTGAGACCAAACTGACGGATGTGGAAACACAATTCGGAAAATTGCACCGGATTACCGTCAACGGGAATGAGACCATCCAGGCGGAAAAACTGATTCTGGCTACCGGACATTCCGCCGAGGACATTTACCGAATGCTGTACCATAGAAACCTGAAGATTGAGGCAAAGCCGTTCGCTTTAGGGGTAAGGGCGGAACATCCCCAGGAACTGATTAACCGAATTCAATACAAAAACGACTTCAATCACCCATTGCTTCCTCCCGCGTATTATTCATTGGTAACTCAGGCAGAAGGGCGCGGAGTGTATTCCTTCTGCATGTGCCCCGGCGGCATCATCGCTCCATGCAGCACGGAAGATGGATTAATCGTAACCAACGGCTGGTCGCCCAGTAAACGGAACAACCCCTACGCCAATTCAGGAATCGTGACCGAAATCGGCTTGGAAGAATTTGCCCGTTTCGGAGACCCTGAAAAAAATCCGCTCATCGGTTTGGAAATACGCCGTAAAGTGGAGGAAGCCTGCTGTATAGGCGGGCCGGGTTCCCAGACCGCACCCGCGCAACGACTCACCGACTTGGTCAACGGAAAAGCGTCATCCAATCTGCCTGCATGCAGTTACACCCCAGGCGTTCAGGGGGCAGAACTTGGAGACGTATTACCCGACTTTGTTTACAATAGACTGCGTCAGGCATTCAATGATTTTGGAAAAAAGATGAAAGGCTATTTAACGGACGAAGCTCTGGCTGTAGCGACCGAAAGCCGCACATCTTCAGCCGTGCGTATTCCACGGGACAAAATAACCCTATATCATCCGGATGCGGAAGGGCTTTTTCCATGCGCCGAGGGAGCGGGCTATGCAGGGGGTATAGTATCAGCAGCGATTGACGGAGAGCAGTGCGCCAACGCTGCCATTCAATAACAGCTACCAGAGTTTTTCAGGATACTCGCCTTCACCTACCAATTTGCGTATGCTGTCGCTGACAAATTCACGGTCCTCCCTGTAAGTGACACCGAACCATACACCTGAGTTCCTCAATATTTTCACTTTATGCCCTTTGGCCATCAGGCTCTGCACGGTAAGAGGAATAAAGTATTCGGCCTTGGGATGGTCGGCATTTCGGTTTACAAAATCTACGAACCAGCGCTCCAGATCATCAAATACGGAAGGCATGAACCCCCAAAAATTCATAGAAACGGGACTATCGGGGCTTAGTTCAATGCGGGAATCTCCTTCCTCGGAAATAATCTTTCCATGTTCAGCAAACACATTCGTCCGCTCGGTTATGGATTTCAGGTAATCCTGTCCGTCAGCCTCGCAAACTCCACGGGAAACAGAGCCGAACTCCGACAACGTTTTCGGCAGTTCGTACCCCACCATGGAATGCACTGAGGAATCTGTATTGTTGGTTAGAAAATCGGCCATTTTCATAAAACCGTCACGACCGTAAAAATCATCGGCATTGATTACGGCAAAAGGACCTGAAATAGCCTTTTGGGCGCAAAGCACCGCATGGCCCGTTCCCCAAGGCTTGGTGCGTTCGGGCACGTTGTTAATTCCTTCAAATTGAAGATCATTGGACTGATAAGCATATTCCACCTCGATCCGGGAGGAAAGGTTGTGATCAAACACCTCTCTAAAGTCGGCTTCAATTTCCTTTCGGATGATAAAAACAACTTTACCAAAACCCGCCCGAATGGCGTCAAACAATGAATAATCCAGGATCGTTTCACCGGAGGGCCCGAACCGGTCAATCTGCTTTACACCCCCGTAACGGCTGCCCATACCCGCAGCCAGTACCACCAAAGTAGGTTCCATGTTCACTTTTTTGAATTCAAGTACAAGTATAGCAACAATTGACGACTATTACCCAAAACACTCCGCCCGAGGAACGATGTGTAAAAAAAACGCAAATCAGCCCCGTTTTTGTTGATAATTTACCGCACGATACACCCCCGGCAGATTGTAAATTGCTAAATTTGCCATTCGTTAAAAAAAGCATATGGCAGAAGAAACGGAAGAAAACAAAATCCCGGTGCAGAAAGAATACTCGGCAGACAATATTCAGGTACTTGAAGGTTTAGAGGCGGTTCGCAAGCGTCCCGCCATGTATATAGGCGATATAGGCCCCAAAGGGCTTCACCATCTCGTATATGAGGTAGTGGATAACTCCATCGATGAAGCGTTGGCAGGCTACTGTAAAAACATCAAGGTTTTCATTCTGGAAGATAACTCCATCCGGGTGGAAGACGACGGAAGGGGTATCCCGGTAGATATTCACCCCAAAGAGAAAAAATCAGCGTTGGAGGTAGTAATGACCGTGCTTCATGCCGGGGGGAAATTCGATAAAGACTCCTACAAAGTATCCGGAGGTCTTCACGGAGTGGGCGTATCCTGCGTAAATGCCTTGTCCACGCACCTTACGGTTGATGTATTCCGGGATGGAAAATCGTACCGCCAGGAGTACCAAATCGGCAAACCATTGTATTCAGTAAAGGAAACAGGAATCTCCGAAAACCGCGGAACTCATGTGACCTTCACACCCGATGCCACTATTTTTACCCATACCGTATATTCTTATGATACGTTGGCCGGTCGTTTGCGTGAACTGGCCTTTTTGAACAAAGGCATAAACATCACCCTTACCGACCAGCGGGAAAAAGATGAAAACGGAGCCTTCCGCACCGATCGCTTTTATTCTGAAGGAGGATTGAATGAATTTGTCAGATATATTGACAAAACGCGTGAATCCCTGATTCCCGACCCCATTTATCTGGAAACGGAAAAAACTGGTATTCCCGTGGAAGTGGCCATGACCTACAATACGTCGTATAATGAAAATGTCCACTCCTACGTAAACAACATTAACACCCACGAAGGCGGAACCCACCTGGCGGGTTTCCGCAGGGCGCTTACCCGCACCCTGAAAGCCTACGCCGAAAAATCGGGGATGCTGGAAAAACTCAAGTTTGAAATCAGCGGCGATGACTTCCGCGAAGGAATCACGGCGGTTATATCGGTAAAAGTGCACGAACCCCAGTTTGAAGGGCAGACCAAAACCAAATTAGGCAACAACGAGGTAATGGGAGCCGTGGATCAGGCGGTAGGTGAAATGCTACAAAACTACCTGGAAGAACATCCTAAGGAGGCCAGAACCATCGTCAATAAAGTAATTTTGGCAGCCACTGCCCGTCATGCGGCACGCAAAGCGAGAGAAATGGTCCAGCGGAAAGGCGAGATGCACAGCACGTCCCTGCCGGGCAAGTTGAGCGACTGTTCGGAAAGAAACCCCGAATTGTGCGAAATATACCTCGTGGAGGGTGACTCCGCGGGAGGAACTGCCAAGCAGGGTCGAGACCGTAAATTTCAGGCGATTTTACCACTGAGGGGAAAAATTCTGAATGTAGAAAAAGCCCTGCTTTACAAAATTTTGGAAAACGAGGAAATCAAAACCATCTTTACGGCGCTTGGTTTGTCCATCGGAACGGAAGAAGACAGCAAAGCCCTGAATTTGGACCGTCTACGCTACCATAAGGTAATCATCATGACGGATGCCGATATTGACGGTTCTCACATTACCACGTTGCTGCTCACCCTGTTTTTCCGCTATATGAAAGAATTGGTGGAACGCGGCCATGTGTACATAGCCACTCCCCCCCTCTATCTCGTTAAAAAAGGAAACAACCAGCGCTATTGCTGGAATGAAACCGAGCGGGATGCAGCCATTAAAGATTTCGCCGGCGAAGGCAAGGAATCAAACGTGAATGTACAGCGATACAAAGGTTTGGGAGAAATGAATGCTGAACAGCTTTGGGAAACCACCATGGATCCGGCCCGCCGTACGCTGCGGAAGGTAACCATAGAAAGTGCCGCGGAAGCTGATTATGTATTCTCTATGCTTATGGGTGACGAGGTCCCACCGCGCAGAGAATTCATAGAGAAAAATGCGAAGTACGCCAAGATAGACGCTTAATGTGATTGTCCAACACCGAGTGGGCTTTCGTTGGGTAAAATTGTATGACGACAATAAATTTGGGCTAAACAAAAGAGTTTAGGCATACTTGTTTCGTTCATTTTCTTGGGAAGATACCTCGTCCGTATACGTGCCGGAATATCCGATTTGTTTGGCAAAACAAATTTATTTTTGTTGGAGGCTGATACAATAATAAACTGCTTCTTACCGTTTTAATCCATACTTTTTGGAAAAATGTTCTTCTGCTCGGGAGCAAAAAAAAGCGCCTGTTTCACGAAACAAAAAATATAACAAAAACAAATAATGTTTAAAACGATTCAACTATTACCGGTCACCTTTTTATTGATGACTACGTTCAGTAACAGTCAGACGAATATGGCAAAGCCCGAAGAACCCCCTTACATTGAGGTTACGGGTACGGCAAAAAAAGAAATAGTTCCGGATGAAATATACATCGCCATCATCATTCACGAAAGATATGTTAATAAGGAAAAAATAAGCATTGAAGAACAGGAAACAAAACTGAAAAATGCGATAAAATCCCTCGGTTTAGATTTGGCCGATTTATCTTTATCCGATGCAAATGCTGATTATGTAAAAATTCGCTGGCAAAAAAAAGAAGTATTGACCAAAAAGGATTACACCTTAAAAGTATCCAATGCAACCCTTGTGGGGCTTGTGTTTGCTGAACTTGAAAAGTTGGAGATTACGGATGCCTACATTTCAAAAGTAGATCACTCCAAAATGGATAACCTGAAAAAGGAAGTGAAAATTGAAGCGATAAAAGCAGCCAAGGAAAAGGCAGATTATCTGTTGGCAGCCATAAGTGAGCAAACCGGAAAACCGTTGGTAATCGTTGAAAATGAAATCAGCCCCGTTTATGGGATGGAAAATGTAAATGTCCGAGGTTCCCGAGATATGCTCTATGTGGATGGAGTTAAGGTGAAATCAGAAGATGATGACAATGCCATTCAGTTTCAGAAAATAAAAATTCAATCCAGCATTTACGTAAAATTTTCCATTAAATAAGGAAAAAATATAACCTCCGAATCCACAGACTCCTTTAATTTGGAAATATTCATTTTCTCGGCCAATCTGCAAGGATTATGGAGGTTTTAAGCATTCATTTTGCATCCCCACCTATTTTTTTTGCATTTTTGGAAGTAGAACTGAACTAAACCTTTTTCCAAAATCTCCCGCACCATGAAGAATATATGGATTTTTCTTTGCCTGATTTCCTCGCAAGGTTTCACCCAGATACTGCCCGAAAACCGATCGGTGAATTGGACTTCGGCAGGATTAAACGATACAAGCACGGCAGGATTTACAACCTACAACGTACTTGAAGAAGGGGCTGTCGCAGACGGTCTAACATCTGTAAATCTCATTGTGGACAGTCTTTTGGAATTAAACGAACCCAATGGCATTCATCTGCATTTCCCTCAGGGAAATTATCGGTTTACCGAAAGCATAAACCTGCCGAGTAACTGCCTGATAACGGGCGATGGAGCCGCAGCTACGCGTTTTATTTTTAACTTGGGTGGAACGGGACATGCTATTCAAGCCATAGGAAACTTAATCCCGGCCGACAGCAGCTCGTTGTTGCTACCTGCCGCCAAGGGCTCAAATAAAATCGTAGTTGCCGATGCGGGAGTATTTCTCGAAGGCCAATGGATTAGAATCCAACAACAGGATGCTGATTGGGTCACTTCATCATGGGCCTTGAATACGGTGGGACAATTGGCAAAAATTGACAGCATTCGCACAGATACCCTATTTCTGGCAAGCGAATTGCGAATGGATTACCCCCTAAGCCGTAGGCCCAAAGCAATCCGAATCAACATGAAACGGAATATCGGTCTTCGGTGTTTTTCCATGGAACGTATGGATAATACGGCACCTGAGCAGGCAAGCGGCATACATTTCAATTATGCAGAAAATTGCTGGATTTCAGGTATAGAATCAAACAAAGCTACCTTTGCCCATATCGAGTTGGCGTCCGTTTCCAACTCAAAAATTGAGCAAGCTTATCTACACGATGCATTCGAATATGGTGGAGGTGGAAGAGCCTATGGTGTAGTGCTGCACTTTACCACCAATGAATGCCTCATTGAAAATTCCGTATTCAAACACCTCAGGCACAGTATACTTTTGCAGGCGGGAGCCAATGGTAATGTTTGTGCATTTAACTACTCCACAGACCCCTACTGGACCAATTCAAATCCGCTCATCAGCGGAAACTCGGCAGGAGAGCTCGTGCTTCACGGAAACTACGTGTATGCCAACCTCTTTGAAAACAACGTGGTGAATAATATTGTCATCGATAATTCACACGGGGCAAACGGCCCACACAATACCTTTCTTAGAAACAGGGCCGAACTGTACGGCATATTCTTTTCGGACAACACGAGCCCATCCCAGAATTTTATCGGAAATGAAATCACCAACAACTCTTTTCCCTACAGTGCGGTAAATTATAACATTCTCGGCAATGACCAATTTACCTATGGAAATAACAATAAGGGAAGCATCACACCCGCGGGAACCGGGAATGTAACCGACCTGAGCTATTATTATACCACGAGGCCCTCTTTTGTGCAAGAATACCAATGGGGAAAAATTGGTCCCCCGAACGCGATGAATACTTCTTCCGTACCTGCGCAAGACCGATTTAACAATCAGGCTATTTTTGCAGGAAGTTGTGGGCAGGAAGATTTTTATGCAGAGACAATCAACAACGAATTAAAAAAGGTGCGACTCTATCCGAATCCCGCCACAGAGCAACTTACACTTGAAGGTTTCGGAGCATCAAAAAATTACCGGATATTGGATTTGTGGGGACGAGAGTGCCAACATGGCTTGATTGAGGGAGATGCGGTGGTTATTCCTATAGGAAGTTTAACCCGTGGATTGTACCTGCTGGCTGCGGAGGAGCACTGCCTTCGATTTGTTAAATGGTGATAAGAATCAAATGATTTTCTGAAGTAAAAAAATAATCCCCGATAAATCAACGGATAAAGGAAGATTAAGCCTGAATTAAAAACCAATCCGCCCGAAAATCGTTACATTCACATGTCGAACCAATAGAAAGGAGGTGTTTAATGATCTCGGATAGTCAAGTCCGTAAAGTACAGGCATTAAACACCTTTGGAGGTGAACGTCTGTAAAAAAATCCCTCTTCGGAGGGATTTTTTATTTTTTCCAGCGGCGTATATCTGCTTCTTTGGGCAATTCTTTTCCGCGTAACAAATTTTCGGCAAGACGCAGGGAAAGATAAGGCGCCAACATATACCCTTTTGTTCCCAGCCCGTTAAACACAAAAAGGGAGGGATACCCGGGATGATTTCCCATAAACGGGCGCCGATCACGCGAGGCGGGCCTTACTCCCGCGGTATGGTTAGTAACCGTGTAGGGCACACGGATTATTTTTTCCAGATCGGTTTTCAGTTTTTCCAACCCGGCCAAGGTTGGCTCCTCATTATCAAACTGCCACTCATAGGTGCTTCCGCAAACAAACCCGCCATGCGGTCGAGGAGCCAGAAATACCCCTTTCATCACCTCTTTTTCTGAGGGAAGATTCGGTACATCCAGCCAAAGCAGTTGGCCCTTGGTAGGGATGAGTGGCAGATAACCAAACCACGGATTGTTCACCAGGCCCATTCCTTCGCAAAAAACCGCATGGGAGAATACCTCTCCGCATATCGTTACCGAATCTCTTTCGGGAACTATTTCCGAATAGGCCGGCGTTTGCACCCGCAGGTAATTTTTTTCAGCAAAAAAAGTACGCGATCCGCTGATAAACGACGTGCAATCTACAGACGCCGCTCCGTAGATATCCCCCCCGCCCCATTCCGAAGAATTATACACCTCGGGACGGTAAGCATAAGGCGTATCCGAGAGGTAGTCCTTCATGGTGCCTTCTGAGATTTTCGCGTTCCATTCCTGCACGGATTGAGCATTCGGAAAAAAACGATGTACCGAAAGCGGAGAATAAAAACGATGCTCCGTCAGTTGCTCTGCAAGCGGATAAAAATTACGGTTGCAGGCCATACATTCCGAAGCGAGCCAGGTGGGCAAAAGACGTTTTACCACCACGGGATTCATCAATCCGGCGGCCTTTTCGGAAGAACAGGGCAAATCTTCGGAATGAAACAACACGAAAGGAATACCCAATTCATGAAGCCGGTAAGCCAGACATATCCCCGCCAGACCAGCACCCACGATGGCTACCCTCTTTTCCATTTGCCAAAAATAAGCCTATCCGCATAACCGGCACGGTTTTTCCGTTTAATTCGTAAACTTGCGCATGAATATCAGGATGAACGTACTTGTTTTTGTTATCGCGCTGGTAACGGCATCCATTCCTGTAACCGCCTCTGCCCAAAAGAACAAAAAGAACAAGGAAATCGCCGAATTATCCCCTGAAACCAAGCAGGATATTGAGGCCCTTTTTATTGAGGCCGTTCAGGAAAAAATTACGGGCAACCACAAAACTGCTCTGGCGCTGTTTGCAGGTTTTATCAGAAAGTATCCGGAAATAGCAGCAGGCCACTTTGAATTCGGTGAGCTTTCCGCCTTAAACGGAATTTATTCACAGGCACTGCCCGCATTTATACGTGCGGTAGATCTGGAGCCACAAAACAAATGGTATCGGGTACGTCTTGCCGAGATGTATGATTTTTTGAAAATGTACAAAGAAGCGAGAGAAACCTACAAAAAGCTTGCTGACTTGTACCCCAAGGAATTGGAATATGCCCTTTCCGCAGCCTCTATTCTGGTGGATGAGGGACGCCTGTCCGAAGCCATGGATTTACTGGATAAAGTGGAACAGCAGATCGGTGTAACCAAAGAAATCAATTTGGAAAAATACCGCCTGTACATGGCCATGAAAAAATACCAGGAAGCCTTAAAAGAATTGGAAAAACTGCAAAACGTGTATCCCGAAGAAACGCTTTTTCCGGGCATGGCTGCCGAGGTATATTATGCCAAAGGCGATAAGAAAAAAGCACAGGAGATGTTGGAACTCATTTTAAAAAACGATCCATACAATACGCTTATTCATCTTTCGTTGGCTGATTTTTAC
>CAYYRB010000057.1:0-2163 GCA_964473995.1 uncultured Candidatus Competibacteraceae bacterium | reverse complement strand
CATTCCGAAAGGTACTGGCTTTAGAAAGTCCGAAGTTCATATTTTTCAGGCAATGTTTTCAATTGGCCAGACGCATCGAAGATTATGACTTACTTTCCCAATTAACCTCTGAGGCGGAGGAATTATTTCCGGTACAACCCGAAATTTCGCTTTACAAAGGCTTGGCACAGAACAAGCTGGGTAAAAAAAACGATGCGGCTGAAACGCTCAGTTTTGGCAAGGAAATGGTGATTGACAATCCGCAGCTCACCGCAGAATTCTATGCGGCATCGGGTATGCTCGCCGCTTCACAAGGACAAACGACTGATGCAGAAAATTTCTTCCAAAAAGCCTTGACTACTTTCCCGGCGGATTATCTCGTCCGGGCGGATTATGCTGCCTTTCTTCTGGCAACAGGGCAATCACAAAAAGCCTTGGTACAGGCCGACGAGTCAGTACGATTGGCGCCGGAAATGCCCGAAGGTTTTCTCATGAGATGCGAAATACTGCAAAAAAACGGGAATCTGAAAGAAGCCCGAACGGTCATGGAACAATGTCTCAAAAACGGAGGCGGTGAAATTAAGCGGGCACTCCTTCTTTACGCCTCCATCTTAACATCCGAAGGGGATATTAAGAAAGCCGAAGAAATTAAAAAACAAGCTGAAAAATTGTAACGCAATACTCATGAAAATTCGTTTTTTTTCTCTTTTTATTTCAGGAACATTCCTTTTTATTTTCTCCTGTAAAACAACGAAACCGGCAGCAGATTCAGGGCCTGTGGTGAAACTGGAAACGCCATCCGATCTGTTTGCCCATCTGGACAAAAACAAACCGACCTATAAAAACCTGAACATTAAATTCAGCGCACAGATTAAAACCAAGAAAAACGGAGAAAACACGATAAAAGGAAAATTAAAAATCGGTCGCGACAGTGTGGTATGGATTTCTGCCATGCCCATGGGTATTGAAATTGCCCGCATCT
Organism: uncultured Candidatus Competibacteraceae bacterium; assembly: GCA_964473995.1. Lineage (GTDB taxonomy): Bacteria > Bacteroidota > Bacteroidia > CAIKAF01 > CAIKAF01 > JAKRSD01. The sequence goes on along the minus strand of CAYYRB010000057.1, from coordinate 1,202 downwards.
TGGCCACTCAAAATCGGGTTTCACTCATTTATTTTTTAGACAAAAAATATGCGGAAGGGGATTATTCCTTATTGGGAAAACAGGCCGGTTACCGGTTAGATTATTCCATGCTGGAAGCAGCCCTCACGGCACTCCCCGTATTTGCCGTTCCGAAGGAAACGTTTCGGATTTCCGATCTGAAAAAACATGGATACTTTTTTTCACCTCTGCCCAAAGCTGAATTTGAACGAATGGCGGATGGCAAAGAAACCATGGCAGACAAAACAAAAACCGTTCAAGGTATGTGGTTCAGCGAGCAGGGCCGATTGATTCGGAACGTATTGTATGACGGATCATCCGCCCGATTATTAGACATTTCGTATGCTGATTTTATGCCATGCGGAAGCGACGTTCTCCCGTCTAAAATCACTATACTAATCCGCACTCCGGAAGAAACAGCCGAGTTTTCGATCGAATACACCAAGACCGAACCCAATACAGCAGATCAGGAATATCCGTTTACCATTCCTGGCTCCTTTTCGCCTATGGAAACTAAATAATTTTATTCCGTACCCACTTGGTAAAAATTCCCGTCAGTGATCGGCCACGTTTGACTTCCATCACTTACCGTGCCGGAGAAATAGCCGGTCCAGTGGCCTGTAGCGTCGGTTAGTGTTAATGTACCCGAAACAGCCTCATAGCTGAATTCATTCCCATTCGGAAAATACTGAAAACCGGCATCCCCATTGGTTCCCGGATTTTCACGGAATGTATAGACACCTTCCAAATTGCCGAAAATATCCACGTCTACACTGCGGAAACCGGTTCCTGTTCCTGACACAAACAATATGCGGGAGCGACTATTGGGCAACGCTTGGCGTTTAGCCGTTACAGAAACATCATTACCGTTGATGCGAAAACACACATTACCGTCGCCACAGGGATTTTTTTCCTTTTTACACCCGGTGAACAGAATGCCGAGAATTAGAAAGGATAAAAGGAAATAAGTCGAGTTTTTGGACATGCGAATATTTTTTTTTGCGAATATAGCAACCTTGACAAAGCGAATCCAAAAGCTCTCCTTATTTCATTCAAAATGAGCCACCAAAGTACATTGTAACAAAAAAATGTACTTTTGTGGCCGAGAAAAAACAAAACAAAATGAAAAAAACAATTTTACCCTTATTTGTAGGGGTTGTACTGATGTGGGGTCAGTCAGCCGC
>CAYYRB010000056.1:4248-15666 GCA_964473995.1 uncultured Candidatus Competibacteraceae bacterium | reverse complement strand
GGAGGAAACGGTTTCCCCGGTTCTCCAGGTGCCACCACCATCGAATCGGATTTCATGTTCCCCGGAGATTCAGACCCCACCCATTGGGGAACCAAGGGTGTAGATCCAGGCTTCCAGTGGACTCAGATTAATCCGGGTCCCGGTCAGCCTAACGGAACCGCAGCCGACCAACGTTTTGTTCAATCAGCCGGGCCGTTCACGTTACTTCCAGGTGCGGTAAACGACATCACCACGGGGGCCGTTTGGGCACGTGCATTCAACGGAGATCCGTTTGAATCAGTTAAATTGGTGCGTAAAGCGGACGACAAAGCCCAACAACTTTTCGAGAACTGCTTCCGCCTATTGGACGGTCCCGATGCTCCGGATGTTTACATACAGGAATTGGACCGTGAGCTTGTTCTTTACTGGACCAACAATGCCATCAGCAACAACTACCTGAACCAGTATGAGGAATTGGATTACTCCATCGATACTTCGGTAGCCACTACGGTTGAATCACGCAAGTACCGCTTCCAAGGATACATGGTTTACCAGGTAAAAGATGCCACGGTATCTCCTGATGAACGTTATGATTTGAGCAAAGCCAGATTAATTGCCCAGTGCGACCTTCGCGATTTCGATGCAAATGGAACAGCCATTAGTACATTGGTAAACTATACGCCCGATCAACAGCTTGGGTTCAACGTACCGCAAGTGATGGTAGAAGGTGCCAACCAAGGCATCACCCAGTCACTCCGCGTTATTGAAGACGCCTTTGCCACCGGTGCTGATAAGCGTTTGGTAAACCATAAAAAGTACCACTTCCTGGTGATCGCTTACGGGTATAACAATTACAAAAAATACGATCAGAACGATCAGTCAGCATTAGACGGCCAGAAAAAGCCTTTCATTGCCAGCCGTAAAAGTGCCACCGGGGCCATCAGCATTTACGGAGGTATTCCGCACATAAATGCTCCCGAATCGGGAGGTACCATCCTGAATTCGTTCTATGGCGACGGACCTGAAATTACCCGTTTGGAAGGAAATGGTAACGGAGGTAATATTTTAGATCTTACCAAAGAATCCGAAGATTTGATTCTGCAGCCGCCTTATTACCTGGCAGAACCTACCTACCAACGAGCTAAAGGGCCGTTGAAAATTAAAGTGGTAGATCCGCTGGCCTTGAAAAAAGGAACTTACTACGTGGCCATTGACGGTCCGGTGAGCATTTCCAATTCAAATACGCTTTACACGATGGGAGTTACATCCCGCTGGGCTGTTTTGGATAATAATTTCGATACCATTGCTGTTTCGGATGCCGACCTGCAAATCGGTTCAGAACAAATCTTATTTGACAGAAATACGGGAGAGTTTACCGGACTTTCGGTAACGATAAAACAAGTAGCCCAACCCGGCGAAAACCGGGAACAGAATAATGGATTCCTGGAAGCTACGCTAGAGATCGAAAATCCGGAAAATGTATATCTGGGCTTTATCCCGGATGATGATGTAACTCCCGCCCTGAACTGGATACTTTCTGGAAATCAGACGGCATCGTCTCCTGCAGACAACAACCTGGATAACGATCAAATTTACGAGCGCATTCAAATCGGACAGGGCGGCGCTCTGGCTCCGTATCGGATGACTTCATTCGGTAAAGACGGTCCGGCTTGGGCAGGAAATATTCCACCCGCCGTATCTAAAGTAGATTACATTCAGAGTGTGGATGTGGTATTGACACCCGACAAATCAAAATGGACGCGTGTGCCCGTATTTGAAGCTGATTCGTTTGAGAATTTCACTTACTCACATCCTGATTTATCTCCGACGAAAGCACGTAAGTTGGATCTTCGCAGAAGTCCGTCCGTAGATAAAGAGGGACGCTATGCCACAGAAGACGGTACGGCAACAGGAAAACTCCTCACTGATGTCAGCGGAAATCCTGATGACGCCAATTACATCAACAACTGGGGTATGGGCTGGTTCCCGGGATATGCCATTTCCGTGGAGACAGGAGAGCGCCTGAATATGGCATTCGGAGAAAGTTCTTACCTGGCTACGGCAAACGGAAGAGACATGCTGTTTAACCCTACCGGAGTTGACCCGTTAAACTTCGATTTCTCCAGCATCCTTTCGGAATTTGGAGATGCCATTTTGGGCGGTAAACACTTCCTTTATGTATTTGCAAGCAACGGAAATTTCGGAGCCTCATTCGGAGCAACACCCCGTTATGATGCGGGAGCGTACTCAATGGAAATTCTGAAAAAGAATAACGGACGTCCGGCAGATAACGACAAACGTCAGTTGATTCGTTCCATTATGTGGACCGGTATTCCGCTGAGCATCAAAGGACGCCCATGGCTTGGTGAAGAACTGCGTGTGCGCATGCGGGTAACAAAACCTTACATGCAGAACAGCACCTACAGTCTGGAAACGGCTGCCACACCGCTTAACGGAAACAAACCTTTCTACCGATTCTCTTTGGATAATCTGGCACCTGCTACAGGAGATTTGGCTACGGCGAAATCTGCTCTAGATTTGATAAACATCGTGCCCAATCCTTACTACGCCTATTCAGCTTATGAGGTGAATCAGTTGGACAATCGGGTTAAAATCACAAACCTCCCGCCGGAATGTACGATTACCATTTACAACGCAGCCGGATCGTTGATCCGCAGGTACACGAAATCCGACAACAGGATAACCTCCGTGGATTGGGATTTGAAAAATTTCGCCAACATTCCCATTGCGAGCGGTATTTACATCGTGCATATCAAGGCTCCCGGACTCGGTGAGCGCGTGATTAAGTGGTTCGGTGTACTCAGACCAACGGATGTTTCAGATTTCTAATCTCAAAAAAGGAGCAAAGAATAAGTTATGAAAAGCATGTTTAAAGCATCATACGTATTAGGAGCCCTCTTCATTACCGGCAGTTTGTTTGCCGGTAATGAAGACCGCGCCGGACAGGCAGGGGCGACGCATCTGTTGATTAATCCCTGGGCCAGAAGCTCTGCCTGGGGAGGTGCAGGATCAGCCAACGAAAGAGGAATGGATGGTCAATTTATGAATCCTGCAGGGCTTGCATTTGCCCGTAAAACAGAAGTGGTTTTTACCCATACCCGGTGGCTGGAAGGAACTGATATATCCATCAATGCCGCGGGCTTGGCGCAGCGCTTATCCAAAAATGATGTTTTGGGGTTAAGCGTTACTGCGATGAGTTTCGGAGAAATTAATGTAACGACGGTGGATAAACCCGAAGGAACGGGCGCCACTTATTCACCACGCTTCCTAAATATCGGGGTGTCGTACGCACGATCTTTCTCTGACAAAATCCACGGTGGTATTAATTTCCGCATCATCAACGAATCCATCGATAACGTAAGTGCTACGGGATTCTGCCTCGATGCCGGGGTACAATACCAAACCACCATCGGTAAAGGAGAAAACAAAAAAGACAATTTTGTTTTCGGTATTGCCTTGAAAAACGTAGGTCCCCGCATGCGTTACAACGGAGACGGATTAAATTCAAAGGTAGTATTGCCGAATGGAGCTTCGCTTACCCAGTCCCAGCGTGCTGCGGATTTTGAAATGCCAGCTTTGCTTAACATAGGCGTAATGTATCGAGTACGTTTCGCCAAAGAACATAAGTTTACACCGGCATTTAATCTCTCCATCAATTCATTTACCCGGGATCAGTTTATACTGGGATTGGAATATGCCTGGAAGGATATCTTTGTCCTGCGCGGAGGCTATACTTTTGAAAGAGGAGTTTTCTCCAAAGACAGGGATGCTTTGAATACCAACCTGCTGAACGCGTTTACAGGTCCCTCCTGCGGAGCATATGTTGACATCCCGCTGAGCAAAGGAGCTAAAGTAAATGAGGACAAAAAGACCCAGCCCCGTTTCGGTTTGGATTATTCATTCCGCGCCACCTATAATTTCCAAGGAGTTCACTCTATAGGAGCCAGAATTACTTTGTAAAAGTAAAAAGTAGTACATTTGTCATTATTAACAAAAGGCCATATCGGCCTTTTGTTTGTTTTATAGGATTAGCTAAACCATGTAAGTCATGAGCAAGATCACGTATATGACCCAAGAGGGTCTGGAGAAAATGAAGAATGAGTTAGACCAACTTGTCCTGTTCGAACGTCCGCGAATATCCCAACAAATTGCAGAGGCCAGGGAAAAAGGCGACTTATCCGAAAATGCCGAATATGATGCCGCAAAAGAAGCCCAGGGTCTTTTGGAACTAAGAATATCCAAACTCCAGGACGCGGTTAGAAATGCACGTGTAATTGAAGCAGGCCAAATAGAAACCGATAAGGTATATCTCCTTTCACGGGTAAAGATTAAAAATCTGACGAATAAAATGGTGATGGAATATCTGCTGGTTTCAGAAAATGAAGCCAATCTGAAAGAGGGGAAACTCTCCGTAGAATCGCCCATTGCGAAAGGTTTACTCGGAAAATCAAAAGGAGATATTGCCGAAGTAAAAGTACCTTCAGGCATGATGAAATTTGAAATATTGGAGATAGGACGATAGCCATGAGCAGCCTCTTTTCGAAGATTATCCAAAAAGAAATTCCGGCCTACATAGTGGCTGAGGATGACCACAATTTGGCATTTCTGGATATTTATCCGTTGACCATGGGGCACGTTTTGTGCGTACCCAAGAAGGAAACGGATTATATTTTTGATTTACCTGAGGAGGATTTTCAAAGCCTACACGCCTTTTCGGCGAAAGTGGCCAAGGCCATCAAAGAGGTTGTTCCCTGCACCCGTATCGGAGTGGCCGTCATCGGGCTTGAGGTTCCTCATGCCCATATTCACCTCGTGCCTATTCATACTGTTCAGGATATCAACTTTTCGAAACCGAAATTAAGCCCGGGTAAAGTGGAATTAATGGAGCTGACCGAAAAACTCCAAAAGAGCTACAAAACAATTTGGGGATAATCTCATCGGTTTTCCGCAGCCGAAAAAAGGCAGAGCGCAAAACCGAACAGGCATCTCAATTCAAAAGTCGGCACATGACTTCAAAACCCGCCTGAACATCGGTAATGCCCTTACGGAAAGTTTCATCCAACACCTGTTCCATAATACCATCCTGCCTTTCGCCTTCGCGTTTTGCCCGATGGTAGGGAATATCGCTGAAAGTGACCATGCTGTAAAGAGGAATCCACTTTTCAGGAAAGGTTTCATGCGCCAATTTTTCTACCTGCTTCCGAAATAGGAAAGCAGGATCGGCGGTAAGATCGCGCATTTCCACAAAGTTCCTCATGGCCAAATCGGCTATGGCTTCGCCGTCCGGTTGACGCATGCGGGCAAACTCAGGAATTCCCCGGCCAAAATCCCAATTCAATGATTCCATTTGCCTGTAGAATAAATAGCAATCTTCAAAACCGGCATTCATCCCCTGCCCATAAAAAGGCACAATGGCGTGAGCCGCATCACCGAGCAGCATCACATCCTTCCCGATGGACCAGGGTTTGCATTTAACCATCATCAGGGATGAAGTGGGATTCTGAAAAAATTGTTCCCTGTAATCGGGAATAAGGGGAATCAGGTCGGCAAAATGTTCAGAAAAGAACTGCTCTACTTCTGCAGGGCCTGTCAGTTTTTCAAAAATATCCCAACCAAGAAAAAGAGTGCAGGTAAACGTGCCGTCCGGATTGGGCAGCGCAATCATCATAAAATCGCCCCTGGGCCAAATGTGCAGGGTATTCAGATCCATGCGGTGCATTCCCGAGGCATCGGGAAGCATATTCAATTCCTTATATCCGTGGTCTATGTAAGTTTGGGAATAGGTAAACCGATCGGTGAATTGAAGGCGATGGCGCACGGCGCTGTAAGCCCCGTCACAACCAAAAAGCAAATCGTAGTTAAGGGTAGATTCAATCCCGGTTTCTTCGTTTCTCAGATGCAGCACTTTACGTTCCAGATCGAGCAGCTGGATGCGCTCGGAAAACCGAAACGAAATATCGGCATCTTTTTCCGCCTCGGAAAGCAACAATTTGTTCAGCGCTCCGCGCGATACGGAAAATATAGCCTGATTGTCTTTTCCGTATGGCTGGCGGGTTAAATTTCCCTGTTTGTCGTGCATGGTACGCACATACATAGGAATGGCAAACTCTTCCACCTTAGCTTTAAGTCCACATAATTCCAATGCCCTCCAACCGCGGTCAGACAAGGCGAGGTTGATGCTTCTACCCGCCGGAATATTTGCTCGGCGCATATCCGGTCTACGCTCAAGTACGGTCACCTTAAAACCCTTTTTACCGAGAAGACAGGCCCAAAGAGATCCTACCAAACCGCCTCCCGCCACTACAATATGCTGCATATCCTTTTTTTGTCGGGCTAATGTAGTAAGGTTTTGGGTTCCATTATCCAAAGGAAAAAGAAAACTTTTCACTTATATCCACACCTTATCGGACAAGGAATACAGCGGTTTTTTGGCTGCACATTGACCATCACTTCAACAAGCTGCCGGCTAGCTTGATCAATACAATCAAATCAACGCAACTTGAGCGTCTGTCCGGGTTGTACGTTTTCTTCCGCCAACTTATTCAGCTCCATGATGGCTTCTTTTCTTACCGCATGTAGATTTGAAATGCGTGTTAAGCTTTCCCCATCCGAAACGATATGAGCATCCAATTCGGTGCTGAATTCTTTTTTCGGGGCTAAATACACCCTGCTGCCCGCCTCTATTTCTGCCTCAAAAGGAAGATCGTTGTAACGGCGTATCTGCCACTCGGCCAAATTAAATTCCATGCACAACGTATTCTTCGTATCACCCGCATTGGCTATAATAAAGGGCACCCCGTTCACCTGCCTGATTTCTCTTCCCCCGGATACAGCATCGGCGGGTGGTTGCAACTCCTGATTTTTTTGAGCAACGGTTAAATTCTCTTCTGCCGGCTCTTCTTTTGGCTCAGCGAACGAGGGCGAATCGGTTGTTTTCATCTCTCCCGAATCGTTCATCCGGGCCAAAGCCTCCCGATCAAACTGATGAAGAGCAAAACGCTCAATGACGGATACAATTTTCTCGGCGTAGGTTGGCAAGGTTGCATATCCGGCGGCTTTCAACTCTCTTGCCCAACCCGCATAATCCGTTATGGACAACTCAAAACACTTCGCATAGCGTTTGCGATTTTTCAAAAACAAAGCATGATCTTCATACGACTCGGCGGCTGAAGTGTATTTGCGGAAACATTCCTGCGGAGCATCGTCGTCGTGGTAGTAGGTATCTCCCTTCCAATCGTGGCATTTTATACCGAAATGATTGTTCGCATTTTTAGCCAGCGGGCTGTTGCCGAAACCTGACTCAAAAAGTCCCTGCGCCAGGGTGATGCTGGCAGGCACTTTGTGGGCGATCATATTTACGATGGCAGCTTCATGAAATTGCTCGATATACTCTTCGGCGGGTTTATTTTCTGAAGCCGATTGGGCATACATTTTCTGAACCAAAAAAGAGAACAGAAACAGACCGACAAAAACGATACAACGCATAATAACAGATTTCCGCGAACTAAATTACAACGCACCGACTGCGCAAATCATTGCCAAGCCGGGTATTTTAAAACACTTTTCTGTTGAAAACAGACCGATGTCCCCGATTACGAATAGGGATTTCCGAAATTGGTAAAAATAGCCTGTGCCTTGGTGCGATTCAATTCAGCTATTTTTTCTTTTGCCTGAACGAGATCCACGACGGTGCCTATGAACAACAATCCGCAGGTAAACATGTACAAAATACCCAAAGCCCACTCGCCCACATAGAAACGCTGCAGACCGGGAGTGAAAATAAAACCCAGCGCAGAAAGCAAGGTATAGGTTTGGACATCGTACCGACTTTCACTGTATACATTCAAAAATTCTTTCGCCTGCTGCTCTGAAATCCGCACGATAAGGGGCAGAATGAAGGAATATTCTTCAGGTGTGACCTTGGGAAAATAAGCCAAAAGGCGGCGGTTGTCGGGTAATTCCATTTGGGTTTAATTTCTTCTTTTGAGTTCGGTTTCAATCAGCTTAAGTTCCCTACCGGTCTGTCCTTTCACGGAAGTATTTTCCACGGCGCGGCGACTCAGATAAGGTATCAGTTCCTTCACCGGGCCGTAGGGCACATACTTCGCCACACGGTATCCGGCATTTGCCAGGTTAAAACTGATGTGGTCGCTCATGCCAAGCAACTGGGCAAAATAAATACGCGGATCATTTTGGGGAAGGCCCGCAATTTCCATTTCCTTGGTCAGTAACAGGCAACTTTCCTCGTTATGGGTACCTGCACAAAGAGCCATTTTATCTATATTATTTACGCAAAATGTGAGCGCCTCATTAAAGTCACGGTCCGACGAATTTTTGTCGGGTTGGATCGGATCGGGATAGCCCATTTCCGCTGCCCTTTCACGCTCCTTTTCCATGTAAGCGCCACGGACAATTTTCACCCCGCAGAAAACCTGCTTTTCGCTGCATTTTTGAAGCAGATTTTTTAAATACGCAAGTCGGTCATGTCGATACATCTGCAGCGTATTGTATACGATGGGTTTTTCATTGTTAAACCGTTCCATCATTTCTTCGGCAAGGCGGTCAATGGCGGGTTGTATCCATGACTCCTCGGCATCGATAAATACAGGAACTCCTTTTTCCGCCGCGAACCTGCAAATGGAATTAACCCTTCTCCACGCTTTTTCCCATTCCCTATTTTCAACGGGTCCGTCCGCTTGGCTCACAAGCTCCAGCAAGGATAATGGAGCCAGACCCGAAACTTTAAATACCGAAAAGGGTATCGCGTCGGAAAGAGCTGCTTTTTCGATGGTTCCCATGATTTCCCGCATTCCCGAATCAAAACCCTCATCGCCCGTTTTGCCTTCCACCGAGTAATCCAAAATCGTTCCTACCCCATAGCGGTGAAGCGTTTGGATCGTTTTCTCACATTCCCTGATGGTTTCACCTCCCACAAATTGTTTGAATAAGGTTGCCTTGATGATTCCTTTGATGGGAAGTCCCAGCCTTAGCGAAGCGTGGGCCAGCCGATTTCCAACCGTAACCAAAGCGGGTTTTGAAACGGCTTTGAATAACCACCGGGCCCTTTTCAGCTCGGAGGTACTTTTGTATCGGAACGCGATTTCCGTATCGGAAAAGGATATCATAAAAACTGAAGTGGAGCCAAAGGTAATGGTTTCCTAAATTGGCATATCAAAAACAACCGTACGTTCAAAAGGGTTTTCACCTACCTTTGTTTCGCATGGAGGTTACACATCCCATCCTTTACGAAGTTGCATCAGCGGCAGAGCTTTTAAAAATGCTGTTTTCCGAGGGTACCCTCCCTAAATCGGTCTTATTTCTGCATGATGCGGGTGTTCCTGAAGCCGATTTTAACCATTGGGCAGGTTATGTCGCCGACAGCGGGCAGGTTATGCAAATTTCCGGAGGGGAATCAGTAAAAACCTTGGAAGTCATTCAGACGATCTGGCAATTTTTGTTGCACAACCATGCCGACCGGGATGCGCTCCTCATCAACATAGGCGGCGGAGCCGTTTGTGATGCGGGCGGTTTTGCGGCCTCCTGCTTCAAGCGGGGTATTCATTTTGTGCATGTACCCACTACCCTTCTTTCCATGGTGGATGCCTCCATAGGCGGGAAAACAGGCATTAATTTCGGAGGTATTAAAAACAGCATCGGCTCCTTCGCCATGCCCAAAGCGGTGGTGATTTGTGCCGAATTTCTGCACACCTTGTCCCAACGGGAATTGCTTTCGGGATATGCCGAAATGATTAAACATGGACTGATAGCTGATTCTGACCATTTACATCATCTATCAAAATCCTTCCAAAATAGAGCCATTCCTTCATCGGAATTAATTCGGGATTCCATAGAAATCAAGCGAAAAATCGTAGAATCAGATCCCTTGGAAAAAGGCCCGAGGGCCTTGCTTAATTTCGGTCATACGGTGGGGCACGCCATCGAAAGCGCTTCGCAAGGCAAACTCCTGCACGGCGAAGCCGTAGCTGCGGGCATGTGGGTAGAGATGACGATTTCGGAAATTTGCACGGGACTGAATACCGAAGTTGCGGCAACCTTTGCATCCTGGGCATTTCCATTATGGCAACGGGTAGATTGGACGGGGATGGATGCCGAGGTCCTGTTTGAAAAAATGAAACAGGACAAAAAAAACCGAAACGGACAAATCGGAATCACCCTGCTGGAATCACCGGGTCGCGCCATTTGGGGAAAAACCATGGACAAAGAAACTTTTCTGCAAGCCTGGACAAGCATTCTGAAAAAAGTAAAATCTACGTAAGCGCGCTAAGGAGATGGTAAAGCTGCTCATGCAATCCGGCACAATAAAAGGAACTACCCATCCGGGAGGCTCAAAAAGCATCACCAACCGGGTGCTGATTATGCGGGGATTGGCCGGCGCCGATATGCCCATTTTCAATGCCTCAACTTCAGAGGACACCGTTGTTTTAAAACAACTCCTCCAAGAGCATCCTGCCGAATGGTACGTGGGTGATGCGGGTACGGCAGCCCGTTTTTCGGCCGCTTATTTAGCCTCAAGATGCGGAAGAGAAACACTGCTTAGGGGAAGTGAACGCATGAACCAACGCCCCATGAAGCCCTTATTGGATGCCCTCCGTTTGATCGGTGCAGAAATCACCTGTTTGGAAAAAGAAGGTTTTTTACCCGTTCGCATCAACGGAAAAAAACTACAGGGAGGAACGGTAAAATTACCCGCCGACATCAGCAGTCAATTTATATCCGCCCTGGCCATGGTAGCTCCCTATGGAGAAGCTGATTTAACTATGGAGTTTGACCGGGTTCCGCTGTCAAAACCCTATTTGGACATGACCTTGCAGCTGCTCGGGTCTTTTTTCATTTCCTTTTCGGAGAATTACACCCCCGAGGGAGGCTATCAACTCACCGTGCACCGGGGTACTCCCGTATTACCGGCAGAATACCACGTGGAGCCCGACTGGAGCTCGGCTTCGTATTGGTATTCGGCAGCCGCCTTGGCCGACACGGCCGAGGTAGAATTGGAGGGTTTTTCGGAAGAAAGCATACAGGGAGATGCCCTAGTCGCTTCTTTATTTGAAGCATTGGGCATTTCCACGCGCTATACCGAAACTGGAATCCTCATCCGCAAAACGGGAACGCCCGAGTCAGATTATTTTGAATTTGATTTTTCGGATTATCCGGATTTGGTGCCGGCCTTCGCGGTCACGTTACCCCTCCTTGGAATCGAGGCGCATTTATCGGGATTGGAAACCCTGCGTTACAAAGAATCGGACCGGGTTGCCGTGCTTCGGCAAAACCTGCAGGCATTGGGCATTGAAGCACAAACGGAAGAAAATGACTCGGTCTTACACATACTTCCCGCCACCCGCGATCAGCTGAATCCGGATGCGCTGATAGAAAGTGCCGGCGACCACCGCATGGTGATGG
>CAYYRB010000056.1:2732-4148 GCA_964473995.1 uncultured Candidatus Competibacteraceae bacterium | reverse complement strand
CTGCGCTCATTTTTTTACTTTTAACCCAATATTTACTCCACACGTGAAACCATTTACACTTCGTTTTGACGGCTTTTCTGTGCTCAGCTTGTTAACGGTGTTGTTTTTGGTGTTTTTTGCGCAGACCAACCATGCCCTGTTCACCTCAAAAGAAACATTCGGTTACCTCGGATTTGCGCTGGCTCTGCTTTCTTTCTGTGTTTTTCTTTCGGTTTTTGCCCATCGGTTTCCGCGCATTTCCCATCTGCTTTTCGCCGTTTCGGTTACGGCCTATCTTTACAAAATTTGGCCACACATGTTCTTTGATGATGCCGGATTTATTCTGCGGTATTTAGACCAGCTGAAAAAAGGATTTTGGTTTGAATACAATGCCGGAGAAGGACCTGTTTTCGGGATTTCCGGATTTATTCACGGCCTTTATGCCTCCGTTTTGGTAATAACAGGAATGGCTCCCGAACGGGCTTTGCATATTTCCAACCTGACGGGATTGTTGCTCTGCCTTCTATTTCTTCGGGGTATATTTTACAGCCTGCTGAATGTCCATTTCCTCAGCTACCTAGCCGCGGCAGGCTGCGTGCTGCTTTCCAAAACCTTCTGCGATGTGCTCTTTACGGGAATGGAAACGCCGCTCCATATTGCCTTCATTTTGGGAACCGCCTACTTTTTTATTTCAGAACAACAACGGTTATTTTTTCTCTTCGGCGCCCTTTCGGTCATCTCAAAATTAGATGCGGTTCCTGTCATCGGTCTGTTATTCTTTCTGTTCGCCATTTTGGAATGGCAAAAAAGCGGATGGAAAGAACTCCTTTCCATTGAAAAATTAAAGACGTATTCCCTGTTTTTTATTCCGCTCGCCCTTTGGATTGCCTTTGCATTCTACTTTTTCGGCAGTCCCTTCCCCCAATCGGCCAAAGCCAAGGTGCTTTATCACAGCGGTGCCAATTCACATTGGTTTCCTTTTCTGGAAGGTTTTCTGACCGATCTGTATAAAAAGCCGCTACTCATCCTTTTTGCCATGCAGTTCCCGGTTCACCTTTACCTTACCCGGTTTTCTTCCGGCCGCTCTATCACCCACCATTGGCTGTTCGGATGGATGTTCCTGGGCATCATGGCGCTTTATTATTTCTACAACCCCAACGAACGCATGCTTTGGTATTACGCCCTGCCCGATTTGCTGCTGGTGGCCCAGTGTATTCATTCCCTATGTTGGCTGGGAACGCTGGCCAAAGATTACAAAGCCCGTTTGTGGCCGGCTGTGTCGCTGCTCTTCCTCTTTCTTTTTCTGATGCCTGATGTGCGCGGAGCCCGGTTTTGGATGTTTTCCTATCTGGAAAAGGTAGAAAGGGAAAGACTGGAAGTGGGTAAATACATCGCGAAAGAAGCAGACGAAAATCAGAAACTCCTTGCCTGGCATGG
>CAYYRB010000056.1:0-2632 GCA_964473995.1 uncultured Candidatus Competibacteraceae bacterium | reverse complement strand
GAAGGAAAGCGGGTAGAAATAAGCATACCGCACAGCCACGGTGAAGCCGCACGGATGTGGTTTCTTTATGAAGGTAGAAATGCAGCCACCGATAGAAAATTGCAGGTAAAACTGTGGCGGGATTCCACATTGATCAGCGAAAATGTTTTACCCATTCCCGCGTTCGGCGATCCGCAGGAGCCTTCCCTCTATACCAAGAGCTTTTGCATCGAAATACCCGAGTTTAATGATTCGTTAAATTTGTCGGTCCTACGGGTGGAATTTTTACCTTGGGGTGCCGATTCGTCAGTAAAGATTACCAATCCGATGCTGGAACGGAGAATAACCAAGATAACCCGGAATCAATAATTCATGAAAAAAGGAAAAAAAGGAGCCGACAGAAAGTCTGTAGCCAACGCCCTGATGACCATATTCAGGGAGGAGGCAAGAAAACCACTGAATGTAAAACAACTCGCATCGCGGTTGGCCATGAAAGGCAATCTGTCGGTATTGTACGAAATACTGGTTGATATGGAGCGCGAAGGATCGCTGCAGCAGACCGAACCCGGGAAATTCATCTTACCCACAACGGCAGTTGAGGAAACCGGTCGCGTAGATTTACTTTCCTCGGGAAATGCCTATGTGGTGGTGGAAGGATCCCCACACGACATTTTCGTGCATGCCACCAACGTAAACGGGGCTTTTCACGGAGATACGGTAAAGGTTTCGGTATTCAGGAAAGGCGCCGGAAAGCGTCCCGAAGGCGAGATCCTGCAAATCGTGCAACGGGGAAAAACCGAGTTTACGGGCATCATCAAACTCACCGGAAAATCAGCTTATCTGATTCCCGACAGCTCCAAATTTCATGCGAGTATTCAGATTGCACCTGCCGCCCTGGCCGGCGCAAAAGACGGTGAAAAAGCCATGGTAAAACTCCTGCGCTGGCCCACGGAAAAAGAACCCGGACAGGGGGAGGTCATCCGCGTATTCGGTTTACCCGGCAACAACAACGCCGAAATGCACGCCATTCTGGCCGAGTTCGGACTGCCCTATGAATTTCCGACGGAGGTAGAAAAAGAAGCCGAACAAATTTCATTTGATCTCAATGCCTCCGAAATAGCCCGCAGACGCGACTTCCGGCAAATCACCACGTTTACCATTGACCCCGCGGATGCCAAAGATTTTGATGATGCGCTATCTATACGCAAAATGGAAAACGGGCACTGGGAAGTAGGCGTTCACATTGCCGACGTATCTCATTACATGGGCGAAAAATCACTGCTGCAAAAAGAAGCCCTCAAGCGGGCCACAAGCGTGTATCTGGTGGACAGGGTGGTGCCCATGCTGCCCGAAAAACTGTCCAACGGCGTCTGCTCACTCCGGCCGCAGGAAGAAAAATTCTGTTTCAGTGCAGTGTTTGAACTCACCGAGGAAGCCGAGGTTAGAAATCAGTGGTTCGGAAGAACGGTCATTTACAGCGATCGCCGGTTTACCTACGAGGAAGCCCAACAGGTCATCGAAAACGGAACAGGTGATTTCCATGAAGAGGTATTGACCTTGCACCGCCTGGCACAGGTCATGCGCAAAGCCCGATTTGCCGCGGGTGCGCTCCGTGTGGAACAGGAAGAGGTAAAATTCCGCCTGGATAAGGAGGGAAAACCTATGGAAGTGTACGTGAAGGTGCAGAAAGACAGCAACCACCTGATTGAGGAATTCATGTTGCTGGCCAATAAAAAAGTAGCCGAATTCATCGGAAAAAAACGCGCAAGCCACGATGCATCGCGCCCGTTTGTATACCGCATCCACGATACGCCCGATCCCGAAAAACTGAAAGATTTCGGTGAATTTGTGGCCAAGTTAGGCTACAAAATGAAACTCGACAATCCCAAACAGATTGCCAAGTCCCTCAACAAACTGCTTGACGACATTAAGGGAAAGCCCGAGGAGGACATGATCAAATCGCTCACCATCCGCAGCATGGCCAAAGCCATTTACACCACAAAAAACATCGGCCATTACGGGCTGGGTTTTGACTATTACACCCACTTCACCTCACCCATCCGGCGCTATCCTGACGTGATGGTGCACAGACTTCTGCAGACTTACCTTGACGGCGGAAAACCGCCCAAGGAAGATGAGCTGGAAAAGTACTGCGCCCACAGCAGCGAACGTGAGCGAAAAGCTTCCGAAGCCGAGCGCGCCAGTATCAAGTACAAACAGGTGGAATACATGAGCGAACGGGTAGGCCGTATTTATGCCGGCGTGGTTACGGGAGTCACCGAGTGGGGTATTTACGTGGAAATGCTGGAAACCAAATGCGAAGGAATGGTGCGCCTGCGCGACATGCGGGACGATGCCTATTATTACGACGAGAAAAATTTCTGCATCATCGGGCGGCGGAGCAAAAACCGCTACCGCTTAGGCGACCCCGTGGATGTCCTGGTCCATAAAGTAGATTTACAACGAAGGCAGATTGACCTGCATTTGGAAGTACTCTGATGGGTTATTTTACTGCACTTCCCTGAGCATGTTCAGGTAATCGGAAAAGCGAAAATGCGCAATTTCGCCCGTTTCCAAGGCCGCCTTTACGGCACAGCCCGGTTCTTCCAGATGCAGGCAGTTGTGGAATTTACACTTTTTGCGCAGTTCCCGT
>CAYYRB010000055.1:13111-16468 GCA_964473995.1 uncultured Candidatus Competibacteraceae bacterium | reverse complement strand
CTTATTTTTTTCAGGTACCAACCGAAGCTGATGCGTTCCAGTCCCATGGCGGCAACTCCCGCGGCCGAGCCGATGATGAGCATGCTTCCACCCGTTCCCGCGCAAAAGGCCAGCATGGTCCAAAAGTCACCATCCATGGCATGAATTCCTGAGGCTTCAATATCGTACATACCTTGTGCCGCTGCTACCAGAGGAACGTTATCTACGATGGCCGATAATGTACCGATAAGAATATTTAACACATACATGTTGCCCAGCGCACCATCCAGAAAAACGGCCAGTTGCCTGAGCAATCCTGCGGTTTGCAGGCTGCTGATGGCCAAAAGAATACCCAGGAAGAACAACACGCCCGACAGGTCAATACGGCGCAGTCCGGAAACCACGGATAAGTAATGCCCGTGTTCTCTGTTTTTGTGCAGAATTTCGGTGACTACCCACAAAATTCCCAAGCTGAGCATCATGCCCATGAACGGGGGCAGGTGGGTAAGTGTTTTGAATACGGGCACGAAGAGCAGACCTAAAATACCCACGGCAAAAATGATTTTTTTCTCACGGTCAGACACACCGGCTCCCGCGCCATGAGCATCCATGCCTTGTGCACTTGCACTTCCCGGATCGGGCCTTTCTACTGATCCTTTCAGGGTGAATGTGAAAAAGAGAACGGGAATAAACAAACTCACCAAACTGGGCAGGATAATTTTATAAATGATCGGCAAAGCACTGATCTGTCCTCCGTTCCACAGCATGGTGGTGGTAACGTCGCCGATGGGACTCCATGCTCCGCCTGAATTGGCAGCGATAATTACAATGCCCACATAAAGCCAACGGGTAGGCTGGTCTTTGATTAATTTCCGCAAAAGGGAAACCATCACAATGGTGGTAGTGAGGTTGTCCAATACAGAGGAAAGAAAGAAGGTGAGCAGGGCGATGATCCAAAGCAGGGCAACCTTTTTATCGGTTTTGATGCGATCCGTAATCACGGTGAAGCCGCCGTGCATATCCACCACTTCCACGATGGCCATGGCTCCGATCAGGAAAAACAAAATGGAGGCCAACTCGCCCAGGTGCTCCAACAGGGCGAACTCTACGAACGCGTGTTTCATTTGGTCGGGGGTTTTTCCCACCAGGGATTCCGCTTCCGCCGCAGTGAAATGGGCAAAGGCTTTTGAACCTGTATCAATCAGGTCTTCCCCGCCAACAATCAGAAGGGTCCAAAGGGCTACACCCAGCAGTAGTGCGGAGGAGGCTTTGTCAATCTTTACGTTGTGTTCCAGCGCGATGAATAGGTACCCTATAACGAAAATCAGAACGAGAGCGAGTGTCATGTGTATGTTTAGATTAATTGTTTCAATGCAATTTCGAAGCCTCTTTTGGCTATTCCCGTTTTATCGGGTGATTGGGCACGTATGTTTTCCAGCGCCTTGCGGATAATGTCTGAGGTGTCGGTGAAAATGGCCTTGTCGCTCATTTCCACGTGGCTGCCCATGAGGTAGGCAAACACGCGGGCCATGCCGCAGTTGGCGATGAAGTCGGGGATGAGGCTCACTTTTCCGTCCACGAAATCGGCGATGGGGCCGAAGAAAATTTCGGGATCGGCAAAGGGCACGTTCGCCCCGCAGGAAATCACTTCCAGCCCATTGGCCATGAGCGCTTCCACCTGGTCTCTCTGTACCAGTCTTGATGCGGCGCAGGGAATAAAGACTTCTGCACCTGATGCCCAGATATCCCGATTGATATCGGCAAACGGAATCAGATGATCTGCCCTCAATTTATTTCCGTCTTTAGCCAGAAAAAGTTGTTTGATTTCTTCGAAGCTAAACCCTTCGGAACGAATTAATCCGCCATCCCGGTCAATAATTCCCATAATTTTTGCCCCTTCCTTCGCCAGGTAATAAGCGGCTGCTGAGCCTACGTTTCCCCAGCCCTGCACGATTACTCTTTTGCCGTGTATACTGCCGCCGAAAAGGGTGTAGTAGTGCCTCACGGCTTCAGCCACCCCCCAGCCCGTAATCATGTCGGCCACTACCAGTTTTTTTTCAGGTTCGGGAGAGTAGATGGGATCCTCCAACACCTTAGAAACACCATACCGAAGCTGTCCTATCTTGTGTATTTTATCGCTTTCGCGCGGCGAAAAATGACCATTCACCACACCCTCCTGCGGATGCCAGAGTCCGAAATCTTCGGTTATGGGAATCACTTCGTGAATCTCATCCACATTTAAGTCACCGCCCGTACCATAGTAGTTCTTTAATAAAGGAATTACGGCGGCATACCACCGTTTCAATACGTCTTTTTTGCGGGGATCGTTTGGGTCAAAGTTGATGCCCGATTTCGCTCCGCCGATCGGAGGACCCGAAACCGTAAATTTCACTTCCATGGTTTTGGCCAAGGATTCCACCTCGCGACGGTCTAACCCTTTTCTCATGCGGGTACCACCGCCGGCCGCTCCGCCTCTCAATGAATTAATCACCACCCAGCCTTCGGCATCGGTTTCGCTGTCTTTCCACTCGAATACGATTTCCGGTCGCTTGTTCTCAAACTTTTTTAATAATTCCAACATCCCAAATCACATTACGCGGTTCGGGGTCAAATGTAGAAAAGTTAATGTTTGTCCTTGGTTAATTCGGGCTTGTTTTTCAACCGCCGGTGTTAATAAAAAGGAATGCCGTCTGCCTTGTAAAAAGCGCCGGCGCATGAATTCCTGCGCGCTCCGGTTACGGATGCCAGAATGTTGTTTTTCCCCTGCATCCGCAGGTATCCCAAAAAGGCGAAAATGAGCGCTTCTTTAAAATCTACCGTAAGAAGGTCGGGTACGCGGATATCCGAAGATGTGCATTTACGCAATTCGGCTATCAGATAGTCATTTTTTGCACCGCCTCCCGTAACCAATATGTTTTTTAGATGGTACGCGTTGATCGTATTTGCCAATTGCCGCGCCACGTGTTTGGTAAACGTGTGGAGTAAATCCGACGGGCTTCCCTGCAAAAGCAGAGGCAGGATATTTTTTTCGACCCATTCCGCGCCCAGGGATTTCGGGGGTTCGAGTTGATAAAATGGAAGGTTGTTCAGCGTGGCGGAAAGTTCCGGTAGCTCCTTTCCTTTTTCCGCCAGTTTTCCTCCTTCATCATAGGGGAGCTTTAATCTTCCGGCCAGTTGGTTCAACACGAAGTTGCAGGGAACGATATCAAATCCGATGCGAATACCTTGTTCATTCTTCATGGAAATGTTGGCAAATCCGCCCAAGTTCAGGCATCCGTCGAAGTCGCCGAAAAGCCATTCATCACCTACGGGAACCAGCGGTGCTCCCTGTCCGTCCAGGGCCACGTCGCCCGAACGGAAATCGCTCACGGTATCTAT
>CAYYRB010000055.1:0-13011 GCA_964473995.1 uncultured Candidatus Competibacteraceae bacterium | reverse complement strand
ATCCATTGGTAATGCAAGAGTAGTTTTTTGAAGCGAAAAAGATACATTTGCCACACAAAATTTATTCACATGCGTTTTCAGCTTACCGACGAACATTTGATGATTCAGAAAGCCGCCCGCGATTTTGCCCGCGAAGAATTGCTTCCCGGGGTGATAGAACGCGATGAAAAACAGGCGTTTCCGATGGAGCAGATCAAAAAACTCGGAGAGCTCGGTTTTTTGGGCATGATGGTGAAACCCGAAAACGGCGGTGCCGGGTTAGACACCATTTCTTACGTGCTGGCTATGGAAGAACTTTCCAAAATTGATTCTTCCGCCTCGGTATGCATGTCGGTAAATAATTCCCTGGTATGCTGGGGACTTGAAGAATACGGAACTCCCGAACAAAAAAAGAAATACCTGGAGCCGCTGGCCAAAGGGGAAATCATCGGTGCTTTTGCCCTGAGTGAGCCCGAGGCGGGGTCGGATGCCACTTCCCAAAAAACGGAAGCCATTGACATGGGCGACCACTATCTGCTGAACGGAACCAAGAACTGGATAACGAACGGCTACAATGCCTCGGTATATTTGGTGATTGCCCAGACCGATCGGGCGAAGGGCCACAAAGGCATCAATGTGCTCATCGTGGAAAAAGGCATGCCCGGCTTTACCGTGGGTGCCAAAGAAAATAAGTTGGGCATCCGTGCCTCCGACACCTGTTCATTGATCTTTACCGACGTGAAAGTGCCCAAGGAAAACCGCATCGGTGAGGATGGCTTCGGTTTTAAGTTTGCCATGAAAACCTTAAACGGCGGGCGTATCGGTATTGCCGCCCAAGCGTTGGGTATTGCGCAGGGGGCTTATGAGCTGGCATTGGAATATTCCAAGCAGCGGAAAGCATTCGGCAAACCCATCAGTGAGCACCAGATCATCCAGTTTAAATTGGCGGATATGGCCACGCGCATAGAGGCCGCCCGACTGCTGATTTACAAAGCCGCCTGGGAAAAAGACAACGGACTGGATTATGCCCAATCTTCCGCCAAGGCCAAAGTGTTTGCATCGGAGACAGCCATGTGGGTGACCACGGAGGCCGTGCAGGTTCACGGGGGTTACGGGTATGTGAAGGAATACCATGTGGAGCGCCTGATGCGTGATGCCAAGATCACCCAGATTTACGAAGGCACTTCCGAGGTGCAGCGCATCGTCATCAGCCGGGGGGAATTGCAGAAGTAACGCGATTAGAAAAGCGAAAACCGTTTTACACTTTTTGAATTTTCATTCCTTATCAGTGTAATGGAAGGCTTATTATTTCTTTTCAAGGCCTAAGGTTTCGTGGCAGAGGTGTCTTGTAGCTCATACATCCTTTCTTTGTAGCTTATTTTCCTGTTCATTTGAGCCGGAAAAGGCAATCTTGTGAGCTGCAAAATCAAAATTAAGGTGGATGGCAGAATATTCAGTCATGAACTTTGAGAGTGAATTCGGAAGAAGCGAATTTTATAAAGAGTAAATTCGGAAAAACGAAAAAGCCCGGTTATCCGGGCTTTTTTCTTTTGGGTAAATGATGAATCAGTTTTTTATGACCGTTTTCGTGCGGGAGGTTTTTCCGTCCGAAAGCTGCAGAAAATAGGATCCTGTGGGCAGGGTATTCAGCGGTACCGAGAAACTGAAATGACCCGCCGGTAAATACTTTCCTGTTTCTTGCGACAGGGTTCGTCCCTGCATGTCGGTGAGTGTAACGTTCATGGATGCGGCGGTCGGTAAAAATCCGCTCACCTGCACCTGTTCGGAAGATGGATTGGGGAAAAGGTCATAGAATTGCATGGTCTGCACGATGCCTTCGGGAATATCCGTAGGATTTACCGGCTCATCAAACTCCTGGGAAATTTGTTCATCACCGGGCATGTATAGCGTGTAGCCGAAATAGACCATCATCATCTCGTCCGTGGTGGCTTCTCCCGCCGTTACGGTTTGGGGCGGATTGCTCGGATTGTGTGGATTTCCCGTGGTGTTGTCATACAAGGCCGTGGCATGGATGGTGGTACCTCCCGGTATTTTTACCAAATTCTTGAATTGGTAAAATCCCTGCCAGTGAAAATCCCAATGCGGGATATTGATGAACGGAATAGTGTCGCCTGATGTGGTAACTCCCCATGATTTTATGTTGCGTCCGATGAGGTGCATATGCGGTCCCGACAATAATGCAGAAATAGTGTATTGTGCGGGTATCGTGTATTGTGCATGAAAGGTTTTGGTCTGATTCGCCGGTATCATCAGCGGACCGTTCGTGAGTGTGGTTACGTGGTTGATGGCGGGCGCTATCGTCACCTCACGCGGATTGGCGGCGGTCGCGTATTTGATGCGCACCTCCGTGCTGTCGGTTTGGTTGAAGGTACCCCCGGGGTAGTGCAGCTGCATGACGATGTTGGTTCCCGCATCCAATTTCATGCCCATTCCCTGCGGAGCGCGAAAGCGCATAGAACCGGGCACCCATGCACCGATCAGTTTGGAGGTGTTGGAACCCGTTCCTCCGAATGACGTGTAGCCGGGTTCGGGGTCTTGGGCATCCAGGTTTACGGGAGTTTGTGCCGGATCTTGAAAAACAAGGGCATGGTGTACGATGGCCCGGTTACCGGGTACCACTTCCAATTCCTGGATGTATTTATTTTGGGTGAGCCCGGTGGGAATTACAAAGCAACGGTAAAGATCAGTATTGGTATTCACCGTGTAGGCGGGCATGCGGATAATCAAATCGGGATTTTGAATCTCGTAATTGTTCGTGATCACGGGCGGAGTGGGTGCATCCGCCAAATTTCCCTGGGGTGCTCCCGCATCTACCCAGTCGGCAATGGCCTGTATTTGCTGCGCGGTGAGTGAACGCGGATGGGCAAAGGTGCCGTACCCTTCCTGCGGAGGCCAAGGCGGCATGGTTTTCATCATCACCGATTCCTTGATGGCAGCCCTGAAATTAAATGCGTCATCATACGTAATCAGGGGAAAAGGGCCTATGCCTTCGGAGTTATGACATTTTACACATTTTTGGTACAGTATGGGTGCCACGTCCGAAGCCCAGTTTTGGGCCATCAGGGAAAAAATTCCCATGCATAGCGCGGCAAGAAACAGGATGCTTTTTTTCATTTGCTTGAACTTGAAAAGTTTGTGTGGGTAAATGTATAAAAACAATTTCTTATTCCTGATTGTCATCCCGCAAGAATTGAAGTGCGTTTTTCAATTCGTCACGGGTTTTAAATTGCTGTTGCTGCTCCGCCAGCCGTATTCCCGTTTCAAAAACGGCTTCCGCCTTTTTTGAGAGGCCCGTAAAGCCGTAAATCTGTCCCAATTTGTAATAAAGGCCCAGATAATCCGGAGATTTTTCTCTCAGATTTTCTAAAATCTGTATTCCTTCTTCCGTACGCCCCGCATGGATGCATTCCAACGCAAGGGCATAATGAAGAAAGGCATCATCGGGCTGCTCTTCCAGCATGTTTCGAATTTCATCTTCTCGGTTTTTCATCGTTTAGGATTTAGGCAAAAATACGAATCTGTATTCAGGTTCGTGTGCCGAAAATGAATAAAGAATTTTATCTTCGCACATCAGCCTTCATTTGCTATGGAAATTGTATTTGTTTTAGTTGGTCTTCTAGTAGGTTTTGTCCTCGGGTTCCTGATGGCTAAGTTTTTTGCATCGGGTAAGTTATCCGTAGGGAATGATGAAGAAATGAAGCGTCTTTTGACCGAAACGGAAGGGCTGAAATTGGAGAAAGCCAAAGCGGATGAGCGTATCCGTCTGGCAGAAAATGCCTGGAAATCTGATCAACAGAAGCTGGAAGAAGAGCGCTCTCGTTTGCTGCGTCTCACCGATGAATTATCGGCTTCACGTAAAGAAAACGAAAACCTGGCGGAGCGCCTGAGAGAGCATAAAGCCGAGGTAGAGCAGTTGCAGGAGCGCTTCAAAACCGAATTTAAAAACATCGCGAATGAATTGCTCGAGGATAAAAGCCGGCGGTTTACCGAGCATAATCAGGAGAAATTGGGCGAAATACTCAAGCCCCTGAATGAACGCATCAAATCCTTCGAAGAAAAAGTGGATACCACCCACAAGGAAAGTCTGGAGCGCAACGCGGGTTTGGTGCAGCAGATTCGTTCATTGAGCGAGATGAACCGGGTGATGTCCGAAGAGGCCAAGAACCTGACCAAGGCCTTGAAAGGAGATTCCAAAGCCCAGGGCAACTGGGGCGAGGTGATTTTGGAGCGCGTGTTGGAAAAATCAGGCCTGCGTAAAAATGAGGAATATTTCATGCAGGACTCCGTTACCAATGAAGACGGCAAGCGGCTTCAACCCGACGTAGTCATCAAGCTTCCCGAGAATAAAAACATCGTGGTCGATTCGAAAGTATCTCTGCTCGATTATGAACGTCACTGCAGTGCCGAGGCGGATGAGGAGCGGGCTCTTTTTCTCAAGAAACACATCAATTCCTTGCGCACTCATGTGAAAGGCCTGAGTGAGAAAAATTACCATCAGTTATATGGTGCGGCAAGTCCTGATTTCGTGCTGCTGTTCGTTCCCATAGAACCTGCATTCAGTTTGGCGGTTCAGCATGATGCCGACTTATTTAACGATGCCTTTGAAAAGAACATCGTGATCGTGAGCACATCCACCTTGTTGGCCACGCTGCGTACTATTGCTTCCATCTGGAGGCAGGAAAATCAGACCCGCAATGCGGTGGAAATAGCCCGTCAGGCGGGTGATATGTACGATAAGTTTGAGGGATTTGCGACCGACCTGTTAAAATTAGGTAAGCAGCTTAATGCCGCCAAGTCTGATTATGATGCCGCCATGAATAAGCTTGTTGATGGGAAGGCTAATTTGGTGAGCCGGGCTCAAAAGTTGAAGGAATTGGGGGCCAAGGCATCCAAAAGTTTACCCCAGCCTCTTCTGGATAGGGCCTCTGAGGAATAAAATGCGTATTGCGTCTTTTTTTGCAGTTTTGTACCTATGAAAGTAGTCATCTTCGCCGGCGGCAAAGGAACCCGCATTTCTGAAGAATCCTATCTCCGCCCCAAGCCCATGATTGAAATAGGGGAGAGGCCCATTCTTTGGCATATCATGAAAATGTACGCCGCTTACGGACACAACGAATTTATCATCTGCTGCGGATATAAAGGCTGGATGATCAAAGAGTATTTTCTAAACTATTTCATGCATAATTCCGATATTTCGGTTGATCTGTCCAACAATTCCTGCGAGGTGCATCATTCGCCCACGGGTGAGAATTTCAAAGTGACCTTGGTAGATACCGGACTGGAAACCCAAACCGCCGGGCGATTGCGCCGGGTACTCCCTTACATTGGAAACGAAGAGTTTATGCTTACCTACGGTGATGGCGTGAGCGATGTGGATATTCCCGCTTTGATTGAAAATCATCGCCAATCGGGTAAAATATGCACCATGACGTGCATTCAGGCGGGAAGCCGGTTCGGGGTGGTGAATGTGAACGAATCGGGCGAGGTAACCGGCTTTGTGGAAAAACCGGCCGATGAGGGCACTTGGATTAACGGCGGATTTTTCGTCATCCGTCCCGAAGTGGCCAACTACCTTCACGCAGATGCTGATGCGGTAATGTGGGAGCGGCAGCCTTTGGATGATCTGGCCCGCGAGGGACAGATGAATGCCTACCGCCACCGCGGTTTCTGGAAATGCATGGACACCCTGCGCGATAAAGAAGAATTGGAAAAGCTCTGGCAAACCAATCCGCTCTGGAAAAAATGGTAAGTCTGAACGAACTGAAGGCCACATACGCAGGCAAACGCGTGTTGGTTACCGGGCACACCGGATTTAAAGGAGCCTGGCTTATTCAGATTTTGCACGAATTGGGCGCCGAGGTCATGGGCTATTCGCTGGAACCGGAAAAACAGGAAGATCTTTTTGTGACCATACATGGAGCAGCCCTCTGCAAGTCCATTATCGGGGATATACGCGATGTTGCCAGGGTGCAGCGTGAAATAGGTGCATTCAAACCCGATTTTGTATTTCATTTGGCGGCCCAGTCTTTGGTGCGCCGTTCGTATGAACAGCCGGTGTACACCTGGGAGGTGAATGTGACCGGCACGGCCCATGTGCTGGAGGCCCTGCGCGGTTTGAAACAACCCTGCGTGGCGGTATGCATCACCACTGATAAGGTGTATGAAAATCCCGAGAAAGGTATCCCCTTTACCGAAGCGGATCCGCTCGGCGGCTATGATCCTTATTCGGCCAGTAAGGCGGGTTCCGAGTTGGTCATTGCCTCCTACCGCCGTTCTTTTTTTACGGATTCGTCCGTTCGCCTCGCTTCTGCCCGTGCGGGAAATGTAATCGGCGGGGGCGACTTTGCGGCCGACCGGATCGTTCCCGATTTTGTGCGCGCACGACTTGCAGGAAAACCCCTTTCGGTGCGTCGTCCTGATTCGATAAGGCCTTGGCAGCATGTGTTGGAACCTTTGGCCGGTTATCTTATGCTGGGTGCTCGTTTGGCCCTTCATCCCGAATTGGCCGCTGCGTTTAATTTCGGTCCCGAAACCGAGGATGTACTCACCGTGAAAGAGCTCATTCAACAGGCTGAAATGAATTGGCCGGGTGAACCTGCTGTTTTTGCTGAGGAAACCGAAGGTCCGCATGAGGCCGGCTTGCTTTTGTTGGACATCACGAAAGCCAAAAATGAGTTGGGATTTGCACCCGTATGGAATTCACGCGAGGCCATCCGTCAAACGATTTTCTGGTATAAAAACGCCGAAGTTTCCGAACGTGAAAAGTGCCGTGAGCAGATATTGGCTTACTTTCGGAACTAGCCATTTTCTTTCCTTCAACTTCTTTTTTTCTCCGCTCTGATTTATCAGAATCTGCGTATCATTGTGATATGAAAGTAGAAGCTTTGCCGCTTTCGGGTGCGTATCTGATTCAGCTTTTCCGAGTGGAAGATGAGCGGGGTGTTTTTTTTAAACCCTATCACCGGGATAAATTGGCCGAAGCCGGGATTGTTTTTGATCCGAAAGAATCCATCTGTTCAATGAGTCATAAGCATGTGTTGAGAGGCATGCATTTTCAAAAAGAGCCGCATGCGCAGGCCAAGCTGGTATATTGTCCGCATGGCTCCATTTTGGATGTAATTTTGGACATAAGGCCGGAGAGTGCCACTTACGGGCAATATTATGCCGTAGAGCTTTCCGCACAAAACGGATTATCGTTGTTCATCCCCGAAGGATTTGCGCATGGATTCCTTTCCGTTTCGGAACATGCACTTACCTCGTATCTCATGAATAGGGTTTACGCGCCCGAAGCGGAATCCGGGATTTTATGGAATTCATTCGGGTATCATTGGCCCGTGGATGCGCCGATCATTTCCCCCAGAGACAAGGGGTTTGTGGCGTTTGATAATTTGATAATTTAGCCTCCCTGAGGTTCTCGAAGGGAGGTTCTCGAAGGGAGGTTTGCGAAGGTATGCTCCCGAAGGGCAAGAAATATAGTACTGAAAATGACAAAGAACATGGGTGCACTAATTTGAAAATAATTCAATGTAACAACCTGTTTACGAATAACCGATAACCATTAACAACCAAATAATAGAACAACAAAAAATGCGCATTCTCATCATCGGAGCTTCCGGTTTAATCGGCTCGAATTGCCTACGTTATTTTGGCGAACAGGGGCATGAGGTGCTGGGCACTTACTATTCTTATCCGGCCAGGAATACGGTATTTTTAGATACCCTAAACCCGGAAAATCCCCAAAATGCAGATCTGAAATCTTTTTCGCCTGAGGTGATTCTAAACTGCGGAGCCCTCACCCATGTGGATTATTGTGAGCAAAACCCCGAAGAAAGCTATGCCAAAACAGTCGCGTCCCATGCCCACGTGCTCCGACTGGCGAAAGAGTTTAACGCACGCGTAGTTTACATCAGCACCGATTATGTGTTCGACGGGGTTACCGGTCCCTACAGAGAAGAGGATGCCGTGAACCCGCTTTCCGTTTACGGAAGACATAAATTAGAAGCCGAACGGGCCACTCTGGAAAACAATTTCCAAAATCTGGTATTGCGTGTCACCAATGTATATGGCGATGAGGAACGTGGAAAAAATTTCGTTTCCCGCATTGTAGATCAGGCGAAAAATGGACAAAAACTCATGCTCAATCTTCCTGTAGATCAGTATGCCACGCCGGTGAACGGCCGCGATGTGGCGCGTGCACTTCATCTGCTTTTGCGGGACGGAAAGTCCGGCATTTACCACATTGCGTCAACCGATTTTTTGAACCGGGTGGAATTAGCCCTGAAGGTGCTGAATTATTTTCCCGGAGCGGAATACGAACTTCACCCCAAACGCACACCCGAATTGAATCAGCCGGCCGCACGCCCCCTCATGGGAGGGCTAATTACCGCCAAGTTTTCTTCCGAATATCCATCCTTTCTGTTCTCCTCGATTGACGATTATTTGTCGGGGAGAACTGATTCCTGATCGTATGGTCTGATGCGTTCCAAACCGGATGAAATATTACGACAGTATTGGGGTTACGATGCATTCCGTCCTCCGCAGGATCGTATCATTGATGCGGTCCTGGAAGGCAAAGATACGTTGGCCCTTCTTCCTACCGGAGGCGGTAAATCCATCTGTTTTCAGGTGCCGGGGATGGCCATGGAGGGCATTACCTTGGTCATTTCGCCGCTCATTTCGCTAA
This sequence comes from uncultured Candidatus Competibacteraceae bacterium, assembly GCA_964473995.1. GTDB lineage: Bacteria > Bacteroidota > Bacteroidia > CAIKAF01 > CAIKAF01 > JAKRSD01. The sequence goes on along the minus strand of CAYYRB010000055.1, from coordinate 4,328 downwards.
TGAAAGACCAGGTGGAAAACCTGAAAAAGCGGGGAATCAAAGCTTCGGCCATTCATACGGGGATGCCTTTTTTCATCATGGAAAATGAGTTGAATAACTGTGTGGCCGGGCATCATAAATTTTTATACCTGTCGCCTGAGCGCTTGAAGACACCGCGTTTTCTCGAGTTTTTCCGCCACATGAAGGTAAACCTCATTGCGGTGGATGAGGCCCACTGCATATCACAATGGGGGTATGATTTTCGGCCCGTATATCTGGAAATTGCCGAAATTCGGAAGTTTCATCCCAAAGTGCCCGTCCTGGCCCTCACCGCCACCGCTACACCTCAGGTGGCTCGTGACATTTGCGAAAAACTGCATTTTGCCAAAAAGAACATCATCGGTAAAAGTTTCGCCCGCGAAAATTTGGTTTATGTGGTATCACCCTGCGAAAAAAAGGAAGTGAAAATTATGCAGTGGCTCGAAGCCGTGAAGGGAACGGCTATCGTATATACCCGTAACAGGCAGCTCACCAAAAAATTCAGTGAATTTCTCAATGCCAGAGGTATTTCGGCCGATTACTATCATGCGGGCCTGGAACATGAACTCCGCGAGAAAAAACAGAAAGACTGGATGGATAACCGCTTTCGGGTCATCGTGGCCACCAACGCTTTTGGAATGGGAATAGATAAGCCGGATGTCCGCCTGGTGTTGCATACGGATGTGCCTGAGTCGCCGGAGGCCTATTTTCAGGAGGCGGGACGTGCAGGCCGCGACGGAAAGGTGGCCTATGCCGTTTTGCCTACGGTTCCGTCCGATAAGAAGGTGTTGGAAGGACGGTTCCAGGAAGAATTTCCCGAAAAAAAGGAAATCCTGAGGGTATATAAGGCGCTTTGCAATCACCTGCAGATTCCCGTGGGTTCGGGCGAAGGAGAGGAGTTTAAATTCAGTCCCGATCAGTTGGCCGGGCAATATGGACTTACTCCGGGAGCTGTTTTCCGTGCACTGAAAATTTTGGAAAAAGAGCGCTATCTCTATCTGAATGAGTCTGCTTTTGAAGTGTCTTCACTCAGATTAAAGTTGAATACACGTGCTTTGTACGACTTCATGGTGAGGCAGCCCAAATACGAATCATTCATTCAGACGGTGCTTCGTTCTTACGGCGGTTTGTTTGATGACTTTGTGCGCATCAGCGAGGTGAAACTGGCCGGAAGGTTGAAAAGACCTACAGCGGATGTGCTGGACATGCTCGAAAAATTGCATAAGCTGGAGGTTTGGGAATACCGCCGCGCATCCAATCTGCCCTCCGTTACGTTACTGATTCCCCGGATTCCGGAAGCTGATTTTATTTTGAATCCGAAAAGTTACGGCCTGCTGAAAAAAAATGCCCGACACCGATACGATACCATGATCGGCTACATCACCGAAAAGAAACTTTGCCATTCCGTGTTTTTATTGCAGTATTTCGGGGAGGAAAATCCGGAAGACTGCGGCCGTTGCGATGTGTGCAGGAAAAAGAAAGACCGGCTCGATTCTGAATTTTCCCGAATATGGGTTTGCCTTACGGGGGCTCTTTCCAATCTGCCGCAAAAAGAATTTAAGGATGCCAAATCACTCTTGGCCGCCTGCGCCATCAAGGAGTCTGAACTAGCCCTGCAATGTTTGGATCTGGCCGTGGATGAAGGCTATCTGATTTTCCACCCCGCAAAGGGGTACCACCTCCCCGAATAGTTTAATTGTTGGGGAAATTGTCTTTATTTGTAAGGCTTTTTATTTGAACGCGCATGTATTTTTCAAAGATAACCGGAACCGGATTCTACGTACCGGAAAACGTGGTAACCAATAAGGATCTCACCGCCTACATGGATACTACCGAGGAGTGGATCGTGGAGCGCACCGGGATTCTGGAACGCCGGTTTGTCACCCCGGGAAAGGATACCACGTCCACTATGGCGGCAGAAGCCTGCAAAAAGGCCTTGGATGATGCCGGTTTGACCGCCCACGATATTGATGCCGTCGTTTTTGCCACGCTCAGTCCGGATTATTATTTTCCCGGTTGCGGAGTTCTATTGTTAAAACATCTCAATATCCCGGGAAAAGCCGCGCTCGATGTGCGCGCCCAATGCGGAGGGTTCGTGTATGCTCTTTCGGTGGCCGACCAATATATACGTACCGGTATGTACAAACGCGTACTGGTGGCCTGTTCCGAAGTGCAGTCCAACATCCTGGAGCTGAGCACACGCTGCCGAAATATTGCGGTTATCTTCGGAGACGGAGCGGGAGCCGTTGTTTTGGAAGCCCATGAGGAAAAAGGGAAGGGCGTATTGTCCACCCACCTGCACGGCGACGGAAATTTTGCCGAAGAGCTGTTTTTACGTCATCCGGGCGCCTGCCAAAATCCGCGCATCACGGAGGAAATGCTTGCGGATGGTTCCCTGCTTCCACACATGAATGGGAACCTGGTATTTAAGCATGCCGTAGTCCGTTTTGAAGAAGTAATCAACGAAGCCCTTGAACACAACGGGTACACCAAAGACGATTTGAATCTGTTGATTCCGCATCAGGCCAATTTGCGTATCAGTAATTATATACAGGAGCGATTTGGTTTGGCCGATGATCAGGTGTATAAAAACATTCAGCGGTATGGAAATACCACGGCGGCTTCCATCCCCATCGCCCTCAGCGAAGCCCGTGCCGAAGGCAGGGTGAAAGAGGGAGATCTGGTTTGCTTTGCCGCTTTCGGCAGCGGATTTATCTGGGCATCGGCCTTGGTGCGTTTTTGATTTTTGTCCATGCTGAGAAAATGAAGAAACCTGTTTTTAAGGATAAATACGATGTCATCATCATCGGTTCGGGAGTGAGCGGACTCACCTCTGCCGCCCTCCTTTCGCGCGCAGGACTTTCGGTGTGCGTGTTGGAAATGGACAACCGCCCCGGCGGATATCTGGCCGGTTTCCGAAGGAAAGATTTCCGTTTTGATACGGCCATTCACTGGCTCAATCAATGCGGCCCGGAAGGCCTCGTGTACCGCACCTTTAATTTTATCGGGAATGATTTTCCCAAGCCCCGCCAACAAAAATTAATCAGGCGTTACAAAAGCGTCGATTTTGATTATCTCCTCACTGATAATCCCGATGAACTCAAAGCACGTTGGATAGCCGATTTTCCGCATGAGCGCAAAGGCATAGAACGTTTTTTTCGGGATGCGAAAAAATTAGGCCTTTCCTTCAAAATTCTCGGCTACAATTACCGATCCATGGAAACCATGAACCTGAGCGAGAAGGCGCGGTTCGGTTTGAAGATGCTCCAGTTTGTCCGTCCATTTTTTCGGCATTTGCGTTTTTCGGGCGAGGAAGGCGTGGTAAAGGGCCTGAAACGGTATTTTCAGGATCCCCGTCTTCTTTCGGTTTTCTGTTCCGAGCAGGATGTGCTTTCCTGCATGGTTCCCATTGGCTGGGCCTATTACCACGATTATCAGCTCCCGCCCGACGGGGGCAGTCAGGTATTTCCCGAATGGCTTTCCTATGTAACCTGTCACCTGGGAGGTGAGGTGCATTTCCGTTGCCGGGTGGAAAAAATTCTGCTGAAAAACGGCGAGGCCGCCGGCGTAAAGGTCGATTGCCGGGGAGAGAAATTTGAGGTGAAGTCCGACTATGTGATTGCCGCCTGCGATGTGGAAACGCTCTACGAAAAAATGCTTCCTCCTGAAGCCGTTCCCGAGACTTTAAAGGAAAAATTGCGGAAAGCCCCGCTGTACAGTTCATCGGTTACCATTTCAGTAGGGTTGGATTGTCCCGCACAGCAGCTCGGTTTTGGCGAGGAAATGGTGTTTATTTCCGAAACCGGAATCCCGCGCAAGGCTCATTCCGATACCAACCCCGATACGTCGGGAATCTGCATTCTCGCCCCTTCGCTGCGCGACCCTTCACTTGCGCCGGAAAACATGGCCACACTTACGCTGTACACCGCAGGAGATATGCATTATGCCGATAACTGGGGTGCCACCAAAGATGCCGAAGGAAACTGGGAAAGGGGAGAGGAGTATTACCGGATTAAGGAGGAGTATGCCCGCGTCATTTTTGACCGGGTGGAGGCGCGCTATCCGGGATTTAAGGAGCACATCGTCATGTATGATGTGGCCACTCCCATTACCCATCAGCGCTACACGGGCAACCGGAACGGATCCATCATGGGTGCCCGGCCGGGCAAGGAAAACGTGAAGGCGAAAATCGCCCATCATACTACTCCGGTGAAGAAGCTGTTTCTTTCCGGGCATTGGTCCGAGTTGGGAGGCGGCGTGCCCATTGCCGTGAAAACGGGCGCCAATGCAGCCCTTTTGATTTTACGGGC
>CAYYRB010000054.1:0-17062 GCA_964473995.1 uncultured Candidatus Competibacteraceae bacterium | reverse complement strand
ATGCCGTGGGCACGTGGTTGCAGCTTTCCAACCAAACCGGTACGGGCATGGCCTCCACGGATGGTTCCCGTGAGGCTTCACACCGAAGACGCTCCGCGTCTGGGACAGAATATTCCCAACCCGTTTGACGTGCAAACCCGCATTCCGGTGTTCCTGCCTGTTTCGGTAGGAAAAGCCGAAATTATATTCTATTCAAACGAAGGAAGAGTGATTCAAACCATGCTGTTGTTTGACCGTGGAGAGTTCTCCGTGTTGGCCGATACCGTAACCTTGGCCTCGGGCATTTATTCCTACACCCTCTACGTGGACGGAAAACCCGTGGAAACCAAACGGATGGTAAAAAATTAAACTGTTCATAAACCCTTACATCACAAAAAGCTGCCCTTTACCGGGTGGGTTTTTTCATGCCGGTTCAACCCTGGCAACCAACCCCCAGCATCCCCTTCAATTCATCCAACCGCTTAATCGCAAGAAAACGGGAATCCTTGGCATGAATGCCCTCCGGATCAAACAATACGCCCGCCATGCCGGACTCTATGGCCCCCAGCACATCTACCGCCGGATCATCGCCGATCATCATACTCTGGAAAGGAGCAGCACCGGCCTTTTTTAAGGCAAAATCAAAAATGGCCGGATCGGGCTTCTTGCTTCCCGCCATCTCGCTGGTGATCACCTGCCTGAAGTATTCTTTCAGTCCGGTGGATGCCAGTTTCACATGCTGCACCTCCTCAAATCCGTTGGTGATGATGTGCAGTACATACCGTGCCGATAAGGCTTCCAACGTTTCATGCGTGCCGGGAAACAGCGCCGTTTTTTGCGGTGATCGAACTACATACGCATCACCCAGTGCCTCGGCCAGCGGTTCGTCCTCCAGGTCGAACGAAGCCAGGGTAAGCGAAAAACGCCTGGTCCGCAGATCGGCTTTCGAAATGAGGTTTTTTCGGTACAAATCCCAACACAAATCGTTGTTGCTGATGTAGGCCTGCAAAAAAGCCTCCAGGCTGCCCACGCCCCGTTCCGCCAATTTCCACTCCTGAAAAATTTCGGAAAGCGCTTCCCGGGAATTGGTTTCAAAATCCCAAAGGGTGCGGTCCAGATCAAAAAACAGATGGCGGATATCGGAATACAAAGGCCTAAAATAAAAGATTGACGGAGGATAATAACAAAGTCCAAATGGTGATGGACGCCATCTGATACAGCAGGATTTTTTTCTTGTTGTGAAAGTACCGTACGGATAAAAAAGCACCCACCGGAATGCTCAGAAACATGGGCGTAAGCAGGGCAATGCCGATAAGTCCGTACCTACTTTTCACCGTCACGAGTCTGCGGGTATTTGGGGTGAATTTCTTTTTTACTTTTTTAGGCTTTCCTCGACGCAGCCATTTGCCTATGGCCGTGAACAAGCGATCCAGCAGTTCGCCCGCATAAATAAAGATCAAATTACCTACGAAGCCGGCAGTGAGTCCGAACGCGAGCGATTCCAAAAAGGTAAACTGGTGCAAACGGACGGTAGGCAAAAAGGCGATGCCGAACTTAACCGAACAGAATAAAAGTCCGGTAAGCAAACCGATCCACTTTTCAGCCATTTTTTCAGGTATTACATTTTTTCGCCGAAGGCCAAATCGCCCGCATCGCCCAGTCCGGGAACGATGTAAGACTTTGCGTTGAGTTCAGGATCTATGGCGCCCACCCAGATGGTGGTATTTTCGGGCATGTGCCGGCGGGTATATTCCACCCCCGTTTCGCTGGCCAAAGCTGCAACCGTATGCACGGCCGAAGGTTTTCCGGCCCTTTCGGCAATAGCCTGATAGGCCAACACCATGGACTGCCCGGTGGCCAACATGGGATCACAGAGAATAAGCACTTTCCCGGTCAGATCGGGACAGCTCATGTACTCAATTTTAATTTCAAATGTGCCGTTTTGATGATGCTTGCGGTAAGCGGAAATAAAGCAGTTGTCGGCTGCGTCAAAATAGTTGAGCATACCCTGATGCAAAGGCAGCCCCGCACGCAGGATGGTGGCGAGCACGAGCGAATCGGCTATTTGTCCGCACTCGGAAATGCCAAGCGGCGTCTGTACGCTTTTGGGCGCATAATTCAATTTTTTGCTCACTTCATAGGCCATGATTTCACCGATTCTTTCCAAATTTCGCCGAAACCGCATGCGATCACGGTGTATTTCCACGTCGCGCATTTGAGCAATGAACTCATTAAAAACAGAATTGCGTTCTCCTATATGATGAACCATGGTACGATCAATTTTTACGCGTTAAAAGTACGCAGTTTTCGGCAAGCCTGCAAAATTCAAGATGGATGTCCACCCTTTCGGGGATCAAGACCAACGCAATATTTGTTACCTTTATGTGCACACTTGAAAGGAATGATCAAAAGTAAAGGAGCAGGGGCGGCGATATTATTTTTATTGGCAGCCGCAGTAACAAGTTTCGCACAGTCGCGGATCAGTTGGGGCGAAGATCGGCGGCTGAAGTCGGGGGATTTTTATTCGGGCATTTTATGTGAAGCGGACAGCTCTCTTTTTCTATTGAAAGTACGTTCCGAAGTATTCGGCGGAGACGGTTTTTATGCAGAGAAATTTTCCTCAGCGAATTTAACTGCCGAAAGCTCCTTCCCCCTATTGTTAAAGGATGCACGTATTGCCTTGGAGGGAAAAGAATTGATTCCCCAGTTCGAAAAAGTGTTGATGTTTAACGGTGAGATTACGGTATTTCTCTCTGCATACGACAAAAGCAACGACAACAACATCGCCTTTGCGGCTACTTTTTCGCCCTCCCGGGGGGTGCAGACCGGCTTAATCGAGTTGGACCGGATTGAAGATGCGCGCCGCTACAATACCGGAGGATTTGAATTCATTCTCTCGCCCGACGGACTCAAACTGATGGTGCTGCGAAAAAAGCCTTACCGAAAAAAGGAAAATGCACGGCTTGATTTAAAACTGTTCGATACTCAATTCAATCCGCTGACCGGTCAATCGGTATTACTTCCCTACAAGGACAAGAATTTCGAGATTGCCCGCTATGCACCCGACAATGAAGGCGGTGTGATTCTCCTGGCCCGCATCGAACGCGAACAAAAAGAATTTATCACGGCAGAACCCGACTTTTACTATACATTAATTGATTTCCCGGCGGGGGATAGTGCCGGATTCAGCGAATATGAAATTAATGCGGAAAATAAACTGCTCTCCGACGTGGATTTTATGCTTACCGCCGAAGGTAAAATACTGATCTCGGGATTTTATGCCATACAGGGCCGCGAGGGGGTGCAGGGTACTTTTTTCATGTCGGTAGATCGTCATCAGCGTCGGGTGATTTCCCAATCCACCAGGCCTTTTGACAAAACACTCGTGCTTGATTTTATCAATGAAAAAAAATTCAGCCGGGGAAACGGTCTTCCCGGTTTTAATATGGATCACACGATTCCCGCTCCGGACGGCGGTTTGTATGTTATATCAGAACAATACCTTATGAGTGAGGTATGCGGGCGCGACGGACGCGGGTTCATCAGCTGCAATTACTACTATCATTACAACAGCATCGTGGTCTTTAAAATTGCCGAAACCGGCGAAATCCTTTGGAACACCGTGATTCCCAAATTTCAATTTTCCATCAACGATGAGGGGTTCTACTCTTCATACGCCTTAGCTGTTTCGGATGGCGGACTGCATTTTGTGTACAACGATCATCCCAAAAACATTCAGCTGGATAAACCGCGCGAATTTAAAATCATGACCAGACCTTCGGCAGCTATGGCGGTGCACGTAAAACTTAACCCGGACGGGACGTATATCAAAGAACCGCTCTTCAACAACAAGGAAAGCAAGCTGATTTTGCGGCCCAAATTCAACGGACAGATGCGCAACGGCGAAATCATCATATCCGCCGTACCGAAAAACAATTATGTAAGGCTTGGGCGCATCCTGTTTTAAAGGAGATCAAGCTTACTCCGTGAGCGTTTCCCTTTCTTTTTCCACCTGTTCCCGGTAAAGTTCTTTGATGATGCCGTCGCTGAGGCCTATTTTTGGCACCTGAATCTGTTTGATATCGGCATACTTGGCAATAAACAGATAGATTTCACAGGCAGGAATGATGACATCGGCCCGGTCGGTATTAAGACCCAGTATATGCGTGCGGTCATCGTAGCTCATGGAATGAAGGGTTTCGTACATATCCTTCAGTTTTTTTACCGAAAGCGGCTTACCCTCTTTCAGGGCAGCCAATTTATAAAGCCGGTTGATGTTTCCTCCCGATCCGATGCCGATAATTTCACCTTCCGTTTTTTCGCGAATTTCCTTCGTATACCCCTTCACTCTTTTCCAGGCCTCCTCATCCACCCGGCCGCTCAAAATGCGCACGGTGCCCAGGTTAAAGGAGGCCGACATGATTTTTTTGTTTTTGGAAAATAAGGTAAGTTCCGTGCTTCCGCCGCCTACGTCAATAAACAGGTAGGATTTTTTCGGGTCGGGATTCTCCGTTATTTTATTGGAAAAGATTACGTCAGCTTCGGTATTTCCGTCGATGATATTAATGACAATTCCGGTTTCAAAAAACACCTTTTGAATCACCTCCAAACCGTTTTCTGCCTCACGCATCGCACTCGTGGCATAGGCCCTGTAGGCGGACACCTCATGCACATCCATGAGGGCTTTGAATGCCGCCATGCTTCGGATGAGTTTTCGGATCTTTTTTTCTGAAATAAACCCGTTGGCAAATACATCTTCTCCCAATCTTACGGGCAATCGGGTAAGGGATATTTTTTTAAATACGGGCTCTTTATCGTCCACAAATACATTGTAAAAAAGGATGCGGATGGCATTGGAACCTATATCGATGGCAGCAAATTTCAAGTGATTCTGAATTACGGATTCATCAAGCGGACGGTGAAAAACGAAAAAAGCGGAAAAAACATCATGGTCAACCTACTTCCGGCATGCTGTTTAAGGCATCTTCAGCCTGATTAATTCCCCGAACCCTTTTGTTCATCACGGCAAACCACAAAGGAGGAACCAGGGACATCAACATGCATCCCGGATACCCCGTGGGAAGTTGGGGCGACTCGTCGAAATGGCGAAGCACCTGGTATTTGCGTTGGTCCTTATAATGATGATCACTGTGGCGCGTAAGTTCATAAAGAAAAATACGGCCCACCTCATGGTCGCTGTTCCAGGAATGGACGGGTTTTACCTTTTCGTATACCCCTGGGGCTACCTCTTTGCGGCGTAGGCCGTAGTGTTCCACATAGTTTACGGTTTCCAAAAGTAAAACTCCCATAAGGGAAACGGCTAAATAAGCAAGGAGGCCTTTCCCACCGAAAATAATAAACACCCCTAACGCAAAGAACAGTTGAAACAAGGCAAACCGGATCATTTCATTCTTCCACGACCATACCGATTCATCGGAGCGTTCCAAACGCATTTTTTCCAATTTCCAGGCTGATATATACGACATGATGATGGTGCGGAAATAGAAAAAATAAATGATTTCGTTCAATCTTGCCGAAGCAGGATCCAGCGGAGTAGATACATTCTTATGGTGCCCGCGGTTATGCTCAATGATAAAATGCATGTAATTATTGGGCAATAACAACATTTTTGCCAATACCCGCTCAAACGGTTTTTTTCGGTGACCGAGTTCATGCGCCACATTAATGCCCATAACCCCGAGGCAAATCCCAACGGAAAAAATCATGCCCAACAGTTCATGCCAGAGCAGCTCAACGGTGGTTACACGATGCAGAAATAAAAAAAGAATGGAATACAGGATGGGCACATTCAGGTACAGCAAAAAATCGAAAAATATACGGCCGGATCTGCTCTGCTCTTCCGTTTCGGGGAAATTATAGGTACTGAAGGGAAGCAGCAATTCGAGGGTGGGAATGATGACAAATCCCAAAATGAGCACCGACCAGGGCTGCCAACCGAAACCGAAAACGGCTCCAAAGGCAGCCAAAGGCAACAAATAAGCAATCAAATATTTCCCGTCGCGCCAAATATGCTTCATACCTCGATTAATTCTTCCCAAAAATAACCGAATCTGACTAAATTCAAACGTGAAAACGACAAAAAAAGAGCATTTGCTTTTCGAATTAATCCCATTTGCCTAATCCGGCAGAAATTTTGTTACTTTTGAAATCAGATTAAAAAAACAGGCATGAAAAAAATCATCACGGTAGCTTTTTCAGTAATGATATTGGCAGGGGCGAATGCCCAGAGCCTGAATGTTCAGGTTCTCGATGAGTCGGGAAACGACGTTACCAACGGATATTATGCTGTTCCCGCCGTGAGTCAGACTCCGGGGAGTTACACAAACATTAAATTTAAACTGAAGAATAACGGCAATCAAGCCCTGGATATCCGGGTTCGGCGTGACAACGTGCAGATGCCCGCAGGCTACAACAATACCATTTGTTTAGACGGGTTTTGCTATCCGGCCACCTCGGAGGAATCCCAATTCCCGCTTGTTTTAAATGTGGGGGCTACCGATTCTTCGTTTTATGGAACGTTTAATAACCCGGATGGCAGTACAGGTGATTTGTGTGTAACCTACACCATTTTCAATAACAACGACGCAAACCAATTCGTTACGGTTCGTGCTTATTACGGAGCCTGCCTCACCGCGTCAACGCAAGAAAATGCGGATGATCTGCCCATGCTTAACGCATTCCCCAACCCGGCAAACGGTCAGGTTACCATTAAGCACAATCTAAAATCCGACGGTATATTGCTGATTACGGATATCACGGGAAAAACAATCAAAAATCAACGCATTTCGGCGGAAAGCAACCAGACGACCGTGGATATTTCGGATCTGAGACCCGGTATTTACGTGTACTCGCTGGAAAGCGGAGCCAAACGAATTCTTTCCAAAAAATTAGTGGTGCGCTAAGCCCCCGTCAAAAAAGAGAAAAGACCGACCTTACATCGGTCTTTTTTTATGTGCTCACCGGAAGAAAACTATTCCAAAACTTACACTAATTTTGTACCATGAAGGGTTTGATGCTGCTGCAAGTGGAACTTACGGGTGATTTGGAAAAAGACAGGGAGATCTTGCTTTTCGGCATGGGAGGCCTTCTTGTTTTGGCCCTTGCCTCTTTGATTATATTGGCCGTTGTCCTTTTGCGCAGAAGAAAAAACCGGCATTCCGCCCAAATTTCTGCGGATGCACCTCCGGAAATTGCCCTTGTAGAAGAAACATCCGGAAGTCAGGAAGATATACATCAGGAAATCGCCGAAATTCCCGAAAAAGAAGAGGAAACGGCAGATACCGAACAAAAAGGCCCTACGGAGCCTGATGTGGCGGAAAAAGAGAAGCCGAAAATCAGTGCAGCCAAAGAACCGACCCCCGAAGAAAAGCTTGAGGAAATACGGCGAAGACTTGAGGAGATACGGAAAAAGCCGGGCAGTGGTCCAATGCCCGTTCTTCCCAAAATTGAAGCGAAAAAAAGGGAAACGGAACCGGTCATACTCCAAGAAGCGGAGCAGATATCCGACACAGAAAACACCAACATAGTTGAACTGCCTGCAACGGAGCAGGAATCGGCCTCTGAACAAAACGAGGATTCGACGGTGACAGAAGACCCTTCGCCTGAAACGGACAAGAAAGAAGAAAACAAGGTAGCCTTCGCCGCAAATAAAAACCTGCCCATGAAAAAACTTACGTTTGCGGAGTGGGTAGAATTGTTTAAAGAGCCCGAGAAGGCAAACCTGTAAACAAATTACCACTAAATCCGTATATTTAGCTGATTTATATTGGTTACCATGTATTTTCCCTTAAAATCGGCAGTGAGGCTCGGGGTATGGCTGTATGTGCTTCTACCCTCAATTTCGGCTGCGCAGGGGTTTACGGAAAATAAGGGACAGTGGGAAGAACCGTTTTATTTTAAAAGTGCGGGCAAGGCTTCTCAAGTATTTGTGGAAAAAAATGCCCTCTATTTTCATATTTGGGATGGTGCCAAACGGGCGGATTTTATGGAAGCGGCGCATGACCGTGAAGAATATTCCGGACCGGACAGCTTGAATCATCATGCCTACCGCATGCAATTTACGGGTGCGGATTCCCAATCATACATTGAATCTTCAGAGGCATCCACGCATTATTACAATTATTACTTAGGAAACGACCCTTCCCGTTGGAAAACTGGAGTAAGGGAATATGGGCAGCTCATCATCAAATCAATCTATCCAGGAATTGATTTACGCTTGAAAAAAAGCGGAGAAAACCTGAAATACGATTTTGTGGTGAAGCCGGGAGCCAATCCCCAAAAAATTCGGTGGACATATGAAGGAATACCGACGGTAAAAGAAACGGCAGGCTCCCTGGAATTAACCACATCTCTCGGTATCGTGCGTGAAATGCCGCCCGAAGTTTTTCAAGATATAAACGGGAACAGGAAAAGGATATCGTGCCGTTACAAAGTGAAAAAAAATGAAATCAGTTTTGAATTCCCCGAAGGATATGACAAAACCCGTGAATTAATCATCGACCCTTTGCTCATCTTCTCCACCTTCACAGGAGCCACGTCAGACAATTGGGGCTTTACCGCCACATATGATAATGAAGGAAACGGTTATGCAGGGGGAATCACATTCGGTTTCGGCTATCCGTTGAGTCCGGGAGCTTTTCAAACCTCCCTGGCCGGAGGTGGATTAGATATCACGGTAAGTAAATTCAACGCCAACGGAAGCGCGCTTCTGTTTTCCAGTTTTTTAGGCGGTAACGGTCCGGAAATGCCGCATTCCATGGTGGTGGACGATCAAAACAACCTGATAGTTCTGGGCAACTCCGGCTCCACCGATTTTCCCACAACCGCCGGTGCATATGATCCATCCTTCAACGGAGGACCCGCCCTGAGTTATTGGGGAGGACTGGCCAATTATACCAACGGAAGCGACATGGCGGTGGCTAAGTTCAACCCGGCGGGAACCGCTCTTCTGGGTGCAACATACATAGGAGGAAGCAACAACGACGGTCATAATCTGGGTGCCGGTTTAAAATTCAATTATGCAGATGAATTCCGGGGAGAAGTCATCGTCGACAATCAGGGGAATATTTTGGGAACGGGCACTACGGCCAGCATCAATTTCCCCACACTGAATCCTTTTCAGGCAGCCTTTGCCGGGGGAACTACAGATGCCTGTGTTTTCCGGTTTAATCCCAACCTGACGGCCTTGCAGTTCAGCAGTTACTTCGGTGGCAACCAAAACGATGCCGGATACGGAATACAAACCAACTCTGCGGGTGAAGTTTATTTTTGCGGGGGTACGGAAAGCGCAGATTTACCCACCACGGCAGGCGTGGTAAAACCTACCTCCGGAGGAAGCGTAGACGGCTACCTGGTGCGACTGAACGCTTCCGGTAATTCCCTGCTTGCCTGCACCTATTTAGGAACGCCCCTATACAACCAATGTTATTTTGTACAAATTGATGATTTAGACAATGTGTATGCCACGGGACAAAGCATAGGAGGCTACCCGATTCAGGCAGGCCCCACAGGAACGGTGTTTTCCAATGCCGGAACCGGACAATTCTTGCACAAAATGAATCCGGGACTTACCTCCACGATAATGTCCACCTGCTTCGGTGCCAATAATGCACAGGGATTTAACATCGTGCCGTCCGCCTTTTTGGTAGATGTGTGCAATTACATCTACATTTCCGGTTGGGGCGGAAGCGTGAATACCTCGGGAGGAAACGTTTCCGGAATGCCGCTTACGCCCAACGCCTACCAATCCTCTACCAACGGCAGCGATTTTTACCTGATCGTATTTAAGGAAAATGCCGTGGCCCTGCATTATGCCACCTATTTCGGAGGCTCACCGCCCGAACACGTGGATGGCGGCACGAGCCGGTTCGATAAGGACGGTATCGTTTACCAGGCCATTTGCGCGGGATGCGGCGGAAACAGTCAGGTTCCTACCACGCCCGGAGCATTCAGCCAAACCAACGGATCTACGAATTGCAACCTGGCATTAATCAAATTTGACGTTTCGGATTTTACCGCCATCATTGCGCCCGACGTTCCTCCGCAAGTTTGTGTAGGCGAAAATGTAATCTTCATCAACGAAAGTACGGGCGGCACCGAATTTCAATGGTTTTTCGGCGACGGAAGCGGCGCGGTTACCTATGATGCAGAACACACCTACAACACGCCGGGAACCTACACCGTGATGCTGATTGCCTCGCAGCAGGCAGCCTGCATTCCTTCAGATACCGCATTCGCAGAAATTACGGTAATACCTCCGCCCATAGCCCAAACAGAGTCGGTATCCTCCATTTGCCCCGGCGAATCCGTAACCCTATCGGCCTCGGGAGGAACCTCGTATCTCTGGCTTCCGGCAAACGGTCTTCCTGCTGAAGAGAATACCTCCCCTACACCCACGGTTTCTCCATCCGCCACCACCACCTACACGGTAATCGTTTCCGAACAATGCGGAAGCGATACGGCACAGGTAGTTGTTCCCGTGGTCAACTTTTCCATTCAGGTAAGCCCGAACGATACCATCTGCCTGGGAAATTCTACCGTACTTTCGGCCTCGGGCGGAAATACCTATCAGTGGACGCCGCCAACCAACCTGAGCAATCCCAACGTAGCCAATCCTACCGCCAATCCTTCAGTAACCACGGTTTACAGCGTAACGGTCACCGGCCCGCAGAATTGCATCCTGCAAGACTCCGTGCGTATTCAGGTGGATATATTCCCTGCAGCAAATGCCGGGCCTGACGTAACCATCTGCAACGGATCATCCGCCCAACTTCAGGCAACGGGAGGCAGTTTTTTCAGCTGGTCGCCGCCGTTTGGGCTCAATAACCCGAATACCCAAAACCCGACAGCATCTCCGGGTGACACTACCACGTATATCGTCACGGGAACCAACAGTTGCGGGTTTGATCTGGACACCATCATCGTAAACGTAAAAACCGTAGTCACAAGTGCCGGGCCGGATACCACGCTTTGCCCCGGAGAATCTGCCGTTCTGTTTGCCGGCGGCGGGGCAACCTACCTTTGGAGTCCCTCGGCCTACCTAAACAACCCTACATCCCAATTTCCGGTTTGCACGCCCGAAAGTTCCATCAATTATTCTGTACTGATCACCGACAGCATAGGCTGCACCGCCTACGATACGGTCCAGATTTTTTTGTTTCCGCTCCAATACCCCAGTGCCGGTCCCGATTTGGTGGTAGAATTCGGAGAAAGCGAAACACTCACGGCCACCGGCGGATCGGGAAATTACCTTTGGTCACCGCCAACCTACCTTTCCTGTGCATTATGCCCAAATCCCACGGTTACACCCGAGCAAACCCAGGGTTATACCCTCACCCTCACCGACTCCAATAACTGCAGTTTTTCCGATACGGTTACCGTATTCGTTCCGGGTGATATCTGGGTACCCAATGTATTTACCCCGGGCGACGTTAACGGATTAAACGACTTTTTCCTGAGTCTCGGAAGAGATATTGCCCGAGCCGAAATAATGATTTTCAACCGTTGGGGCGAACTGCTCTTCCGCTCCGAGGATAAAAATTACGGCTGGGACGGTACTTACCGAGACAAGATTTGCCCCGTGGGCGTGTATGTGTGGAAAATAAATTACCAAGACCTTACCGGACTTGAAAAAACGCTGATGGGGCACGTAACGCTGCTCCGGTAATTTATGCAGACAAAAAAAGCGGTCATCATCGGAAGCGGACTCGGCGGTTTGGGTGTGGGTGTGATGCTCGCAGAACAGGGCTATCAGGTTACCGTGCTCGAAAAAAACAGACAGCCCGGTGGCGCCCTGCAAATTTTTTCACGGAATAAAACCATCATCGATACCGGAGTACATTATTTGGGAAGCCTGGGCCCTGACGAGGTCATCGGTACCTATTTCCGCTATTGGGGAATAGGCGATAAATTGCATCCGGAAAAACTGGATGAAGCCTGTTTTGATTTGGTTTCGCTACCATCAGGCAATTTCCCCTTTGCGCAGGGATTTGAGCGCTTTGCTCTGACGTTGGCAAACTACTTTCCGCAGGAAAAAGATAATCTGATGCGCTATGTGCGCGCCCTGAAGGAAGTCACCGATTACTTCCCGGTGTGCCGCATGGAGCCGGGACTCGTGAACCCGTCCGAAAATAAATGGATGCAGATAAGCGCGAAATCCTGGATTGAGTCTTTTGTGACGGATCCCCTTTTGCGCCATGTTCTGGCAGGAAACCACATGCTCTACGAAGGCCGGCCGGAATCTACCCCGGCATATGTACATGCCATGACCACCGCATCGTACATACAAAGCGCGTGGCGGTTGCCCTCCGGAGGTGCCCGCATAGCCCGCTTTTTGGTGGATGAATTGAAAAACCGCGGAGGCGAATTTCTCAACTACAAAGAGGTGGTTGCCCTGAAAGGAAAAGACGGCATACTGAAAACAGCGCACACGGCTGACGGAGATAGTTTTGAAGCCGATATTTTCGTGGGAGGCATTCATCCGGTTTTGCTCTATGATCTGCTGGAGGAGGGCCTTGTTCGCAGCAGCTATAAAAACAGACTCAAAGCCCTTCCCAATACATTGGGCACCTTTACCGCCCACTGCATCCTGAAGCCGGGAGCGGTGCAGTACCAAAACCACAATCTGTATGGCTACAGCACCGATGAAGTATGGCAGGCCGCCTCTTACGCCGAAAAAAACTGGCCCCTTTCCTTCTCTGCTTTTTATTCAAGAAAACCGGGCGAAACCCACGCGGAATGCATCAACCTGATGACGCTGATGCGCTTTGATGAAGTGGAAAAATGGGGCGGCACATTTCGCACGTACCCGCATTTTTCCGATTCACGCGGGGAGGATTATGAAATGTGGAAGCAAGATAAAATTGCACGCATACTGAATCAGGCAGAAGAAAAAATACCGGGACTGAAAGCAGGAATTCAATCGGTGTATGCCTCTACCCCACTCTCCTACCGCGATTATCTGGGCTCTCCGAACGGAAGCATGTACGGCATACTGAAAGATGTGCGTAATCCCTATGTCGCGGTATTTTCACCCCGTACCAAAGTTTCCAACCTGTTCATGACAGGCCAGAACATGAATCTGCACGGCATCGCGGGAGTGACCATTTCGGCGGTAGTGACGGCAGGTGAAATCGTAGGCCATGAACACCTGATGGCCGATGTGCGAAAAAAAACGGGATTATCCGATGTCGGCTAAATATTCCTTGTACCGGGCGGAAGGTATGAACTCCGCACCCATGCTCTCCAAATGTTCTGTATATACCTGACAATCGATGAGGGAATAGGTAAACTGCGTGCATAAATAAATCAAGGCCGCCTTGGATGCGTTAGGCACTGCGGAAAACATACTTTCTCCGCAAAATACCCGGCCCGTTTGTACCCCATACAAACCGCCTGCCAAGTTCCCATCCACATACGTTTCGATGCTGCGGGCGATACCCATTTGATGAAGACGGATATAGGCCTGCTTCATATCGGTGGTGATCCAGGTTCCATGCTGACCTTCACGCGGAATACGCGAACATGCCTCAATCACTTTCTCAAAAGCGCAATCGGCCTTTATCGTTACTTCGGGCTTCTTCGTAAACTGCCGCATACTACGACTGATTTTTACCTTTTCGGGAAACAACACAAACCGCTTATGCGGGGCGTACCATAAAATGGGCTGGCCCTCCGAATACCAGGGAAAAATGCCCTGCCGGTAAGCCAATATCAGGCGTTCGGGACGCAGATCGCCTCCGACGGCAAGCAGACCGTCCTCTTCGGCCAATTCCGGGTCGGGAAAAACCAATTCATCGGTGAGCGCAAAAATCATACGACAAAGTAAAGAAGGATTAAACCCAAAACGGACATTTCAAATTTAAACTGTAGGGGCCCTTTTTCTAACTCTTTTACCAAAAAAAAGCCTGACGAAAAACGTCAGGCTTTGCAATGTGCCCGGAAAGGGACTCGAACCCCCACTCCCTTGCGAGAACCAGATTTTGAGTCTAGCGCGTCTACCAATTCCGCCATCCGGGCAATAGGATAAAGAACTTTTAAGGGTGCAAAGATAACTTTTGTTTCGCAACACCCGCACCGGGAAATAAAAAAAGCCGCATTCCCTAGAGAATACGGCTTAAAATAGGTAGTACTTTCCGATTACATGGCCAGGGCTGCCTTCAGATTTGTATCCAGCGCCTCAAGGAATTCTTCGGTGTACAGATAATGTTCTCCGTGATTGACTTTATTTCCGTAGATGCATACGGCCAAATCTTTGGTCATTTTTCCGCTTTCCACCGTTTCCACGCACACACGTTCCAAGGTTTGGCAGAAGTTGATGAGCTCCTGATTACCGTCGAGTTTGCCACGGAATTCGAGTCCGCGGGTCCATGCGAAAATAGATGCGATGGGATTGGTGGATGTGGGTTTGCCTTTCTGGTGATCGCGGTAGTGACGGGTAACCGTTCCGTGTGCGGCCTCGGCTTCCATCACTTTTCCGTCTGGGGTAACCAGCGTAGAAGTCATCAGACCCAATGAGCCAAAACCTTGGGCCACGGTGTCGGACTGAACGTCGCCGTCGTAGTTTTTACAGGCCCATACAAAGTTTCCGTTCCATTTCAGGGCAGAAGCCACCATGTCGTCAATGAGGCGGTGCTCATACACGATGCCGGCAGCCTCAAAGCGGGCTTTGTAATCCTGCTCGTATATTTCCTGGAAAATATCTTTGAAACGTCCGTCGTATTTTTTGAGGATGGTGTTCTTGGTAGAAAGATACAAAGGCCATCCTTTGCTTAATGCCTGATTAAAGCAGGAATGGGCAAATCCGCGGATACTCTCGTCGGTGTTGTACATGGCAAGAGCCACACCGTCGCCTTTGAAGTTGAATACTTCAAATTCCTGTACGGTTCCGTCTTCGCCTTCGAATTTTACGGTGAGTTTTCCTTTTCCTTTGGTTACGAAATCGGTGGCACGGTACTGATCACCGAAGGCGTGGCGGCCTATGCAGATGGGCGCAGTCCAGTTAGGCACCAAACGGGGCACGTTGCTGCATACGATAGGCTCACGGAAAACGGTTCCGTCCAGAATGTTACGGATGGTTCCGTTGGGCGATTTCCACATCTGTTTCAGACCAAATTCCTGCACGCGGGCTTCGTCAGGCGTGATGGTGGCGCATTTAATGCCCACACCGTATTGTTTGATGGCATTGGCGGCATCAATGGTAACCTGATCGTTGGTTTCGTCGCGGTATTCCATGCCCAAGTCGTAGTACTTAATGTCCAATTCGAGGTAAGGAAGGATGAGTTTATCCTTGATGAATTTCCAGATGATTCGGGTCATTTCGTCGCCGTCGAGTTCCACAACGGGATTGGCCACCTTGATTTTGCTCATGATTCGGATGTGTTTAGATGCGTGTTTTTTACAATGGCTGCAAAAGTAACCAAAACGGCGAAAATAGCAGAACTGTAACAAATAATCCCGCGGCAACGATTGAAACGAAAAGCCCGGAATGCCGACGCTTCGCTCGGCATGAGGACTTGCAGTGAAAAGCGTGTCTGCCGCCCCATAAAAAAGGAATGGGGAATACGGAACGGCTTGATTACCTTTGCGCCATGAGTGTACTGAACCGACGCATAGGCATTTTGGGAGGCGGACAACTGGGCCGCATGTTTCTGCAGGAAAGTTATAACTACAATGCCCGGGTGAGCGTGCTGGACCCCGCGGGGGATGCTCCCTGTGCGCCTATCGCGCCTGAGTTTGTGCAGGGCAGTTTTAATGACTACCAGACCGTACTTGATTTTGGCCGGGCATGCGATATAGTTACCATAGAATTTGAACACGTAAACACGGATGCCCTTCACCAACTGGAAAAGGAAGGCAAAAAAGTGTATCCGCAGCCGCATATTCTGGAACTGATTAAAGATAAAGGAGCGCAAAAGGCTTTCTACACGGAACACGGAATTCCTACGGGGCCCTTCTTTTTGGCCGAAAATGCGGCAGAAGTAAGGCAGAAGATTACACAACTTCCGGTGTTTCAAAAGTTGCGCAAAGGCGGCTACGACGGTTACGGCGTAAAGGCCCTCCGCACGGAGGAAGATTTAGCGGCAGCGTTCGATGGGCCTTGTGTGGTGGAAGAATTCGTGGATTTTGAGAAGGAGCTTTCGGTCATCGTAGCACGGAATGAAGCGGGCGAAACGGCCGTGTACCCTGCGGTGGAAATGGTGTTTCATCCGGTGGCGAATATGGTGGAATTTTTGGTCTCCCCTGCCCATATCTCCGGAGAAACAGAGCAAAAGGTGCGGGAAACGGCGCTGAAGGTGATAGAAGCCCTGGGCATGGTGGGTATTCTGGCGGTGGAAATGTTTCTGACCAAAGCAGGCGAAATATGGGTAAATGAGGTGGCGCCCCGCCCTCACAACAGCGGCCATCAAACCATTGAAGGGAATTACTGCTCCCAATACGACATGCATTTCCGCAGCATCATGAATTTACCGTTGGGTTGCACGAATATCGTACAGCCCAGCGTGATGATAAATCTCCTGGGAGACCCCGCCCACAGCGGACCCGCCGTATATGAAGGGCTGGAAGACGTGATGCGCATTCCGGGTGTGTATGTGCACCTGTACGGAAAAACGCATACCAAACCCTACCGCAAAATGGGTCATGTGACTATTTTGGACGCGGATGCACACAGCGCAATGGCCAAAGCAGGCCGGGTAAAGGACGTGTTACGGGTAGTCTCTATTTGAAAAATCGCGCTGAAAGAACAGAACTTTTTTCAGACTATTCCTTTACAAAAAGTACTGAGCGTGGTTCGCCTCCCTCTCTTGTTCTAAGGATATACATGCCTGCCGCGCCGTTGAATTGTATAGCCACCAGTCCGGAGGCATCGGCACGGAATTTGGCCAACACGGATCCGCGTAAATCGGTAAGTTCCCATTCCACACCGGCCGGACTGCCCGAAAGGCTGGCAATGCCCGTGTTTGGATTAGGGTACAACACCAACTTACTTCCCGCTCCTTCGCAAAGCTTATCCAGATATACGGAAGCATGCGCCTCGGAATCACCGTTAAAATCGTATTGATTC
>CAYYRB010000053.1:0-17065 GCA_964473995.1 uncultured Candidatus Competibacteraceae bacterium | reverse complement strand
GCCGAAATCAAAATGGCTAATTTTTTCATACTAAAAATTAAAAAACTAAAACTAGGACCGACTTAAAAAACTAAAACCAAAAAGAAATCAAAAAATAAAAAACAAAAATCAAACGTAAGTAAGAAGCAGAAAGGCTACTTCCTGATGAATTTTTTAACACTACGCACACCATCTTCTGAGATGGCTTCCATCATATACATACCGGGAGCAAAAGTTTCCAAGGAGAAGTTTACATTGGGAGTTCCGGAAGGAATTTCGCGGGCGCTGAGTCGTTTGCCATTTAGGTCATACAATTGAATGGTATAACCCGTTTTAGCATCCGAAAAAATAATCTGAATATTGTCTTCTGCCGGATTGGGGAAGAGCTGGAATACACCGGTGTTCTGATTGTCAATTCCACTGTTGTCAATCAGGTTAAAATGCACTTTGAACCTGTCTTGATTATCCCCTGCTTCAGTAGCGAAAGCATATTCAAAGCCTTCCTGAACGTTTTGGAACGCATTCAATTTGGTATCTTCCAAGGTCACCGTCATGTTTTGAAGTGTGATCACATCCTGGAAACGGAGTGTGAAATTACCCGGATTCATGCCGTCATAAACTCCCATGGGAACGGTTTTGGTTCCGGTGAATGCGGGAGAATATCCGTTGAATGCCATTTTCTCGGTATCGTTAATTTTAGTGTAGATTACGGGAACCTCGGCACCGCCGAAGAGTCGGTTGGCTTCCAGCTGACCATCATAAGCATCTGTTGCTTCTTCATTAAAGAAAATGATAGTTGGCATAGCTTGATTGCCTGATTCCAAATTAACGGTAAGGAACTGATCCCAGGGAGTGCTTAAAAACGTAGCGGATGTTGTCGTTCTTAAGGCATTGGTTGTTTGAAAGGTACGAGGTGTACTTCCCGAATTCCGAATCTGAAAACCCTGTCCTACGGGAATAATGGCATTTGAAACGGAAGGAGACCATGTATTGGTTGCCGCATTCCACACCTGCACCTGGGCATCAAAGTTCATGGCAGTCAAATCGGCATTATTAAGACCGAAAGTAATGGGGCTCGGATACGGGTTAGAAACCATGTGCCATCCTCGGGTGATGGTTCCGGAGAGCGGGTCGGTCATGGTACCGTTTGAATTTCCTAGTCCTGCGTAGGAAACCGTACCGTTATTCACGGTACCGTTGAACTGCAGGTTGGTGGTACTTGCCCCGTAAGCCATGGCGGCATAACCCCTACCGTCTGTCAGGTTTCCTGCAGACTTCACATGCCACAGAGATTGCGAGCAGTTAGAAAGTACGGTGGCATTTTCACGAAGCTCGAGTAAATTAGCCCAGGGAGATCCGGCCTCTAATGAAAGCGGATTACAAGTGGACTGAGGAACAAGCTGGCTGCCGTTGTTTCCATTGAACACGGAGGGCACGATGCCGAAAGCATTCACGGCCACGTTGGTTACGGGGGATCCTATGTAGTGAAAACGGTTGGCGGTAGGTAATACACGAGAAACGGAGAATGTACCCGTTCCGGCAAGGTTTGAACCGACAGCCTGAACCAAAGCACCGTTATTCTGCACATTAACCTGACCATTGTTAGTAAGTAAACCATTAACAGTCAATGATGAATTTGAAGCAATGTTTAGGGTTGCGCCGCTTTGAACCGTGAGGGAACCGACTACCGGATTTATACCTGAAATAACGGGCATGGTAGTGGCTGAAGATAAAATAAGTGCTTCCTGCGTAGCATTCGGTACCACCCCGTTAGACCAGTTACCGGTATTCGTCCAAACATTGGAAACGGCTCCCGTCCATCCATTCTGGGCTTCAACCAATGTAAAGTAACGCGTGTTGTTCCCTGCGGGAACAGAAATCTGAGTTACATTTCCCGCCAGGTCATCATTACCCACAGGACCTTCCCAAGTATTTGATGAAGATGCATAAGTTTGAGCCGCCAGCCTGGCTGAAGATGCAATGCCTCCTGAAAACTCAGAAGATGAATAGCCGAGACTCATCGACAAACCCGGAAGCTGACTGCTGAAATTCCTGCGATTGGCAATCCAAAACCGGTCGTACACTTTATTGCCGGTATTATCAGGAGTAAACACGGTGTTATTCAATTGGGTAACTCCTGCGGGAAGCGGCAAGTTTCCGGATGTTGTGGGGTAGGTACCACAGTCAATAAAACCTCCGGCGCCTCCGGCTGAACTGATATCAAAGCTTAATGGGACTTTCACCCCTGCCTGGTCAATAACAAAAGGTACCCGGTAACCGGATTGCGAAGAAGAACCCGTCAACCAACGAACCAAGGATCTTTGGCTATCCGAAATAATACCCCCTGAAGCGGCTCCGGAAATACCGGAGGGAGCAGGATTTCCCACCACAAGAAAAAGAGAATCAGAGGTGGTGGTATTGGCCATTCGAAGAAAGGACTGACCTTGAATAACCAATTGAGCGAAAGAAACATTCAGGCCTGCATAATAAAAGAATACGAGGGCGAGAATAGCTTTAGATAACTTCTTAATCATGATTAAAGGACTTTATGACGCAACAAATATAAGAAAGCGAAGTTAAAAAAAAAAGGTTGCCAATTTTTATGTCCCCGGTTGTTGTTTTCAGCAACCGGAATACTGATACAAAAACCACAAGTTAAATACAAAAATGGTTGGTGAGAACACCAACCATAAGCAGAAAACCATAAGCAAAAATGGTTGGTGAGAACACCAACCATAAGCAGAAAAAGCAAAAGCAAAAAAAAGGGTTACCAATATCTTTGGCAACCCTTTGGAAGAAGGCGAAAAATATTACTTAACTACGCTCAATTTCTGCGTGTGCACCATGTTGTTTACTTTCATGGTTACATTATAGAAACCGGATGCGAAGTCAGCGGTATTCAATTCGTAGTTCTGTGTTCCGGCATTTTGTCCGGGCAGTGAAATCATGGCCACTTGCTTACCGGTCATATCCGTCACATAGAAAGCCACATCAGAGGCTTCTTTCAATTCGAAACGGAGTGTGGTAGACTGATTGGCCGGATTGGGCATAAAGCTGTGGATAGCAAAGCCATTGTTGTCCAAGTTGCTGATATTGGCCAAACTCGTATACGTCACCTTGGAAATGATATACCAGTTGATACCGAGCACAAAAATACTTCCGGGTGAATCAGAGAAGCGGGCAAATGAATTGTAAATGGCCGGAGGAAGCAATTCACCGGCGTCTTCCATATACAATCCTGTAATAGCCAATGTATCTCCGGGGTTTGTGAACCCGTCAAATTTAATGCAGATGTGCCCGGTGCTCAACGTGTGCTGATAATTCGGAGCCATATCCCATGTGTAGGTAGAATTAGCACCGAAGGGACTTCCAGAGGGAGAAAGGGAAGTCGTGGTAACGATAGAATCACGGAAATATACGGTGTTATTGGGGTAAGAAAGTTGTCCGAGTGTACCGAAATTACCATTTTGTGCACCGGTTAAAGACGCATAAAGGCGGTTAGGCTGACCGCTGGAATTTTTGTGACCGATGACGATGGTAATGGAATCTACGCGCAAAACGGCACCAGGTGCGGTTGCATTCACTTCCGTGTAGCTGCCGGAGATATCTGCATAATCAGAAAAACCGATGTAGGGACGGAGGGTAACGCTGGCAGAGGTAATACCGCTATCAATTGGAAGATAACCGGAATTCATGGGATAACGGCCGCCACCGAGCGTTCCTGTCTGATCATCCGTTGTATTGGACTCAGCATAACTGATGTAAAAAGTGGTAGGTCCATCTTTATCCATGCTCACTTGAGGCTGTGGAGCAAAAATAGTAGGCAGATCATTGTAAGGAGCAAAGAATCCGGTTTTGGCAGATTTTGCATCCGTGCGTCCGGTAAAATCACCGCCTTGAGCGAAAACACCTGAAACCGAAACAGCCAGTACAGATGCAGAAAGTACAATTCTTTTCATGATTATGATTTGTTTTTATGATACAATATTGAGCAAATAAAATAATTTAGTGATAGAATCCCAAATTTTTAAAAAAAATCACGCCTGAGCGGTCGGTCCGCCAAAATTCATGGGAATGGGAGGAACCGGGTCGGCTTCTTTAATCAGCCCGTGCACCGATTCATATTTGGCCACATTTTCGCCCAACGCCATCAACAATCTTTTGGCGTGTTGCGGAGTTAAAATAATTCGACTTTTTACACGCGCTTTGGGAACACCCGGCATTACTTTAATAAAATCAACCACAAACTCCGAATTGGAATGGGTGATGATGGCCAGATTGCTGTAAATACCTTCCGCAATTTCTTCGGATAACTCGATGCTCAGTTGGTTTTCCTCCTGGTTTTCCATAAAAAAATAAATTAAAATCTAAGGCATAAAACTATAAAAAAAGGAAGACCGGTAATTACCGGCCTTCCTTTTAATTATTCAGACAAAAAGCACGATCAGGATATTGCTTTTTCTTTTTTGGCTTTTGCGGGAACCACCTGCGCGGCTTCCATTTCTTCCCTGGAACCTACGATGATTTTTTCGTAGGCACGGATACCGGTACCCGCAGGAATCAAATGACCCACGATTACGTTTTCCTTGAGACCTTCCAATCCATCTTCCTTGGCACGAACCGCGGCTTCATTCAGCACTTTGGTCGTCTCTTGGAAGGAGGCGGCGGATATCCAGGAATCCGTTTGAAGTGAAGCCCTCGTGATACCCTGCAGAATCTGGCTAGCCGTAGCGGGCAGCGCATCTCTGGATTGCACCGGTTTCAGGTCTTTACGCTTCAGCATGGAATTCTCGTCGCGCAGACGACGGGCCGAAACAATCTGTCCCGGTTTCAGGTTTTCAGAATCCCCCGCATCTTCCACCACTTTCATTCCGTAGAGCTTGTCATTGGTTTCCATAAATTCAAATTTATTCACCAACTGACCTTCAAGGAACATGGTATCGCCGGAGTCCTGTATTTCCACTTTCTTCATCATCTGGCGCACGATTACTTCGTAGTGCTTATCATTGATACGCACACCCTGCATCCGGTAAACTTCCTGAATTTCATTCACCAGATACTCCTGCACCTGGGTTGGACCTTTTATGTTCAGGATGTCGGTAGGCGTAATGGCACCGTCAGTGAGCGGCTGACCCGCTTTGATAAAGTCGTTTTCCTGCACCAGAATATGCTTGGCCAAAGAAACCAGGTATTTTTTCTGTTCGCCGGTTTTGGACTCCACCATGATCTCGCGGTTACCGCGCTTCACTTTACCCATGGTAACGATTCCGTCAATTTCAGAAACCGTAGCCGGGTTGGAAGGATTTCGTGCTTCAAACAATTCGGTTACCCGTGGCAGACCACCCGTGATATCCCCTACTTTGCCGGAAGACCTTGGAATTTTAACCAGGATGGTTCCTGAATTGATTTTCTTTCCGTCTTCTACAATCACGTGTGAACCTGCGGGAATGTTATAGGTGCGGAGAACTTCTTTGGTTTTGGAATCAATCACCTGAATCGCCGGGTTTTTGGTTTTATCCCTGCGCTCAATGATTACTTTTTCCGTAATACCGGTTTGCTCATCCACTTCCTCGCGATAGGTAACACCGTCTTCAATGTTATCAAACTGAACAATACCGTCCAGCTCAGAAATAATCACGGCGTTGTAAGGATCCCAATCGCAGATCAGATCTCCCTTCTTTACCTTGTCTCCCGCCTTTTTATAGAGCTTAGCTCCGTAAGGAATATTGGCTGAGGTAAGCACCATTTTGGTGTTTCCGTCTACAATACGCATTTCTGCAGAGCGACCGATAACTACCTCTTCGGAATCTTCCGCTCCTTTTTTGGTCACGGTGCGCAGTTCATCAATCTCGAGTAAACCGTCGTAACGGGCCTCAATTTTAGACTGAGAAGAAGCACCGCCGGCAACACCACCCACGTGGAAGGTACGCAATGTAAGCTGCGTACCTGGCTCACCGATGGATTGGGCGGCAATTACACCTACCGCTTCACCGATATTCACCAGACGGCCGTTGGCCAGATTTCTTCCGTAGCACTTGGCACAAACCCCTTTTTTGGTTTCGCAGGTAAGCACGGAACGTATCTCCACCATTTCAATGGGTGAGTTTTCAATGAGCGATGCGGCATCTTCTTTTATCTCATCTCCTGCATTCACCAAAATTTCACCCGTATTGGGGTGAATGACATCATGCACGGAAACACGGCCTAAGATACGATCGTAGAGACTTTCCACTACTTCCTCGTTGTTTTTCAGGGCAGTCATCTGAAGACCGCGGAGCGTTCCGCAATCCACTTCATTGATGATGACATCCTGGGCCACGTCCACCAGCCTACGGGTAAGGTAACCGGCATCCGCCGTTTTGAGGGCGGTATCCGCAAGACCTTTACGGGCTCCGTGGGTAGAGATAAAGTACTCAAGGATGGACAGACCTTCCTTAAAGTTGGAGAGGATGGGGTTTTCGATAATTTCATTCCCCACATCACCTGATTTCTGCGGTTTAGCCATCAAACCACGCATACCGCTGAGCTGACGAATCTGCTCTTTGGAACCGCGGGCTCCCGAATCGAGCATCATGTACACCGCATTGAAGCCTTGCTTATCCTCGCTGATCTGTTTCATCAGAATGGAAGTAAGCTTGCTGTTGGTGTGTGTCCAGATATCAATGATTTGGTTGTACCGTTCATTGTTGGTGATGAAACCCATGTTATAATTGCTCATCACTTCATCTACTTGAGCCTGAGCATCGGCGATGAGCTCTTCTTTCTGCGCCGGGATGATTACATCTCCCAGGTTGAAAGAGAGTCCGCCGCGGAAGGCCGTCATGAACCCGAGCTGCTTGATATCATCAAGGAAATTGGCAGCCGTGGCGATGTCAGTACCTTTGTAAATATCACCGATGATATCGCGGAGTGATTTTTTGGTGAGCAGTTGATCAATGAAACCCAGATTTTTGGGAACTACCTCGTTGAAGAGGACGCGCCCTACCGTAGTTTCAATGATTTTTTTCTCCAGCTCGCCGTTTTCGTTTTTCACATTTACCTTCACGTGAATGAAGGCGTGCAGATCCACTACCTTCTCGTTGTACGCGATGATCACCTCCTCGGGGGAATAGAATTTCATTCCCTCTCCTTTTACTTTTAAATCACCTACAGACCTCTTGCCTTTTGTGAGGTAATATAGTCCGAGTACCATGTCCTGTGAAGGAATGGTAATGGGCGAACCGTTTGCGGGATTGAGGATGTTGTGAGAAGCCAACATGAGCAATTGAGCCTCGAGAATGGCTGCATTGCCGAGTGGCACGTGCACGGCCATCTGGTCACCGTCGAAGTCGGCGTTGAAGGCCGTACATACAAGCGGGTGCAGCTGAATGGCTTTTCCTTCCACTAATTTAGGCTGGAAAGCCTGTATACCCAAACGGTGAAGTGTGGGGGCCCTGTTGAGAAGAACGGGATGTCCTTTCAACACATTCTCCAAAATTTCCCAAATTACGGGGTCTTTTCTATCTACGATTTTCTTGGCCGACTTAACCGTTTTTACCAATCCGCGCTGAATCAACTTACGGATGATAAACGGCTTGAACAATTCCGCCGCCATGTCTTTGGGAAGACCGCATTCATGCAATTTCAATTCAGGGCCTACAACAATTACGGAACGGGCAGAATAATCCACACGTTTACCGAGCAGGTTCTGACGGAAACGTCCCTGTTTTCCTTTCAGACTGTCCGAAAGGGATTTAAGCGGACGGTTGGCATCCGTTTTAATGGCAGAAGACTTCCGTGAATTATCAAAGAGAGAGTCAACGGCTTCCTGAAGCATCCGCTTTTCGTTGCGCAGAATCACATCAGGTGCCTTAATTTCGATGAGTCTCTTCAGACGGTTGTTGCGGATAATTACCCGACGGTAAAGATCGTTCAAATCCGATGTGGCAAAGCGGCCTCCATCGAGCGGAACCAAAGGACGAAGCTCGGGAGGAGTAACTGGAATCACTTTAATGATCATCCACTCGGGACGGTTTTCTTTTCTTCCGTTTGCTTCGCGGAAAGCTTCTACCACCTGCAGACGCTTAAGCGCTTCAGCCTTACGCTGCTGGGAAGTTTCTCTGTGTGCCTGATCGCGCAATTGAAAAGACAACTGATCCAAATCCAAACGGCGCAGCATCTCATAGAGGGCATCCCCTCCCATTTTAGCCACAAATTTGTTGGGATCCTGATCATCGAGGTATTGGTTTTCTTTCGGCAGTTTTTCCAAAAGATCCATGTACTCTTCCTCAGAGAGGAAATCACCCACGTTTACGCTATCAGCCAAAATACCGGGCTGTATAACCACATACCGCTCATAGTAAATAATGGCCTCGAGCTTTTTGGTAGGCTGACCCAGCAAAAGACCGATTTTGTTGGGCAGAGAACGGAAATACCAGATATGCGCCACGGGAACCACGAGGGAAATATGGCCTGAACGTTCACGACGAACTTTCTTTTCGGTCACTTCCACCCCGCACCGGTCGCAGACAATTCCTTTGTAGCGGATTCCTTTATACTTACCGCAGGCGCACTGCCAATCCTTCACGGGCCCGAAAATACGCTCACAGAAAAGCCCGTCGCGCTCCGGCTTGTAGGTACGGTAATTGATGGTTTCCGGCTTAAGTACCTCCCCGCTGGAACGATCCAGAATATTTTCGGGAGAGGCCAACGAAATCACAATTTTCGAGAAATCGCTTTCGGGTTTTACTTCTTTTTTAATTGCCATGGGCTTTATTTGAAGTTAAATTGTTAAATCAATAAATTACTCAAGAGATACTTTTAAACCGAGTCCTCTCAACTCATGCAACAATACGTTGAATGATTCGGGAATTCCCGGTCTCGGCATATTTTCTCCCTTCACGATAGCCTCGTATGCACGGGCTCGGCCCATAACATCGTCAGATTTCACCGTCAGAATTTCCTGCAGGATGTTGGCAGCACCGAACGCTTCAAGTGCCCAAACCTCCATCTCACCGAAACGCTGACCCCCGAACTGTGCCTTACCTCCGAGCGGCTGCTGCGTGATGAGCGAGTAGGGTCCGATGGAACGTGCGTGCATTTTATCATCCACCATGTGTGAAAGTTTCAACATGTAGATAATGCCCACCGTTGCCGGCTGGTCGAAACGCTCTCCGGTACCACCGTCATACAGGTATGATTTTCCATATTCGGGAAGACCTGCTTTCTCCATGTAATCGTTGATCTCATCCAGACTGGCCCCGTCAAAAATCGGAGTGGCAAATTTCACACCGAGTTTAGATCCGGCCCAGGCCAAAATAGATTCGTATATCTGACCGAGGTTCATTCGGGAAGGTACACCCAGCGGGTTGAGTACGATGTCTACCGGAGTTCCGTCTTCCAGGAATGGCATGTCCTCGGCACGAACGATTCGTGCAACGATTCCTTTATTCCCGTGACGACCGGCCAACTTATCACCCACCTTGAGTTTCCGTTTTTGTGCGATGTACACTTTCGCCAATTGTACAATTCCGGAAGGCAACTCATCACCCACCATAATGTTGTATTTCTTGCGCTTGAATACACCGAACAAATCGTTGTACTTAATCGAGTAATTATGAAGAAGGAGTTTGATGAGATTGTTCACATCCGCTTCCTTCGTCCAATCAGAAGGATTCAACTCAATAAAGTTGAGTTTCTCCAAGGTTTTACGGGTAAACTTAACACCCTTTTTCACCATTTCCTCACGAATGAGTGTAAATACACCGTTAGACGTTTTACCCTCCAGAATCACAGACAGTTTTTGGAGCAGTTTCTCTTTCAGCTCGCCAAACAACTTGTCGTACTCTTTTTCGAGCAGCTCAAGTTCTTTTTTCTCTTCAGCTTTAGCCCGCTTATCTTTTACAGCACGTGAAAACAGTTTTTTATCGATCACTACACCGAACATGGACGGTGGAGCTTTCATGGAAGCATCCTTCACATCGCCGGCTTTATCACCGAAGATGGCACGGAGTAGCTTTTCCTCAGGCGAAGGATCAGACTCCCCTTTGGGAGTAATCTTTCCGATGAGGATATCACCCGGTTTCACTTCGGCGCCGATGCGTATGATTCCGTTCTCGTCCAAATCGCGGGTGGCCTCCTCACTTACGTTCGGAATGTCAGCCGTCAACTCTTCGAGTCCCATTTTGGTATCGCGCACCTCCATGATGAACTCATCAATATGGATGGAAGTGAACATGTCATCAGAAACGATTTTTTCAGATATTACGATGGCATCCTCAAAGTTGTATCCTTTCCATGGCATGAAAGCCACCTGAAGGTTTTGACCAAGGGCCAACTCACCGTCTTCGGTAGCAAATCCCTCGCAAAGCACCTGTCCTTTTTTCACTTTCTGCCCCTTCTTCACGATGGGACGAAGCGTAGTGGTTGTACTTTGGTTTGTTTTGCGGAATTTGATCAAGTTGTAGGATTTCGTATCATCCTCAAAACTTACCAGTTTTTCCGTTTCATCACGGGTATAGCGGATGGTGATGGTGCGGGAGTCTACCGCTTCCACCACCCCGTCAAACTCGGCATTCAACAACAGACGTGAATCCCTTGCCACGCGCTCCTCCAAGCCTGTACCCACGATTGGAGCCTGAGGCTTCAACAGCGGAACGGCCTGACGCATCATGTTTGAACCCATGAGCGCCCGGTTCGCGTCATCGTGTTCCAAAAATGGAATCAACGAGGCTGCGATGGAAGCAATCTGGTTAGGAGCAACGTCCATCAACTGAATATTGGAAGGATCGGTCACCGGATAATCCGCTTCAAAACGCGCTTTAATCCGCTGGCTTTCGAAGTGACCTTTATTATTCACCGGAGCGTTTGCCTGGGCTATGGTAGATGCCTCTTCTTCTTCAGCAGAAAAATATACCGGCTCTTCATTCAGTTTCACCACCCCGTTTTCTACCTTACGGTAGGGAGTTTCAATGAATCCGAGGCGGTTTATTTTGGCATAAACGCAAAGCGAGGAAATCAAACCGATGTTCGGTCCTTCAGGAGTTTCAATGGTACACAAACGTCCATAGTGTGTGTAGTGTACGTCACGCACCTCAAATCCGGCGCGCTCCCTGGATAGACCGCCGGGCCCGAGAGCCGAAAGACGACGCTTGTGCGTAATCTCAGCCAGCGGGTTGGTCTGGTCCATGAACTGTGAAAGCTGATTGGTTCCAAAGAATGAGTTAATCACCGAAGACAACGTCTTGGCATTAATCAAATCAATGGGGGTAAACACCTCATTGTCGCGTACGTTCATACGCTCACGGATAGTTCTGGCCATACGGGCCAATCCCACACCGAATTGGTTGTAAAGCTGCTCACCTACGGTGCGCACCCTACGGTTACTCAGGTGATCAATATCATCCACGTTGGCACGTGAATTAATCAACTGAATCAAATATTTAATGATTGAAATAATGTCGTCCTTGGTAAGGATACGCGTTTCCATGGGGAAATTCAGGTTCAATTTCCGGTTGATACGGAAACGGCCTACTTCACCTAGATCATAACGCTTATCGGAGAAGAACAATTTCTCCAGAACGCCGCGGGCAGTTTCTTCATCGGGCGGTTCGGCGTTACGCAGAACGCGATAGATGTATTCCACGGCCTCTACTTCGGAGTTGGTAGTATCTTTTTGCAGCGTATTGTAGATGATCTCATAATCGGCGGAGTTTACATCTTCCTTGTGCAGAATGATGGTTTTCTCGCCTGACTCCAAGATCATATCCAAATGATCTTTCTCAAGAATCGTTTCGCGTTCCAGGAGTACTTCACTCCGTTTGATGGAAAGTTGTTCACCGGTATCTTCATCCACGAAATCTTCCACCCAGGTGCGGAGAACACGGGCGGCCAGTTTACGGCCCTGAAGCTTTTTAAGGTTTGCCTTGTTTACCTTGATTTCGTCTGCGAGGTTGAAAATTTCAAGGATATCTTTATCCGACTCAAAACCGATGGCACGCAGGAGCGTGGTTACGGGCAGCTTTTTCTTCCGGTCAATGTAAGCATACATCACGTTATTGATGTCCGTCGCAAATTCAATCCAGGAACCTTTGA
This sequence comes from uncultured Candidatus Competibacteraceae bacterium, assembly GCA_964473995.1. Lineage (GTDB taxonomy): Bacteria > Bacteroidota > Bacteroidia > CAIKAF01 > CAIKAF01 > JAKRSD01. The sequence goes on along the minus strand of CAYYRB010000053.1, from coordinate 5,014 downwards.
AAGGGATAACCCGGGCTGAGTACAGCTTGGTTCCATTCGCGTGACGGCTTTGCCCGAAAAACACTCCGGGAGAGCGGTGCAACTGAGAAACGACTACCCTTTCGGCTCCGTTGATTACGAAAGTTCCTTTGGGGGTCATGTAGGGAATGGTACCCAAATACACATCCTGTACGATGGTTTCAAAATCTTCGTGCTCGGGATCGGTACAGTACAATTTCAGCTTTGCCTTAAGAGGCACACTGTAAGTAAGTCCGCGCTCGATGCATTCATCGATGGAGTAACGCGGCGGATCAACGAAATAGTCCAAAAACTCCAACACAAACTGATTGCGTGAATCGGTTATGGGAAAGTTTTCGGCAAATACGGCAAAAAGGCCTTCGTTGGTCCTGTTTTCCGGTGTGGTTTCCAACTGGAAAAAATCGCGGAAAGATTGCAGCTGAATATCCAGAAAGTCCGGATGATCCACCACGTGTTTCGCCTTAGCAAAACTGATCCTTTTATTTTCTGTCGCTTGAGCCAAGATAAAACGTATTAAAGTTATAAATCAAAAATGAACCCCCGTAAACGGGTAAAGACTTCTACCCAAAATTGGGTAGAAGCCTAACCGAAAAGATATGAAAATCTTTATATTACTTAACCTCAACCTCTGCACCGGCCTCAGTCAACTGTGATTTAACAGACTCAGCTTCTTCTTTGCTTACGCCTTCTTTCACAGGTTTCGGAGCTCCGTCAACGAGATCTTTGGCTTCTTTAAGACCTAAACCGGTAAGGTCTTTCACAAGCTTAACAACAGCCAACTTGTTGGCACCGCCGTTTTTCAGAATCACATCAAAAGATGTTTTTTCTTCTACGGCTTCACCGCCTCCGGCTGCACCGCCTCCGGCTACCATTACCGCTGCAGCTGCAGCCGGCTTGATACCGTACTCATTTTCTAAAATATCAGCAAGTTCCTTAACTTCTTTTACCGTTAAGCCAACCAGTTGTTCTGCTAAATTTTTAACGTCTGCCATTTTGTTTTGATTTAAAATTGAAATTGAAAATGTTGAATAACCTTTTGTTTTTTTTATTATTTGTTTCTTTCTTCCAAAGCTTTCACCAAGCCCGCAACCCCTTGATCGCCATTGGCCTGAAGAGCGCTAAGTACATTTCTGATGGGTGATTGCAGCATGTAAACTACATCCGCGATCAACTCATCACGTGTTTTGATGTTAACCAGACTTTCCAGCTGATTGGATCCTACGTAGCAATCCTCGTTTACATAGGCTGCTTTGAACACCAATTTGTCAGTGGTCTTTTGAAAATCCTTAATCAGCTTGGCTGGCCCGTTAGGCACATCACTGGTGAAAATTGCCGTAGTTCCCTTCAGCTCGGAAAACACCGGAGAGAAATCCTTTTCGGACGCCTCCATAGCTTTGCGTAGGAGCGTGTTCTTCACTACGCGGAAGGAGATGTTTTTCTCAAAACATTTTCTGCGCAGCAGATTCGACTTTTCTACGGTCATCCCCTCAGGGTTGGCCATGTAAACAATTCCCGAGCTTTTCAGTGCAACGGTGAGATCGTCAATGATCGCCTTTTTTTCTTCTCTTGTCATGACTTGTTCCTCCTTATCCGTTACATGTTAAACTTAGATGAATCCAAACGAATACCGGGGCTCATCGTGGTGGAAATGTGAACACTCTTCACATAGGTACCTTTTGCCGTGGACGGTTTCAATTTGACGATGGTAGACAAAAATTCTTTCGCGTTGTCGGCGATTTTGTCCGCATCGAAGGAAACACGACCTACCGAGCTGTGCACGATACCCGTTTTATCCACTTTAAAATCGATTTTACCCGCTTTCGTTTCAGTTACGGCTTTACCAACCTCCAGGGTTACCGTTCCGGTTTTGGGATTCGGCATCAAACCACGGGGACCGAGGATTCTACCCAAGGCTCCCACTTTACCCATTACGTTGGGGGTACATACAATTACGTCCACATCGGTCCAACCTTGTTTGATTTTTTCGATGTAGTCGTCCAGACCCACAAAATCAGCACCTGCCTCGGTGGCTTCGGCTTCTTTGTCGGGAGTACAGAGTACCAATACCCGAACACTTTTACCGATACCGTGAGGTAGTTTTACCGACCCGCGCACCATCTGATCGGCCTTACGGGGATCAACACCCAAACGGACATTGAGATCCACGGACTCGTCAAACTTAGCGAACGTGAGTTTTTTGAGAAGTTCAGCAGCTTCAGCCAATTCATAAGTCTTGTTCTTGTCTACAAGAGCCAAGGCTTTTTTTCTGTTTTTTGATACTTTTGCCATACTTACCTCCTCCGTTAATTTTTAGCAAAAGGCGGTTCGCCTTCCACGGTTACGCCCATGCTTCGAGCCGTTCCGGCCACCATTTTCATGGCAGACTCCACGGTAAAGCAATTTAAATCGGGCATTTTTTCTTCGGCAATCGCACGAATCTTGTCCCACGTGATCGAACCTACTTTCTTGCGATTTGATTCAGGAGAGCCCTTCTGTAATTTAATGGCTTCCTTGATCAACACGCCTGCCGGAGGAGTTTTCACCACAAAGTCGAAAGATTTGTCTGCATAAACCGTTATTAAAACGGGGCAAACCTTACCGGCCTTGTCCTGGGTTCTGGCATTAAACTGCTTACAGAACTCCATGATGTTAACACCTTTGGCACCAAGAGCAGGTCCGACCGGCGGCGAAGGATTCGCGGCGCCTCCCTTAATTTGCAACTTAATCATTGCAGCAACTTGCTTGGCCATTTTATGTGTTGTTTATATTAACCTGTTTATTATCCTTCTTTTTCTACTTGCAGATAGTTTAGTTCTACCGGTGTTTTACGACCGAAGATTTTTACCATCACTTTCAGCTTTTTCTTCTCCTCGTTAATCTCTTCAATGATTCCGCTGAAATTATTGAAAGGTCCGTCAACTACTTTTACCGACTCACCCACTACATAAGGAATATTGATTTCCTCGGTAGTTTCGGCCATCTCATCCATTTTACCCAAAATCCGGTTCAATTCGGTAGGACGCAGAGGAACGGGATTTCCCCCTTTTTCCGCACCCAAAAAATTGATTACGCCGGTAACATTTTTAATTACGTGGGGAAGCTCACCCACCAAAGCAGCTTCCAAAAGAATGTAACCCGGGTATAAACTTCTTTCTTTTATCGTTTTTTTACCGTTGCGGATCTGATATACCTTTTCGATGGGAACCAAAATCTGGGAAACCAGATCCTGCATCTTATTTCGGCGTACTTCCAATTCGATGTAATCCCGAATCTTCTTCTCCTGACCGCTTATGGCCCTCACCACATACCATTTTTTTAGGATATCACTCATATGGGCTTGGCTTAAAATAGCGATTTGTAAAGATTTGTCATTCCCCAGCTGAAGAAGGAATCTATTCCGAAAATTACCCCCGCAATCAGGAGCGAAGAAATCAGTACCAAAATGGAACTTGATGCCAACTCAGACCATGTGGGCCAGGTAACCTTATTGACCAACTCGCTGAAGCTTTCGTTTATATATTCCTTCAATTTCAACATATCTTTTTTCTTTGCACGGGCACCAGGATTCGAACCTAGATCAACGGTTTTGGAGACCGCTATTCTACCATTGAACTATGCCCGTAAACAGGTAAGTAAGATGCGTCATTTTGAGGATGACACATCTTACTTTGCCCAAGTTGAATCTATTTATTTAAGAATCTCGGTAACTTGACCGGCACCTACGGTACGGCCACCTTCGCGGATCGCGAAACGGAGACCTTTATCCATAGCTACGGGAACGATCAGTTTTACCGTAATGGTTACGTTATCACCAGGCATAACCATTTCACGTCCGTCACCGAGTTCAATTTCTCCTGTTACGTCAGTGGTACGCAGGTAGAATTGAGGACGGTATTTATTGTGGAACGGAGTGTGGCGACCGCCTTCTTCTTTTTTCAGGATGTACACCTCAGCTTTGAATTCAGTGTGAGGAGTGATAGAACCCGGCTTGGCGATAACCATACCGCGACGGATATCTTTCTTATCGATACCACGCAACAGGATACCTACGTTATCACCTGCTTCTCCTTTATCGAGAAGTTTACGGAACATTTCAACTCCCGTACAGGTAGATTTCATTTTATCATCCTGCATACCGATGATTTCCACCTCATCACCTACGTTGATGATGCCGGTTTCGATACGGCCGGTAGCTACGGTTCCGCGACCTGTGATCGTGAACACGTCTTCAACAGGCATAAGGAAAGGCTTATCGATATCACGTGGAGGAAGCGGAATGTAAGTATCAACGGCATCCATCAATTCTTCAACGGTTTTAACCCATTTCTCTTCGCCGTTAAGAGCTCCGAGAGCTGAACCGCGTACGATAGGGGTATTGTCACCGTCGAATTGATAGAAACTCAACAACTCGCGGATTTCCATTTCTACGAGATCCAAAAGTTCAGGATCGTCAACCATATCCACTTTGTTCATGAACACCACGATACGGGGTACACCTACCTGACGGGCGAGCAGGATGTGCTCACGGGTCTGGGGCATAGGTCCGTCTGTAGAAGCCACTACGAGGATAGCTCCGTCCATCTGGGCAGCACCCGTAACCATGTTTTTCACATAGTCAGCGTGACCCGGACAGTCCACGTGAGCGTAGTGACGGGCCGCAGTTTCATATTCAACGTGCGACGTGTTAATGGTAATACCACGCTCTTTTTCCTCAGGAGCGTTGTCAATTGAAGAGAAATCTCTCATTTGAGCCAACCCTTTTTCAGCAAGCACTTTGGTGATACCTGCGGTGAGGGTCGTTTTTCCGTGATCCACGTGACCGATCGTACCGATGTTCACGTGCGGTTTGGTTCTTTCGAATTTTTCTTTTGCCATGGTTTTGACTTTTTGTGGAAGTTTACTTTGTTTTATTCAATTACCTAAATTTAAAAAGGAATTTAAGCTTTACTTTTTTGCAAAAGAAAAACTTAAACCCGATCATGTGCTACGCACTGCT
>CAYYRB010000052.1:16556-17728 GCA_964473995.1 uncultured Candidatus Competibacteraceae bacterium | reverse complement strand
GGCAACTTCATGTGCACCATGCAGGGAGAGCCTGCCATATTCGACCCCGCCGTGTATTACGGTTGCCGAGAAATGGATTTGGCCATGACTCGTCTTTTCGGAGGATTTGATGCGGAATTCTACGAGAGCTACATGGAGGCCTTTCCCCTCGCGCCCGGTTTTGAAAAGCGGTTTGACATCTGCAACCTGTATCCACTGCTGGTACACGTGAATTTATTTCCAGGTTCTTACATCCAAACCGTAAAACACATCGTGAGCCGATTCTGAGGCGCTAATCAAACACGGTTTCCAACACCTCACCCGAAACGGGAAAAAACTGCGCATTCACATGAAGACGGAGATACTCCTCCAACCGCCTGCGCACCATACGCCTTACCTCGCGCGTGTATTCAGCCTGTAAAGGAAGACCTTGAAACAGGGCGGAAACATACTCCGCCTCCGAGCCCGACAGAGTATGCGCCGGATCGGTAAACCCGTCCGCACAAAAAGCGTGCAAGGGAATGGAAAAACAGGGCGTTTCCGCAGTATAGGTTCCCTGAGGTGAAACGCCCATCAACCCTACGAGCGAACATAAAAATGCCTGGGGAAGATGCCGCAGCTCGGTACCCTCATCCAATAGATGCATAAAACGTGTTACCGTTTGGTATAATGCCTCATCGCTCTGTTCCTCGGGATGCAGACGGTACAAGGCTTCAGCCCAATACATGCACACGGAGGTTTTTTCCAGATCATGCTGAATGGTGGCAAAAAGCGGATCTGAACTCACCGACTGAGCCGTGAACAAAGTTTTGTTCTCCCTTTCGGAAAAGCTGATCTGTATATGAGCCATGGGCGAAAAAAACACCGATTGGGCCTGTTTTCCCTTGCGCCTGGCACCCCTGACCAAAAAGGAATAAAAGCGTCCCGAATAGGCCAGCATTTTCACGATAAGGCCAGAATCACCAAAGGGAAAGGTTCTGACCACAAAGCCCGAACAAACCGTTTTCATAAGGCCATCAGTTGATAACGAGAATGCGGGTGACTTCCCGTTCCGAACCATCCGCATTGGCAGCGAAAACAAGGTAGACCCCGGTCTGTGCTCGACTCCCGTTGAATCCCGTTCCAGGCCAAATGGCCGTACCGCCGTTGGAGCGCGTTTGGTAAATCACCTGCCCGCTGATGTCGGTAATTTT
>CAYYRB010000052.1:2898-16456 GCA_964473995.1 uncultured Candidatus Competibacteraceae bacterium | reverse complement strand
TCCTCGGAAATGAGGTAAGCACCTGCTCCGAAAGTGGCCATCCATTTGCGGTTACCGCCATCCACCGTAATGTCGCGGACGAAAACGCCGTCCAGCAATTTTTCATTGTTACCGTCGGCAGCCTTTACCACGGGCTGAATGCCGTTGAATGCCGTGTTGGAAAATACGGAACCGGGATTGTAGAAAATGATGAATCCGTTTTCGGTGCCCACCCACACCTCGCCATCTTTTTCCTCCGTGATGCAGGTAACGAAAGGCGTAGGCAGGGAGCCCGTACCGATGTTTGTATTGATATTGCGCACCTGCGAAATGGACGAATAATTGTCGTGGCGTATGGCATAAATGCCCGAACCGCGCACGGAAATCCAAACATGACCGTTAGAAAGGGCCTTTACGTAATTCACTTGTCCGCTACCCACACCGGGCACAAAAAAGGATTTCCAGGTGCCGTCCGGTCTGCGCACGGCCAGCGGACGCGCGGTGTTGTTCATCACCACCCAAACCGCCCCGTTATCATCCACTGAAACGGAAGACACGCTGAATGTTCCACCCGCGGAACGGGAAATGGCACCTCCCGTGGTAGCCGAATCGTAACGTGCGGTTACCGTTTCCCCTGAAATTTCAAACAGGCCTGCTCCCATCGAGGAAGCAAACGTAACAGGCTCTGCCGCCTGCAGCGAAACCACTTGCAAGAAATCGGGCGCCACGTTCATGAGCGGCTGATTTTCCGTGTTAAAATGTTTCCAGTTTCCTTCATCATCCATGGAAAACACGCCATCTACCCGAAAAAGCGGCGAAAAGCCGGGCGTAGTTCCACCCGAGGCTACCCACAGACGTTTACCATCATGGGTGAGGCGGAAGGCAAATGGAGAAAATGGCCCTTTCGGGAAAAAAAAGTCGCGCTTATCGAAATTAAATACCCGCATCACCCCGAACTGTCCATCCGAGAGCCAGGTTTCCCCGTTGGCATCGGTAAATCCGCCCGCACTGCGAAAAAGAAGCTCATCGTTCAAGCGGGCATGGTCACTGCCGTCGATATTTTTTACGATCACGGTGGCCGAGAAGCCACTTTCGGGACCTAGGACTACCACCATACGTCCGTTTTCCACATTCAGGCTTCGCACGGTGCGCCCCTGCAGCGAATCCCAGGCCTTCCAGGTGCTGCCGTCGTAGCGGTAAATGGTATCCTGATTGTCAATTCCGTTGCTGAGTTTACGAGAATAAGACGCATACAACGTTCCTCCGTGATTAACCACGGAATTATAGGTACCTATGAAAATGCCCGGATAGCGAACCCAGGCACCAAAATCCTGAAAGGCCCCATTGCCGGTGTAGTAAAACAACCCACCGGCCGTGGCAGCGAGAAGAGTGCCGTCATCGGCGAAATCTAGGTCGTTTACTGCCAATTCCAAGCCCTGGTTGTCAGTGAAGATGACGTATTGGGGAAGTTCTTCAGCCACAAGATCAACCACGGCGATGCCAAAATTACAGGCCAGATAGGCGCGCGTTCCGCGGATGGCGATGTGGTTAATCGTTTTTTCGTTTACGGCAGGAGAATTGAACAGGTCGCGGATGTTTACCGTGCGTTCGTCCTTAATCAGATCCATGTTTCCGTTGGCATAGCCCACAATCAGGCAGCGGGCTTCGGGCGAGTAACCCACGGCATTAACGCCCGCGTCGGAGAGGCCGTTTACGGTGCTGTAACGGGTGATGCGTTTGCTTGCTTTATCCAGGGCATATACGCCCGTGATGGTGCCGACAAATACTCTATCACCGCCATCGCACACGGAGTTCCCCCGGTTATAAGGCAAGTGTACGTCCCAGCGACCCGTGCCCACGGTCTGGGCCTTAGGCACTAGGCAAATTGCCAGAAAAAAGAGAAGGAAAAAAGACTTCATACAAAATGGTATTGCAAATAACGGATTCTTGCGCCATATATTCGGACTCCGGCCAAAAAAACGGGAGAGTCGCGCGGGGGCGGGCTTGGGGAATTTGGGGCGGCTTGCGGCGGTTTTAGCGAAATGATTACCTTTGCACGCTCCGCACCCGTAGTTCAACGGATAGAATGCAAGATTCCGGTTCTTGTGATAGGGGTTCGAGTCCCTTCGGGTGCACGTAGAAAAAAGCGTCTGTAAAAACAGACGCTTTTTTTTGTGAAAATACACACACAAACTGCACCGTTTTTCTTGAAGAAACTCCCAGAACCAGGAACGCCAAATAAACGGCTTGTAATTACAAATTGCTTTAGGAATGTATTTAAAAAATGATCTGCAAATAAACCTGATGCCAGTTAGACCAGGATACAAATCAATTCGGCCCTCAGGCCATTACTTCCATCAGGATGCTCTCAAAGAGGGCACGTCCGTCGGTATTGGAGAGATAATCGGCCCAGGCGCGCTCCGGATGTGGCATCATCCCAAATACATTACGACCCTGATTGGCAATGCCCGCAATATGATCCAAAGCTCCGTTCGGGTTCGACTCGGGCGTACTCACGCCATGCTCGTCGCAGTAACGGAACAAAACACGGTCCTCATCCTGCAAACGCTTCAGGGTATCCGCATCACAGAAAAACTTGCCCTCTCCATGGGCAATGGGTATTTTTAATACGGTTCCCCGCTCTATTCCGCGTGTCACCAATGAATCAGACGTTTCCGTGCGCAGAAACACATTCTTACAGATAAACTGACGGGAATTGTTGTGCAGCAAAGCGCCCTCCAGCAAGCCCGCCTCGGTAAGAATCTGAAACCCGTTGCAGATACCCATCACATATCCACCCTTGGCCGCGAAAGCCATCACCTCCTTCATGATGGGCGAAAAGCGCGCGATGGCGCCCGAGCGCAAATAATCACCGTAGGAAAATCCTCCGGGACAGAATACCATGTCGCAGCCCTGCAAATCCTGGTCTTTATGCCATAAATTCACCGGTTTCCTTCCCGAAATTTTTTCCAGACAATACAACAAATCGTGGTCGCAATTGGAACCGGGAAACGTAATGACACCAAACTTCATGTTTTTGATGGGATTTTGAGACGGCTAATTTACCAATTTAAACGTAAATGCATCGCCAAAATAATAGTGAAAACGGCCCAACAGGATGACGATCACCAACGCCGCCATCACCAACCGCACGATACCAGGATTTTTAAGGCCCGGCATAAAATGGCTCATCAACACCGAAAAGGCAAACGCAGCAGGCAAAAAAACCAATGCGGAGGCCAGGGTAGACAGAGGTGCTGCCAAAAAAAGGAACAGCGGCAACAACATCAACACGGAATAAAACCGCCGGGTAACGATTTTCAGCGTAGGCAGCTGCCGTAGCATTCCCAAAAAAGCCGCCCCGAAAAGAATGAATACCAGGCCGCAAAAAACCCAAAAAGCAACATAAAAACGAACAGGTCGAAAAAAGTCGTGAAGGTCTGCATAACCGGGATAGGGCCACACATAGCGATGATAACCCAAGAGAAAAAAAATCCAAAAAGTAAGACCCGCGGGCATACCCAGACCAAAAAGCAGGGCAAAAAATTCTTTGCGCGTAGCGGGTTTCATGATAAAAAGAGCCGCCACCGAAAACGGAAGGAGCGCTAAAAAAGGCGCGTAAAAAAGTACGCTCAGTCCCATAAGAAAACCAAACACATAGGCGTTGATCTGCCCTTTCTGTTCCGAAAAATTGGTCAACAGGGCACGGAAAGCCAACACAACAAACAGCATTCCGAAAAGGGCGCCGGAAAGACTTCCGAACGAAGGGTGCAAACCCAGAAACAGCGTGAAAAAAAATACCGGCAAACCGGAAATGCCGGTGCCCAGATTAAACTGAATCAACAGCTGATCAAAAAGCAAAATGACCGCAGCAGACAAAAGCATGTTCAATGCGGCCTGCCAAAAAAGAGGCAAGGTTTCGGTAGGCAACAAAGAAAAAAGGAGGCCCGAAGATTGGGTTTCGACAGCGCTGACAAAAAAATGCTCCACACGGAAAAGCAAAAGCAGAAGCAGCGAAACGACTACCGAAAGGTCCTTATTTCTATGAAGCGCATCAACCATCACCGGGCACAAAGAAACAAATTAGGCCCGAATGCAGGGATGCAATTTTTTGGTTCTTTTTCCTGAACACAAAGAAACTTTTTACATTTGAGGCCTAATTGAAACTTATCTCACGTTATGGATTGGTTATTTAACGGTTTGGCAGACTTCTTTCAATGGTCTTTTCAGGGACTCACCTGGTTGGGTATGCGTTTCAACTGGTTTATGATTTTTGCCATTTCGGCCCTTACGATTTGGTGGATGATTCAGATGCTCCGCCACCCCAAAGAAGAATAAGCATTTTTAATTTCATTCTGTTTTAAGACCGCCTCCTTGCCTTGGAGTCGGTCTTTTTTTGTTTTCCTACGGGCTTAAAATTCGCCATCATTAGGTATTCTCCATCCCCGGCATATCCCGTACTTTCGTAAAAAAATGAATGCCATGCGAATCCGACTATTTTTATCGGCAATACTTTTGGTTTTCGGTCGATATGGTTTTGGTCAATACTTCGGAAAAAAAGAAATCAAGGCCATTAAAAACCATGTCTTTTTCCTGGCCTCCGACAAATTGGAAGGCCGCTATCCCGGTACGGCCGGCGAGGCCATGGCAGCGGATTACATCGTATCCCGGTGGAAGAAAACCGATATACGACCGGGTGGCGAAAACGGAAGCTGGTACCGGGAATTTCGGTTTACGGACCGCATAGAAGCGGATACCTCCTGCGCACTGCTCATCAACGGAACTCCCTATTCCCTGAATTCAGATTTTTGGCCCCTATCCTACTCCGCCGAAGGGAAACTGTATTCCGGCGCTGTTTATCTAAATTACGGCATCAGCAACCCCGAAAAAGGCTACGACGATTATCAAAACAGCAACGCCGAATCACTGAAGGGAAAAATCTTCGTCATCGAATTAGGCAGCCCGGACGGAATACATCCCCACTCTGCCCACATCAAGCATTCCAGTCCGGAAGCCAAAGTGAAAAAGGCCGTTGAATCAGGAGCGGCAGCCGTCATTTTCATAGACACAAAAAACGAAATAGAAACTCCCGGAAAAGAATTCTCCAAATCGGTGAGAGCGGAAAGCATACCCTGTCTCTATGCCACGGGAAAAGCCGCGGATATGCTGCGCAACGGGAGCGCCACCGGGGTGAGTATATCCGTAAAAATAAACCGGGTGATGGGAAGCGGAAAAAACGTGATCGGATTCATTGACAACCGCGCCCCTTACCAGGTCTTCATCGGAGCCCACTACGACCACCTGGGCTGGGGCGGAGAAGGCTCACTGCATAAAGGAGACCAGGCGATACATAACGGGGCCGATGACAATGCCTCGGGCACAGCCGCACTCATTGAATTGGGAAAATATCTGGCCAAAAAAGGACCGAAAAACAACAACTATGTGTTGGTGGCTTTTTCCGCAGAAGAGAAGGGTCTGCTGGGATCAAACGATTTTGTAAAATCCTCGCTTTTCGACCCCGCCAAAGCGAATTACATGCTCAATCTGGACATGGTAGGCCGCTTAGAACAAGACCGGATACTGATCAATGCTGCGGGAACTTCATCCATGTGGGGCAATAACCTGAATGCCGTAAAGGGAGGCCGGCTGACCTTTAAAACTACCGAAAGCGGAACGGGCCCATCCGACCATACTTCGTTCTACCTGAAAAATATTCCGGTACTTCATTTTTTCACGGGCACCCACGCCGATTATCACAAACCGGGCGACGATGCCGAAAAAGTAAACATGGAAGGAATTGCCCGCGTGGCCGATTTTATCGTGGATCTGATTACGCTGCTCGATCCGCAGGGGAAATTGGATTTTGTAAAAACCAAGGAAACGGAAAGCACAAAAGCGCCCAAATTCAGCGTAACCCTGGGCATAGTGCCCGATTACCTGTATGAGGGCGAAGGCGTAAAAGCAGACGGGGTGAGTGAAGGAAAGCCCGCACAAAAAGCGGGCGTACAGGCCGGCGATGTGCTTATCCGATTGGGGGAATATCCCATCCGGGATATGAAAAGCTACATAGAGGCGTTGGGCAAATTCAAAAACGGAGAAACTACCACGCTGGAAATCAAACGAAAAGGAGAGTTAAAAACGCTCTACATTTCGCTTTAGCGAGCCAATATTCACGGTTTCTTGGATGCCATAAAATTATTGTAATATCTTTACTCGAAATAAACACTCCTTAAATGAAAAAATTCAGTTTTATCGGTATCAGTTTGATGTGTACCCTAATGAGCTCAAATGCACAGGTATTGTTCAATCAAACTTTTGATTTTATCTCAGGTACTACTTCCGGCGGACCCGGAAATTACAACTTTGCACCTGGATTTTTATTGCGTAATGTAGACAACCGCACACCCGACCCTGCAGTAGCTTATGTAAATGAAGCTTGGGAACGAAGGGAAGATTTTTCAAACAATACCACCGATTCAGCCGCATTTTCCACATCCTGGTATGTTCCCGCGGGACAGGCAAATGATTGGATGTGGACTCCTTTAATCGGTCCGCTTCCTGCAAACTCACAGCTGAGTTGGAATGCCGTAACCTATGATCCTCAATATCCTGATGGGTATGAAGTACGTATTATGGTTGCGCCCAATGCGCCTACAGGTGGAACAGGAGTTATTGGAAACCAGATCACCAACTCAACGGTTTTATTCAGCACGGTTGCCGAAAACACCACTTGGACATCGCGGAATGTGTCATTAAACCCATACGCCGGACAATCTGTATATATCGGATTCAGAAATAATTCTAACGATAAATTTATTCTTTTGATTGATGATATAAAAGTGGAGCAGATTTTAAACTTTGATGCCCAATTATTAAACGTCAATTCCTTAACCGAATACACCCAAATTCCTTCTTCGCAAGTTGCCCCGGTAAACCTTGGAGGAACCGTAAAAAACTCGGGTGTTCAAAATCTCTCGAACGTAACGCTTACTGCCAATATATATGACCAAACACAAACATTGGTTCATACGGCAAGTTCAAGCCCATTAGCCAGTTTGGCGCCCTCGGCAACGTCGGCGCTTACCATCCCGGCCTGGACCCCGCCTGCCGTGGCACAAAACTACACGGTGAAACTGTTTGTTGATGCAAGCGAAGCAGACCAAGTATTAACCAATGATACCGTTACCCGTACACTCACCATCACAGAAACAACATATGCCCGTGATAATGGAGTTGTTACCGGGAGTTTAGGCATTGGTGCCGGAAATGGGGGCTATCTTGGCCAGGACTTTATCATCAATAATACAGCACGCATATCCGAAGTGGGCGTGTATTTCACGCGCGGGTATACCGGAAAACGAATGGCTGTTGCCGTGTGGAATATGGCGGCAAATGTGCCGAACCAAATTATTGCATTAACAGACACGCTAATTTACCCTGACGATTCTGCCGATTATTACATAATGCCTATAAACCAAGGTCCTTTCGAACTTGCACCGGGCCGTTATGCCATTACTGCCATCGAATTTGACTCTACCCTGGCTATAGGCCAAACGAATGAAATTTTTACTGCCGAACGAACTTGGGTTGACTGGCCAACAAGCCCCATAGCGGGTTGGGCAAATAACGAAGATTTTGGTGCAAACTTCAGTAAGCCATACGTTATACGACCAACTATTCTGCCATCTTGTCCCGCTAATTTGGTTACGAACTCCACCGTTACTGATGCCGCCTGCGGAAATGCGGATGGAAGTATTGAGCTCACCGTCGGGACAGGAAATTATACTTTCGCCTGGTCTGACGGACAAATTACGGCAACGGCCTCAAACCTGAGTGCTGCCCAATACGCCGTTACGGTCACGAATACAGATTTGCTTTGTACACAAGTGTATAATTACACCGTTAATAACCAAAATGGCCCGACGCTAGTAGCCATAAACGGTAGTGCGGTTGATTGTTTTGGTGACGAGGGGACCGCAAGTGTAGAAGCGACAGGAGGAGCCGCTCCGTATACTTATCTATGGTCTAACGGAGAAAGCACCACATCTATCACGGATGTTGCCGGTTCCTACTCTGTGGTGGTCACAGATGATAATGGATGTATCCTTACGGCCGGTCCTGTTGAAATTACTTCACCCTCTGAACTTACTGCTTCTGCCAGCTCTACTCCCGAGTCTTGCCCTGGATGTGCAGATGGCACGGCCAGCGCAACAGCCAGCGGAGGTGTAGCTCCTTATTTATACAGCTGGTCTCCTTCAGGAGGAAATGCTTCAGACGCTACGGGCTTGACAGGAGGTTCTTACACCGTTTCCATCACAGATGATAACGGGTGTGAAACCAGTGTTACCGTTACCGTTACCACCAATGCCTCCGTTTCAGAGGCAGAAACAGAGGAAGGCGATGTCATCAATACCTATCCCAACCCCAGCAACGGGGTCTTTGTATTCACGTCTGATATAAAACACGCCGGAGATGCATTGGTTGAAATTCTTGATATAAACGGTAAACTGGTCTATTCAAAAAACATAGTAATGAATAACAGCATTTCCAACACTACGCTGTATTTGGAGTATGCAGCACCAGGCACCTACATGCTTCGATTTACCGCAGGCAAAAACAAATTCTTCAGGAAACTGATTATTAAATAATTTTCGCCAAAACATCCTAAAAAAGGGCTGCCGTCAGGTAGCCCTTTTTTAATTTACGATATACCTCTGAAAAAGGCTACCACGGGTAATTATCAATTAAATATACCAGGGATGTTATGGCTGCAGAACCTAAATCGAGTTCTCTTTTGCTCACTTTGTCAAAGGTGTCGGAGGGAGCATGGTGATAATCAAAATAGCGTTGCTCGTCGGGGCGATAACCGAATAAGGCCACGGGGCCGTTTGCCTTCAAGGGGCCTATATCCGCGCCGCTGCCGCCTTCTTGAAAACGATGCAAAAGATACGGTTCCAAAAGGGGCTTCCACGACACGAGGGCACGTCCTGCTTTTGCGTTATTTTCAAAATTAAACCCTCTGGGCGTAAAACCGCCCGCATCGGTTTCTATGGCCGCCAGATGGGTTTCCTTGTTCCGTTTAGCCTCCTCGGCGTATTTCAGCGCCCCGCGCAGACCATTTTCTTCGTTCATGAACAGCACGGCCCGTATGGTATGGCGCGGGTTATATTTTAGGGCTTTCAGCGTGCGCAGCACTTCCAGGGACTGCACGCAACCGGCACCGTCATCATGTGCCCCGTGCCCCACATCCCAAGAATCCAGATGCCCACCTGCAATGATGTACGTATCGGGAAATTCGCTTCCGCGAATTTCGCCTATGACATTGTAGGAAAGTTTATCAGGGAAAGAACGGCAATGCAGCGTGATGCCCACGTTCAATCGGGGATTTTTTGTGAGTGCGTCATGCAGTTTATCGGCCGAGCGGATGCCTAATGCCGCGCAGGGAATGGGCGCCACTCCTTCATCAAATCCCGTATTTCCCGTATGCGGAAAATCATCGTCAGAATGGGTGAGCGAACGGATGATGCAAGCCACGGCTCCTTTAGAAGAAGAAACAGAAGGACCGTAGCGCCTTGCCACATACGTTTCGCCATAACAGGTGAACGTGTGAATATGGGCCTCGTTGAAGGGCATGTTGATGAATACAATCTTGCCTTCCACGGCTTCTCTGGGGAGACTGCGGAGGGCCTCCATGGAGGACACCTCCACCACCTGGGCCTTCAACTCCCCTTTTGTGGGCGCCGAATTACCCAACGCCAACGCGGAAAGAGAGACGGCATCATCGCCCTGAAACATGCGCACCGACTCCGGGGCTCCGCGCTCCCAATGAGGCACCATAACGGGCTGAAGGTATACGCGATCCAGATCGAGCGAATCCATCACCGATTTAGACCAGGCCACGGCACGCTCAGCAGCTGCCGAGCCACTCAGCCGATGGCCGATATTCAGGCAGAGATGGCGCAGCCAGTCGTATCCACGGCCGTGAAGCAAGACATCATCATAAATGGAACGGATAAATACCGAATCTGTGGAAAAAGCGGAGGGCGGCGCACCCTGAGCCATAGAGTGCATTACCGTTTGGGCCAGCAGCACACCTAAAAAAAGACGTTTCATCGGGAGAAAGGTAGAAAAAAGGGAGCGAAACAAGAAATCAAGACGGGCGGGTGTTATTTCGGGGCGTAGAAGTTCCAGAGCACTTTCACCTCCACCCTTCGGTTCCGCTGCCGCCCTTCATCGGTATCGTTGGTAGACTTAGGCACTTTTTCCCCGAAACCTTCATACACGACAATGTTAGACCGCGGATATCCCACGCGGATTAGATAATTCACAACCGCCCTTACGCGACGTTCAGAAAGACCCTGATTAAATCCTTCGGTTCCAACAAAATCGGTGTGGCCTTTCACTTCCAACTTCGCTTCGCGGTAATCGCGGATGTCTTTATACATGTAATAAAGCTTGGTGCGGGAAGTATCGGGAATTTCCGCCGAGTCAAAATCAAATTCAATGACGATATCGCGGGGCAGGGCCTTCCTTTTGCCAGTTGTGGTGGTTTTCCCGGAAGTTCGGAAGCCGGGAGGGGGTGACACGGCAGTACCCACCGATTTAAAACTTTTTGCCTTCAGGTATACTCCACTGTCCACCACGCCGTCGCCCGCATCGGCAATCACAATTTTTATCCGGTATTTACCGTATGGTGTCACTTTGTGCGAGGCCGTGAGCACGGAGGTGAATCCATCCCATTGAAGCTTGTTGTCAAACACCTTGGATTGCAATTCCCCGCTTTTGTCGCGCGGATCTAAGGTAGAACCGTTATCTGTGTAATACTGGCTGTTGCGCCTGTCGTTGATGCTGTTTACCGACACGATCTCCTCGGTTTCAGGTACTTTGGCCAGATTCACCTGCCCGGTTATGCCCGGTCCGGAGAGAAAAAATCCGAATACGTCGTTGTAGCCCCGGTTTACATACTCGAGATACTCTTCGCTGGCAAACACGTATTTCAGCTCGATACGATCCGAAACAGGAAAAAAATCAAATTCCACGGAAACCGCATCGTAGGTGGTTTTACCGGCCAGATTCGTCAGCAGGGCGTCTCCCGCCCGGTTATTATCGAGCCCCATGATGGGAGAATTATTCGGCCCCCGCGTTCCGTATATGCTTCCCGTAGTGAGCACCAGGCCGTCGTTCATGCCCAATTTTCCATCGGGATATTTAAAAAATCCCAGCGAATGGTTGGCTCCCGTAAACGTAATGTTGGACACATTTACTTCGGGTGAGCCTAAAAACACGGTTTTCACCAGGTATTCCAGTTTGTAATTGGCATCCACCTCATATTGGGCAAGAAGGATAGCCGGCAACAGGAGGTAAATGAGGAATATGGTAACTATTCGTTTCAAATCAGCAAGAGCGCATTTTTACCATCAAACGAAATTCGGAGCATTTTGGTGCATTCAGCGGGCCCAAAGGTTATATTTAAGGATGCAGTAAATGGCGCGGAAACCATCTTTCCATCCGATTTTTTTCCCTTCCGCGTAGGTGCGTCCGTAGTAGGAAATCCCCACCTCGTAAATGCGTATCTGCGGAATTCGCGCTATTTTGGCCGTTATTTCCGGTTCAAACCCGAAACGGTTTTCCCTCAACCGGATTTTCTTCACCACATCCGCCCGGAAAAGTTTGTAACAGGTTTCCATGTCGGTCAGGTTTAAATTGGTGAATGCGTTGGAGAGGAAAGTAAGAAATTTATTTCCGATGCTGTGCCAGAAAAATAAAATGCGGTGCGGGCGACCTCCCATAAAACGGGAACCGTAAACCACATCGGCAAAACCGCCGAGCACGGGGCGCAACAGCAGATTAAACTCATTCGGGTCATACTCCAAATCGGCATCCTGAATCACGATAAAATCGCCGGTAGCTTCGCTGATGCCCGTGTGCAAAGCGGCGCCTTTTCCTTTGTTCACTTGGTGCGAAATAAGCCGCAGGTTAAGCGTGGGATTTTCTTGGCGGAAATGCTCCACGGCCTGAACCGTATCGTCAAGAGAACAATCATTCACCACCAAAACCTCTTTCAACAGTCCCTCTTCAAGCGATACCTCAGCGACTTTTTGAAGAATGAGATGAATGGTTTTCCCTTCATTGTAGGCCGGTATGATAATGGATAATGTTGTACTCAAAGCGTTGTTTTAGGCCTCAAAAATGAGAAAAAAGAAAGAGACGGACGTGTTTACCGCTCCAGGAATTGAAGAATGGCTTCCTTACATTCGGCCACGGCCCTTTCCAAATCATCGTTCAGAATGATGGTGTCGAACCGGGAGGCATACTCCATTTCGGTACGGGCTTTTTCCACACGCATGGCCAAGGTTTCTTCGGTTTCCGACCCACGTGCGCGCAGCCGATGAGCCAGTACTTCGAGCGATGGGGGCATGACAAAAATGGACAATGCCCGTTGGTCAAATTTTTCTTTCAGGTTCAATCCGCCCTCCACATCCACGTCAAAAACCACGTGCCTGCCAGCTCTCCAAATACGCTCAGCCTCCCGGCGCAGCGTCCCGTAATATTTTCCTTCGTACACCATTTCCCATTCAATAAACTCATCATTTTCAATGGATTGAATGAACTCATCCACCTGCAAAAAGTAATAATCCCTGCCATGCACTTCGCCCTCCCGGGGAGCACGCGTACAAGCCGAAACGGAAAAAGCCAGACCTGGAATTTCGTTGAGCATGCGGTGAACCAAGGTGGTTTTGCCCGAACCGCTGGGTGCCGAAAAAATGATGAGTTTGCCTTGACTCAAAAGCCGTAATTTCGCGCAAAATTCATAATTTTATTTCATGAACGGAGCATTGCGGGTTATTTTAGGGATTCCATACAGCATTTATGCCTACACGATTTATGTAATCAGCATGCTGTTGATGTTCTTCTATACCCTTATCATTTCCGTGTTTTTCTCTACGGAAAAGAGCAAACAATTATTTTTCAACGGGCTTGAAGTGTGGTCAGCGGGATGGATGGGGCTCTGTGGAATCCGCTACAAACTGGTGGACCGAAAAAAACATTATTTGAAAAATCAGCCCTACGTGATGGTGTGTAACCATTTCAGTTTTTTGGACATGATGGTGGGCGGAATTACTTCCTACCCCAACGTACGCGTGTTGGCCAAAGCAGAAATAAAGAAAATTCCTTTTTTTAGTAAGTTTTTCGGCATGGTGAGCGTGTTTGTTGACCGAAAAAGCAAAGAAAGTAGGGAACAGAGCCGCATAGCGCTCTCGGAAGCCATACGGCAAAAAAACAGCATCTGGATTTTCCCGGAAGGTACCCGAAACAGAACAGACAAGCCGTTGAAGGAATTTTACGACGGAGCGTTTAAAATTGCCATAGAACAGCAGGTTCCCGTATTGCCGCTGGTGACGACTAATTCCCGTTTCATTAACCGGATGGGGAATCCGATTTTATTTCCGGGAAAGTTTGAAATTCACTTTCTGGAGCCGCTTTCCACGGCGGGACTAACCGAAGCCGATGTACCTGCGCTCCGGGATAAGGTGTTTCACCTGATGGAAAACTGCATTTTGGAAAATGATCGCTGGTT
>CAYYRB010000052.1:0-2798 GCA_964473995.1 uncultured Candidatus Competibacteraceae bacterium | reverse complement strand
GGGATAAGGTGTTTCACCTGATGGAAAACTGCATTTTGGAAAATGATCGCTGGTTTGGTAAATCAGGTAAAAAAGTGAACGGTTAATCGTTATCGGTTGAAAAAGTTATCAATTAAAGAAATTAGGAGGAGTGTAAAGAAAAGTAGACTTTTTGAAACTGCCTTCTGGTTTTTATCCGGGTTATCTTTCCCCTATCCGGAGACATATTTCCGGTAGAGCGCATAAAACCATTCTATTTTCTTTTTATCGTTCGGAAAATCCTTATACGTCTTGGGAGGCAAAGACAGGCAGTTTTTAAACTCTTCCTGTGATATACCGTATTTTTTAGCGATATATTGGCTGTCCGCTTCAAGATTTTCCGGTTTGTAGGGGAGGTTTTTCAACTCTTCCAACGCTTGTTCCCGGCTTACCTGCCTACTCACAATTTGAGAGGAAAGCGTTGCCCTGCGGTAATCCATGTTATATTTAGTAGGCATCACATACGATTGCCAAAAGCCGGTGATTTTAGATTCATGATGCTTCCCGCCATAATCCTGCCAACCGAATTCCTGAATAAGAAATTTTTTGGCCTCACCCTTGTCATAATGAATTAAATTAAGCGGATAAACCGTTTTGATTCCATGTAAAAATTTATACCGAATTTCTCCCGCCAGGCCTACTACCGGAGTTTTTCTGATGGGAGTTCCTGAAAATTTACGAACGATGTGTCGGTAAAGTTTTTCGTCTTTCAGCACATGGTAACCCCAGGTTAATGGAAGTATACCCTCGGCAGAAAAATTACCGCCCGACACGATATATTTAATCCCGTATTTATTTGCCGTTTCATACAAACTGGCCGCAATGGCAATATCGGTAGGCATTTCCAAATCCACTATGGATGATTTCAAAAAAGCCAGCTGTATATCGCGAAACTCCCGCCAATCAAGCACGTAGCTCACATAATCACAGCCCAATTTTTCCACCATTTTGCGCACATTCTTCACGGCCGTGTCTGAATTCCAGCCGTTATCCATGTGCACCAACAGCGGCTTCAATCCCCAGGAATGACAAAGGTAGGCGGTATAGCAACTATCCACGCCCCCGCTGATGCCCACCAGACAATCGTATTTTTTCCGACTGCCTTTATTTTTTATGCGTTCAATTAATTCGTTGAGTTTTTGAGCCGCTTTCTCCTTGTCATATCTTGGCTGTGCCAGCACCTGTTCAAAATCTTTACAATGATTGCATCGCCCCGATTCATCAAACACGATATCCATGTCAGACGTATCCATGACACAATAGGTGCATATTTGATTATGAGCAGACAACATTTGGTTATGGGTCCTGTTCCTTTAACCTTGAAGGAAGTGCAATGATAAGCGTAATTATTGACATAAATTTAAACATAAAAAAAGATAATGTTATACAAACAATTCTTTTTTGTTTTCAGGATAATTAATCAGCACGCCTTTTTGATTGCCCTTGTACACAAACAGGCTTCCCGCGGCAACTCCGCTCAAGTACGCCTGATTGAATGCCTCTCTCAAGTGTGCTTCCTTGCCTGCACCGCCAAGCCCTACCACGGGTATGCCTACCGATTCTGAGATTTCTTTCAGCATAGGGATATCGTACCCCTGCATGCCTCCATCCAGGCTTACGGATTGTACGATTAATTCTCCCGCGCCCATTTGCTCCATCTGTTTGGCAAACGCCGAAGGGAAATGCGGTGTCGCTTCAGTAGCGTTGCGGATAAACACCTTCGTTCCCCCGAGGAATTTGTTTTTATAATCGATGCATACCGAAATGGTGGAAGATCCGAATTCGTCAGAAGCTTCCCGGATAAATTCAGGATTCCGGGCTGCATGCGTGCCGATGATTACCCGCTCTGCCCCCGCGGAAATCGTGTCACGGATTTGTTTCAGTGAGCAGATTCCCCCACCTACCGAAAACGGCATATTCGCCTCCTCGGCCACCTCTTTTACAAAATCTAAATCAATCGGTCTTCCCTGTCGGGTTGCCTCTATATCCAAAAACACCAATTCATCCGCCTGCAAATCATTGAAAATACGCACGGCATTGATGGGGTCGCCGATGTAATTCGGCTTGCCGAACCGGGTGGTTTTCACCAGATACCGATCCTTCAGCAGCAATACGGGAATGATTCGGGGTCTGCGCATTAAAATTCAATAAAATTTCGGATGATTTGTGCCCCCGCCGAGTGGCTTTTTTCGGGATGAAATTGCAATCCGTATAAATTCCCCCGTTGCAGACCGGAAACAAAAGGAACTTCATGCGTGGTGCGGCAGAGCACCTGTTCATCAGGGGCAGCAGCTACATGATACGCGTGTACGAAATAACATTCGGCACCCTGTTGTATGTCTTTCATCAGCGGATGAGCCGGATCAAAAAACACTTCGTTCCATCCCGTATGCGGAATTTTATACCGTAAATTGTCCGTAACCCGCATGCGGGTTACGCGGGCATCAAACCAGCCGAGGCCTTCCGCATCCCCTTCTTCGCTGCGTGCGCACATCAGCTGCATGCCGAGGCAGATGCCCAGAATGGGGATTTTCCGGACAAACGCCGCCTCATTCAGGGCGTCTATACATGACCGGCTCTGCAATTTATTCATGGTGTGTCCAAAATGTCCCACGCCCGGCAAAATCAATTTTTCGGCCTCTTCAATTTCGCGCGCGGAGCTGATGATTAATCCACGCCCTCCGGCCTTTTCCACGGCACGCAATACCGAACGGATGTTTCCGGCACCGAAATCCACTATGGAAATGGAAGGCGTTGATTGATTCATCGATTTTAAACGT
>CAYYRB010000051.1:10644-17926 GCA_964473995.1 uncultured Candidatus Competibacteraceae bacterium | reverse complement strand
AAAAAGACATCCTGCTCGATCATGACTATGATGGTATTCGCGAGCTGGACAATCACCTGCCCCCCTGGTGGAAATGGGGATTTTATTTCACTATTTTCTGGGGAGTTGTTTATCTGGTCAATTACCATATTGTTCCCGTATGGAACGAAGGATATTCCCAGGAAGCCGAATTTACCGCGGAAATGGCCGAGGCCGAAAAACAATTGGCCGAGTACCGCAAAACCGCGGCTGATTTGGTAGATGAAAACAATGTGACACTCCTTACCGATGCTTCCTCCCTCGACAAGGGAAAGGCAAAGTTTAAAGAAGTGTGTGCGGCCTGCCACGGCGACAACGGACAGGGCGGTATAGGCCCCAACCTTACGGATGCATATTGGATTCACGGAGGTGACGTAAAATCTGTTTTTAAAGTAATTAAATACGGGGTATTGGAGAAAGGCATGATCTCTTGGAAAGATGAAATGAAACCGAGTGAAATGCAGGCCGTGGTAAGCTATATTTTCACCCTGCAGGGCTCAAATCCGGCAGGTGCCAAAGAACCGCAGGGCGAATTATACACACCCGCAGCATCCGCTGCTCCCGCCGATAGTGTGGCTGCCGACAGTACCATTGCCGCAAAGTAGTCTTCCGACAGTATGAACGATTTACCCATTGATTCGGAAATTTTCCGGGATGCCATTTCCACGGTAGACAAATCGGGGAAAAGGGTGTGGGTAAACCCCAAAAAGCCAAAAGGGCCGTTTACCCGGTATCGATCCATACTGAGTGCCTTCCTGCTGCTGTTTTTGTTTTCAGGGCCATTTATCCGCATAAACGGGCATCCCCTCATGCTCATCAATATTCCCGAGCGCAAGTTTATTCTGATGGGGATTTTTTTCGGATCGCAGGATACTTTTCTTCTGGCCTTATTCATGATTACCGGCATCCTGTTTATAACACTTTTCACGGTTATATACGGACGCTTATTTTGCGGGTGGATCTGTCCGCAGACAATTTTCATGGAACAGGTATTCCGACGGATTGAATATTGGATCGAAGGTGATTATACCCGACAAAAAGCATTACGAAAAATGCCCTGGAATGCCGAAAAAATTGGAAAAAGACTCCTAAAGCACGGCATTTCGATACTGATTGCCTTCCTTATTGCCAATACGTTTTTGGCCTATATCATCGGATCGGAAAAATTATACCGCTATGTAACACACGGTCCGTCAGAAAATGCGGGTGTATTTATCACCTTATGGATTTTTACCGGCGTATTTTATTTTGTGTTTGCCTACCTGCGCGAGCAGGTCTGCATCATCGTTTGTCCGTACGGCCGCCTGCAGGGGGTGCTGCTCGATAATAAGTCCATTGTGGTGGCCTACGATTCCAAAAGAGGTGAACTCCGGGGAAATCCGAAAAAAAATGCGGGAAATCCCGAACTGGGCGATTGCATCGACTGCGGGCAATGCGTGAATGTGTGCCCCACGGGAATCGATATCCGCAACGGAACGCAGTTGGAGTGTATCGGTTGCACCGCCTGCATTGATGCCTGCGATGATATCATGACGAAAATAAAAAAACCGAAAGGACTTGTCCGTTACGCATCCATAGAAAACATTCTTTCAGGCAAAAAATTTACCTTCTCGCCGCGCATGATCGGATATACGGCCGTTCTGTTGATTATGATGGGAGTGGTTTTCGCCTTGCTCTTCACCCGCGACCCCATGCGCGTGGCCGTGCTTCGTGCACCGGGAACTACTTTTCAGACCGATGCGGAGGGTAACATCAGCAATTTATATAACATTAAATTTTCCAGTCGGACTTTTCATGATTTCTCGCCGGAGGTTCGATTACTCAGCCCCAAAGAGGGAAAAATAACCCGAATTGGAAGTGCTCCCCTGCTAAAGGGAGGAGATGTGGCACAAAGTACCATACTCATTACCCTTCCCGAAGCTCAAATCACCGGGCTTAAAGTGCCGGTGCGCATCGGTGTTTTTAAAGAAGGTAAATTAGTGGAAGCAACAGAAACGACCTTTTTCGGTCCGGTAAAAAAATAAACAACAACAAAAACACACAAATTATGCATTGGGGATATCGAATCATTTTGGTGTATCTGGTATTTATTTCGGGCATCGTGGCCATGGCGGTGGTGAGTTTTCAGCAACCACTCGATTTGGAAACGGAAAATTATTACGAAGCTGAAAAAGAACAAAATGACCGCATGAACCAACGGATGCTGGGCAACGCGTTCCGTCCGCTCATCCGCATTGAACAGAATGCCGGGCAGCTTAAGTTTATTTTGCCTTCCGACATTACAGATAAGCCCGGCTTGAACGGTGAATTGCGCCTCATGCGCCCCTCGGACAAGGCGTTGGACCGTTCACTTTCTTTTCAGGAGCTGAATAAAGGAGTTTTGTACATCGAAAAATCCACCATCAAACCCGGATTTTGGAAATACGCCCTCGAATGGGAAACCTCCTTCGGGCATTATCTGGTGGAAGACACCCTACGCATTAATTGATCTGTCATGCTTTGGGCTGCGTTCATCACCGGACTTATCGGAAGCCTGCATTGCACGGGAATGTGCGGGCCGCTGATTTGCGCCATGCCCATCAACCGGAATACCAAAACGACTCAATTTTTCAGCTTAGTTGTTTATAACATGGGACGGATATTTTCCTATGCCATTTTAGGCATACTCGCAGGTACAGGCGGTCTATTTATTTCCATGATTACGGGCCGTTGGTACACCTTGGCTGCCGGAGCTTTGCTTTTGCTGATCGGGATATTGAAATTGGCCAAGCCGGGAACCGAATGGATGCACATGCCGGCTTTCATGCGCCGTTGGACAGGCCGACTTTTCCGGGCAAAAAACCCTTTGGTACTGCCGCTTTTGGGATTGCTTAACGGATTCATTCCGTGCGGAGCCGTTTATGCCGCTTTGGCGGGAGCCATGGCCACGGGCTCTCCGGATTCCGGGGCATGGTACATGCTGGTTTTCGGCCTGGCTACGTGGCCGGCTCTGTTTGCTTCGTATTTTCTCAGCGGCTTTTTTCTAACCTCATTGAAAAAAATCTACCGTCCAGCCACGGCGATGTTTCTTTGCATTTTGGGAGTTTTGCTCATCCTGCGAGCCCTGAATACGCCCCTTCCGGAAAGATGGGAAATCACACAAACCGAGGTTTGTCGATAGGCCTTCCGGAACGTTTCCCTTTTTCAGGGCCGAATGGTATCTTTGTGCGTACGATTATGCTAAAACAAGGGTTATACCAAAAACTGCTCCAAAAACTTTCTCCCCAGCAGATTCAGTTGATGAAACTGCTGCAGGTGCCCACCGCCATGCTTGAACAGCGCATTAAGGAAGAGTTGGAAAGCAACCCGGCGCTGGAGGAAGGTGCGGATTTGTCCCAGCTGGAAGATACCTATCAGGCCTCTTCCGACGAAAGCGAACACACCGAAGATACCCCGTTTGAAGACGACGAAAACTTTGAAAAAACCGAAGAAGAAATTTCCCTGTCTGATTATCTGGGAGACGATGATGACCCCTACTACAAAACCCAGGCGGGAAACTCTTCGGCAGACGACGAACATTATGAGGCGCCCATCACGCAGAGTGAAACGTTCCACGAACATCTGATGACCCAGATTTCTTATCACGACCTGTCGGATACCGACCGCGTCGTGGCAAAAACCATCATCGGAAATATCGATGATGACGGGTACCTGCGGCGCGACATTTCATCCATGGCCGATGATTTGGCCTTCTCACAGGGAGTGCAGGTTTCTGATGAAACGGTGAAACAGATCCTGTCGCTGGTACAGGATTTGGATCCGGCCGGCGTGGGTGCACGTGATCTACGGGAGTGCTTGGTGCTTCAGCTGAAAAAGACCGACAACGGAGAGCCCGCAATCAAAACGGCCATCCGTATTTTAGAAGACTTTTTTGAGGAGTTTACCAAAAAACATTACGACAAAATTCAACGACGCCTCTCGCTGGAAGATGAAGAACTGCGCGATGCCGTAAACGAAATTTTACACCTGAATCCCAAACCGGGAAGCGCGTTCGGCTCATCCACGCGCAATATGCAGGCCATCACCCCCGATTTTATTTTGGATTTGGTGGAAGGAGAACTGCAGCTGTCTTTAAATGCCAAGAACGCGCCCCAGCTGCGAATCAGTCCCAAATATGCCGAAATGCTGGAATCGTACAGCAAAAGCAAGAACAAAAAAGACAATAAGGATGCCGTGCTCTTCGTAAAACAAAAGCTGGATTCCGCCAAGTGGTTCATCGATGCCATACGCCAAAGGCAGGAAACACTGATGGGCGTGATGAGTACCATACTCGAATACCAGTACGAATACTTTAAAGAGGGCGATGAGGCAAAATTACGGCCCATGATTCTGAAAGACATCGCCGACCGTGTGGGCCTGGATATTTCAACCGTGTCGCGCGTGGCCAACAGCAAATACATCCAAACGCATTTCGGAACCAAGTTGCTCAAAGACTTTTTCTCCGAGTCCCTGTCCACCGATTCGGGCGAAGAGGTGAGCACCCGTGAAGTAAAGAAAATTCTGCGTGAGCAGATTGACGCGGAATCAAAGAAAAGACCCCTTACCGATGACCGCCTTACGGAAATTCTCCGCGAAAAAGGATATAACATCGCACGCCGCACTGTGGCCAAGTATCGTGAACAGTTGGATATACCCGTGGCCCGGCTGCGAAAAGAATTATAACAAATAATATAAAAAAATGAAAAATAAAATCTTCCCTTATTTCCTGTTGCCGGCTTCGGTTTTGTTTCTTCTCTATTCCTGCGGAGGCGGGGAAGCTGCAGAGCTCAAACTCAATCTCACCGCAGGCGATGTGTTTAACACCCGCGTCAACATGGAACAAAATGTGGTTACTTCCGCCATGGGCATGAATTTAACGGTGAAACAGAATATGGACACCTATCAGACGCTTACCGTAAAATCCGTGGATAAAGAAGGAAATACCACCCTGGAATCGGTAACCGACCGCTTTGTGATGAAACAAAATATGCCCATGATGGGTACGCCCGTAAACGTGGAATTTGACACCGATAATCCGGAGAAATCAGGGGCAATGGGAGCGACCATGAATCCGTATTTTCAAAAAATGAAAGGACTCACCTACCGGATGACATTGGATCGCGCAGGCAAACTGATCAGCTCGGATATGGAAGCCGTGTATAAAAACCTGGGACTCGACTCAATTGCCGAACAAGACGGAAAAGTGGCCCCTGAAACAAATCCGGAGCAGTACATTACCCGCCTGCCGGAAAAACCGCTGAAAAAAGGGGGAAAATACGTGGTAGAAATGCCTCCCACGGGAGCGGGCTATGCACTAAAAAACACCTATACCGTTAAAGAAATCACTGCCGAAAGCGTGATCATGGACGTTGCTTCAGAATTCATTCCGGCTAAATCCACCGAAATAGAAGGTACCTCGATCGAAATGAGCGGAACCCAAACCGGCACCGTGGAAATAGACCGAAAAACGGGTATGACCATGAAAAGCGAGCTCAAGCAGGATTTGAAAATGAACATCACCACGATGGGTATGAACATGCCCACCACCACCACCGGCACCATCCGCTTTACCTGTACAAAAAAGTAGATTTTCCTTTTTGGCTGCAGTTTACGAACTTCGCGGTCTTTAAAACAAACCAGATTATGCTCGCCAGTAAACATAGCATTTCCTCCGTGCTCACTGCCGGAAAACCCGGAGACCGCCTCACCCTGAACGGTTGGGTACGCACCAAAAGAGGCTCCAAAGCAGTCGCATTCATTGCGCTCAACGACGGCACATGCTTTGATAACTTGCAGCTGGTGGCCGATGTTACCCGTTTTGATGAAGAACTGCTGAAAAAAATCAGCACGGGAAGTTGTGTTTCCGTAACGGGAACCCTCGTAGAATCGCCCGGTACGGGCCAAGCCGTGGAGATGCAGGTTGAAGAAATCCATTTGTTTGGAGAGGCCGATGCAGAAACGTATCCGCTGCAGAAAAAAGGGCACACGCTGGAGTTCCTGCGCGAAATTGCCCACCTGCGCCCACGCACCAACACGTTCGGTGCGGTATTCCGCATACGCCATCACCTGGCGTACGCCATTCACAAATTTTTTAACGACCGCGGCTTTTACTACATGCATACGCCGATCATCACGGCCAGTGATGCGGAAGGTGCAGGAGAAATGTTCCGTGTTTCGGTGCTCAATCCGCTCCATCCACCACTTCGCGAAGATGGGCAGGTGAATTTTGAGGAAGACTTTTTCGGTGCCGAAGCAAGCCTTACCGTATCGGGTCAGCTTCAGGCGGAAATCGGCGCATTGGCACTTTCCAAGGTATACACCTTCGGGCCAACCTTCAGAGCTGAAAATTCCAATACCGCCCGCCACTTGGCCGAGTTTTGGATGATTGAACCCGAAATGGCCTTCTACGATCTGGAGGACAACATGAACCTGTGCGAGGAATTTCTCCGGTTCTGTGTTTCCCACATTTTGGAAACATCCAAAACCGATTTGGAATTTCTGCAAAAAATGTACGAACCGGAATTAGTACAACGATTGAATTTTGTTATAAACAATCCCTTTGTGCGCATCACGTACACGGAGGCTATTCAAATTTTAGAACAAAGCGGTCAAAAATTTGAATTTCCGGTTTCTTGGGGTAACGACCTCCAGAGCGAGCACGAACGCTACCTGGTAGAAAAGCATTTTAACTCGCCCGTAATCGTTACCGATTACCCCCGGGGAATTAAAGCATTCTATATGCGTGCCAATGAAGACGGAAAAACCGTTCGTGCCATGGATATTTTATTTCCGGGTATCGGCGAGGTAGTGGGCGGTTCGCAGCGCGAGGAGCGGTACGATCACCTTCTGCAGCGTGTGAAGGAACAGGGCATCCACGAAGAAAGCCTTTCCTGGTACCTGGAGCTGCGTAAATTCGGAACCGCACCGCACAGCGGATTCGGCCTGGGATTCGAACGCCTGATGCTCTTCGTTACAGGAATGGCCAACATCCGCGACGTGATTCTCGCTCCGCGCACACCCAAAAATGCAAGGTTTTGAGCGGAGAAATCGTATTGGGTAGTAAATATTGGGTAGTAGGATAAATCCACATTTTCAAATTAAAGCAGTATCAGGTATGTAGTATCAAGTATCAGGAAATTGGTATTGAATATTAAAAAAAATAACATTTTCAAATTCTCAAATTTTCAAATTAAAAGGTATTGGGTATTAAGTATTGGGTAGTTAGATAAATCCACATTTTCAAATT
>CAYYRB010000051.1:0-10544 GCA_964473995.1 uncultured Candidatus Competibacteraceae bacterium | reverse complement strand
TCCACATTTTCAAATTTTCAAATTACCACATTTTCAAATTCATCTTGGCTCTTATGTCCTTCATCCTTTTTCTAAAAAACCATGTTCACAGGCATCATTGAATCCACAGGCAAAGTACTCGCCATAGCCCCAAACGGAAGCAACGTCACCTTTTCGCTTTCCTGCCCTTTTGTGCATGAACTCAGCATTGACCAAAGCGTGGCGCACAACGGCGTATGCCTCACAGTGGACGGACTTACCGATGACTCTTACACCGTTACGGCCATAGCCGAAACCTTGCAGCGCACGAACCTAGGTTCTCTGTCCATAGGCCAAAGGGTAAACTTGGAACGTTGCATGCCCATGAACGGACGTCTGGACGGGCATATCGTACAGGGCCACGTAGATACCGTAGGGGTCTGCCGCGAAATCCGCGACCTCAACGGATCCTGGGAATTTACCATCGGATACGATCCGCAGGATAAACCCGAATACCTTACCGTGGAAAAAGGCAGCATCTGTGTGAACGGTGTCAGCCTTACCGTAGTGCATTCCGCGCCCGATGCCTTTTCCGTGCATATCATTCCTTATACGTTTGAACATACCACTTTTCGTCATCTGCAGGTGGGCGATTCCGTGAATTTGGAATTTGACATCATCGGCAAATACGTGGCCCGATACACCGCTCTGCGGAACGCCTGATTTCAAAAACTGAAAAGACCCGTTACCGGCTGATTATTCGTGCCAGTACGGGTAAAAATTATACCACTGATAGGGATACCGGTTTATTTTATTCTCCATTTCATTCAGGTAATCCTGAATCATTACCCGAAGCTGCCGGTTGCGCTCCTCCGGACTTCCGCTGAGCGTATATACTTTGGGAGGCGTGGCAAACAGGTGGTAGTGTGAACTTCCCTCCTTACAGGCAAAGCAAAACGAAACGGGAATTTTAAATTTCGTAGCCAAATAGAACGGGCCTGATGGTAAAGTGGCCTTTTTGCCCATGAACTCAAATTCAAAGGTTTTGCTTCCTTCCGGAAAGCGATCGCCGAGCATAATCAGCAATTCACCGCGTTCGATGGCCTGGCGGATTAACACGATGTGGGAAAGATCATCCTTGATGGGAATGATGAACACGTTTTGGCCCGGATTTTTATTCACCTGTATCGTATCCAAAAACTCCTTGATTTTTTGACGCTCCTCATCATACATCACAATGTGAATGTCGCTGCTGAACTGATGCAAAAAATGGCCGGCGATTTCCCAATTGCCTATGTGGGCACTGAGCAAAAGGCCCCCGTTCCCATCGGCTACCATTTGATGCAGATAATGCTCTCCGTCAAATTCAAAAGTCAGATTCACGGGCAGCCCTGCCAAGGTGGCCGTACGGTCTATGAGGGCTTGCCCGAAAGAATAATAATTTCGATAAACGGAGAGCGCCGATTTCAGGCGGGAAAATCCGAGGATTTGCCGAAAATAAAAATAGGAACTGCGTGTGGCCTTTGGAGCGAAGGGAATAAAATAAAAAGCAATAAAGCGAAGCAAGAAATAGGCTGGCTTCCTTCCCCCTTTCTGTAAAAGCCAGGCGAAAATACGATAGCCCAACACATTCCCCCGCGATTTACCCTCCCACTCGGCCATGTTTCGGGAAAATCAGGCTGCAGAATGCAGACGGTTCAGGATCAGTTGATAAAAATCTTCTACGGTAACAATCGGCCGGAAATCTTCCGCTTTTAAACGAAACCCGAAAGTGCTCTCGATTACCACCACGAGATCCACATAATCCAGGCTGTCCAAATCCAACGTTTCTTTCAGATTCGCTTCCGGGGCAAGATCAGTCTCATCCACTTCAAACTCATCCACCAGTATGGCGTTTATCTTTTCAATTACGGCTTCTTTATCCAATGTTTCCATTGTTTGTCAGTGTGCTTTTTTAACGATCAGCGTGGAGTTTGTACCCCCGAAGCCGAACGAGTTAGACAAAAATACATCAATATTTTTTTCGATTGCCTTATTTGGGATATAAAGTTTGGCCGAGTCTTCGTCGGGATTTTCCAGATTGATATTCGGAGCCACAAAACTATTCTGCATCATCAGCAAAGAGTAGACGATTTCGCTCGCTCCGGCCATCCAGCACTCATGACCCGTCATGGATTTGGTGGAGGTAACGGGAACACCGCAATCGCCAAATACTTCATATATAGCCTTTGCTTCATTCATGTCCCCGATGGGCGTGGACGTGGCATGGGCATTGATATAATCCATTTTATCGGGACTCATGCCCGCCTGATTCAGCGCCATGCGCAAGGAACGCACCGGCCCGTCCACATTGGGTTGGGAAATGTGATCCCCGTTGGAAGAAAATCCGTATCCGATAATCTCTCCCAAAATGGGAACGCCTCGTTTTACGGCGGTTTCATAATCTTCGAGGATGACGGTCGCCGCCCCTCCGCTGGGTACCAGCCCGTCTCGGCCTGAATCAAACGGTCGGGATGCCCGCGTGGCGTCTTCCTCACGCACACTGAACGCACTGAGGGCATCAAAACTGCCGAACGCCCATGGGTTTACTTCCTGCGCACCGCCGCAAATGACATGTTTTTGAAGCCCCTGACTGATGAGCAGATGCCCGAGTCCTATGGCGTGTGAACCGCTGGCACATGCGGCACTGAGCGTAAAATTCACTCCGCGCAACTTGAAAATGGTGGCCAGATTCATGGTCACGGTGCTGTTCATGGCCTGAAATACGTATCCGGAACCCATCATCAGCGTGTCCTTTTTTTCGCGCATGATGTCGGTTCCTTCCACCACGGCCTTGGCACTGCTGTCATTGCCGAAAATGACACCCACCTCATGGGCATTGATAAAATCCTGATCTATACCCGCCATGCGCAGGGCCTCAATGGTAGATAAATAAGCATATTCGCCCTCCTGGGCCATTCCCACGCGTGAACGCCGATCCAACAGACCTTTGAGCATGGGCGGCTCCAAATAACCCGTAAGGGCAGAGCGAAAACCCATGGCCTTTCGATCGGGATCAAAGACGATACCTGAACGCCCCGCCCGCAGCGATTCGGTCACTTCCTGCACATTTTTCCCGATACAGGAATAAACCCCGATTCCGGTGATGGCAACCCGTCTCATGCGTATTTACGTATAAAGTCCTCCATTGACCTGTATCACCTCGCCCGTTATGTATGAAGCCGTCGGAGAGGCTAAAAAGCAAACGGCTGCTGCTACTTCCTCCGGAGTGCCGAAGCGTCCCGCGGGAATTACGGCTTTGTATTGCGATTCATCAATATCTTCGGTCATATCGGTTTTTATGAAACCGGGCGCTACGGCATTAACCGTGATATTTCTGCGGCCCAGTTCTCTGGCGAGGGCTTTGGTGGCACCGATTACGCCCGCTTTCGCGGCGGAATAATTGGTCTGCCCCTGCATGCCCTGCACGCCCGATAACGAAACCACATTCACGATGCGGCCCCGGCGTTTGGAAACCATATTTTTGGAAACGGCTCTGGTTACGTGAAAAAAGCCGTTCAAATGCAGGTTGATGACCTCATACCATTCTTCGTCACTCATCATCACCATCACGTTGTCTCTTCGAATGCCCGCATTGTTCACGAGAATCTCAATAAACCGCTCGGGATGGGATTCCTGCCAACGTGAAAGAACGGATTCGATGTCGTTTTTATTTCCGCAATCAAATGGAAGTAATTCACCCGTACCTCCTGCTGCAATAACGGATTCCAAGGTTTTTTCCGCTTCTTCCCGGTTCGACTTGTAATTAATCAGAATATGATTTCCTTCTTTGGCCAAACCGATGCAAACGGCCCTGCCTATTCCCCTCGATCCTCCGGTTACCAATGCGGTTCTCATGTGCTTTTGTTTATTATATCAAGGGGAAATCCCGTTTAATTGTTAAACAAATTAATATTCGGAATACAAGTTAGTATTTATCCGTTCCATTCTTTCAGATAGGTAGTTAATTTTCCCATCACCTTGTATTTGGGTTCATCCTGGGTGAACACCGGAAATACCGAACGTACACCTTCGTAAAACTGACGGGTTTCGGTGGACATCTTATCTGCGCAGTGCAAATAATCTACCGCCTGGCAAAGCGACATGATCTGGATGGTGAGCACTTCAAAGGTATTGTCGATTACTTTTTTGGTGAGCCATGCCGAGTTCGAGCCCATGCTTACGATGTCCTGGTTGTCATTGTTGTTCGGAATGGAGTGAATATACATGGGATTACTCAGCGTCTGATTTTCAGCCGTGGTGGATACCGCGGTAAACTGCACACCCTGCATCCCGAAATTAAGGCCCAGCCGGCCTAAGTTGGCAAAGGGAGGAAGTATGTTGTTCAATTTGTGATTCATCAGGTAATTGAGCTGTCTTTCGGCCAACATGGATGTTTTGGTGATGGCAATCCGCATCTTGTCCATTTCAAACGCCACATAGTCTCCGTGGAAATTGCCGCCGTGATATACATTCTGGTTCATCATGTCAATGATCGGGTTATCATTGGCCGAATTAACCTCATCCATCAATACCTTTTCCGCATAATCGAGCGAATCTACCACGGCACCCATGATCTGGGGCACGCAGCGTATGCTGTAGTATTCCTGCACTTTGTCTGAAACAACATCGCTCTCGGGAATATTATCGTACAGATGTTCGGAGCGGGTGCGTATCATTTGGCTGTCGGCCAAGATGCGGCGCATTTCGGAGGCTACACCGTGCTGCCCCTTATGCTTTTTTGTCTCATTCAGTTCTGCCGAAAAATGATCTGAAAACGACTGTACCAACTCATTAATGATGGCGGAAGCCAGAATGGAGAGACGTACGATTTTGCGGGCATAATACAGGTTCACCAGTCCGATACCGGTCATCCCGGCCGTACCGTTCATCACCCCTATGCCTTCGCGCAATTTCAGTTCTACGGGCTGCAGACCTTCTGCGGCAAGCACTTCTGAGGCGGGTTTAATTTCACCGCGGTAATAGACTTCCCCTTCGCCGATCAATCCAAGAGCAATGTGGGCCAACTGAACCAAATCCCCGCTGGCGCCCACCCCACCGTGGTCAAATACCAAAGGATAAATTCCCCTGTTGATGAATTCCCGAAATTGAAGAATTACACTTTCATGCACACCGGAATAACCCTGCAACAAGGTGTTCAGCCTTGCCGTCATGATGGCCCTCAGGTAAACGGGCGGAAGCACTTGGCCGGAACCGGATGCGTGGCTGCGTACGAGATTGTATTGTAGTTCTTTCTGATGTTTATGATTGATGCGGTAAGGCGCCATAGGCCCGAAGCCCGTATTGATGCCATAAATGATTTTTCCTTTGCAGAAATTATCCAAAAACTCATAGGAGTGCTTAACCCGGTTTAGCGCTATTTCGGAGATCTCAAGCGGCTGCCCGTCCATTACGATGTGGGTGAACTCATGGTACCCGGCCGGGTGTTGTCCAAGGTTAATCATGAAAAAAAATTAGGTTGTCCTTGTAAACTCAAATCAGAAACAATTGTTCTTTATAGTTTTGCAAATATAATGGAGCGGATGATATCAGGATTATCGCTGTCTATCATGATAAAAACACACCTCTGATGAAAAGAACATCTACCGACGTATTGGTCATAGGCGCAGGGCCGGCCGGAACCGTGGCGGCATCCATGACGAACCAAGCTGGTCTCAAAACGATGATTGTGGAAAAAAGCACATTCCCCCGTTTTGTCATCGGCGAAAGTCTAATCCCTCGGGTAATGGATCATCTGGACGAGGCCGGTTTTATGGAGGCAGTGAATAAGGCCAACTTCCAAAAAAAATTCGGTGCCCGCTTTCTTAAGGACGGCCGTGTATGCGAATTTGATTTCTCCGATCGGTTTACCGAGGGATGGGCCTGGACTTGGCAATGCCCCCGTGGCGACTTCGACGGAATTCTGGCCAAAGAGGTGGAAAAGCAGGGCGTACCTGTATATTACCGGACCGGAGTAACCGGCGTGCAATTTCACGGTACACATTCCGAAGTAGAAATAGAAACCGCCGACGGACAAAAATCGGTGGTGGATGCCCGTTTCATCATTGATGCCAGCGGCTATGCGCGCGTACTTCCCACATTGATGGGAACCGCAAAACAGGCCAAGTTGCCTCCGCGTAAAGCGCTCTTTGTTCATTGCAAAGACGAACGTCGTCCCGAAGGGCGCGAAGGGTGGATGATTACATTCGTGGTGCACCGCGTGGATATCTGGATTTGGGTAATCCCCTTCAGCAATGGAATCACCTCGCTCGGCGTGGTGGGTAATCCCGAGTTTTTTGATCAATTTGAAGGTTCTGACGAGGAAGTGATCCGGCAGATTATCGAGCAGGATCCCAACTACCGCGACCGATTCAGGGGAACAGAGTTTCTGTTTGACGTGAAAAAGCTGGAGGCTTACTCGGCTTCCACTTCTGAAATGCACGGACCGGGATATGCCATCGTGGGCAATTCAGTAGAATTTCTGGATCCTGTATTCTCTTCCGGAGTCATGTTTGCAACAGAAAGCGGCGTATTGGCCGGCAAATTGGCAGCCAGGCAGCTGAACGGAGGCGAAGTGGATTGGGCGGTAGAATATGAAAAGTACATTCAGGATGCCGTAGAAGTATTTGCCACGTATGTAAAAACGTGGTACGACGGAGCTTTGCAGGATATCTTTTTTGTGGATAAGCCCAACCATGACATCAAGAGGCAGTTATCCTCCATACTTTCCGGATATGTGTGGGACAAAAAGAATCCGTTTGTGCGCAAGCACGACTCGTTGGTTTACACGCTCTCTAAATTTATACGCGAAGGCAAGATGGAACTCGTGGCCTGATTCGGAAGGCTCAAATTACTTCAAATAAAAAAAACCGCCCTGTTCAGGAGCGGTTTTTTTTATTAAACATAGCAAGCTATTATTTCGATGCCATTTTGGTCATAAACCTTCCGAGCTCTTTACCTCCTTTGGCATAGGCCTCGGCAATGCGGGTTCCCGTATCAAAGTCATACCCGCCGAAGGTAGCTCCGGGAGCTCCTACCAGGGTAATTTTTGCCGCTTCGGCACCATCTTTTTTCAGGATAACTTCCAAGTTGATCATGGCGGGAGCGCGGCTCACATATACGTTGTAGCCCGGCTCGGTAAAGGTTGTTTTTACCACCATCACCACGGGAGTACCCGAAACACCGTTTCCGAAAACAGGCCCGAGATTTTCCGTGTATTTATTCAGCAACTCTTCAAATTTGGGTTGAAACCGTGTAGGACGGTCATTTTTCCAAGCCTGAATCCACTGGTCTCCACGACCGGGTTCTTTTTTATTATACTCTTCCGACTTTTTGTCTAAATAATCTTGTTCATTTTTAAACTTTCCCACACCCATTTGGGAATAGTCATATTCAATGGCAATGGTTTTTTCCGACTTCAGAAAAGCCAGATTCCCCGAAACCAGTTTAATTTTTTGGGCAGAAATACCTGTTGACAGGAAAGCCGCCCCGAGAAGGATGGTGATTGCTTTTTTCATGCTGAATAATTTATTTACGATAACCAAAGATAAACGAGAAATCCACAAAACAGCCATCCGGCGAAACAAATTGATAAAAAGCTTGTTGGCCCTATCTTAGGTCGATCAAGAGACGGGGCTTGCGGTTTGCTTCCGGCCATTTGTCACGGTTAATACTGTCGGCATCTTCAAACACGATTTTCGGAGCTACCCGTAGCTTGGCGCGAAATTTATCCTTCAGTACCTTGGCAAAATCATCCGAGGGTTTGTTCAAAGCTGCCCGGATTACAATTTCATCCGCACCCAATTCGTTCTGCCGCAACTCCACCACATAGGTTTCAATCTGCGGAATACCGTTGAGCAAATCAAATATGGCCGGCGGATATAGCGAAGTGCCCCGGTATTTGATCATCTGCTGCCGTCTGCCTTCCACGGGCCCCACCCTAAGGCTGTAACGTCCGCATGCGCATGGTTCTTTGTGCACCCGTGCAATATCCCCCGTACGGAAACGGATGAGCGGCATGCCTTCCACACCGAATTGAGTTATCGTGATTTCGCCCGGCTCACCTTCGGCCACTTCATTTCCCTGCTCGTCGAGGCATTCCGTGTAAATCAATCCGGGATTCAGATGGCCTCCTTTTCCATGTTCACATTCAGTAAAAGCGGTAGCCATTTCGGTAGACGCATAAGTTCCATAAAGCAACAAAGGCCACTTTTCCAGAATCCGCTTGGCCAAAGCGTTCTCCGTTAAATCGGGATTGCGTAGTGGCTCACCGATGCAGATTGCTTTCTTGACCGTTGAATTTGTAAAGTCAATGCCTTCCGCTTCGGCAAATTCAATCATGCGAAGCAGGAAAGAGGGCACGGCCACCAAAACCGTGGTGCCCATACGACGAATTGTATCCCATTGCAGTTCGGGAATCCCGGGCCCGGTGCGCACCACCGAAAGCTGTTGTTCCCTGGCGCCGAGATAATACGCCATGCCCGCCATGAAGCGCTTGTCGAGCGTGGTGGTCAGTTGAATCAAATCGCCGCTTTTAAGTCCGGCCAAACGGTAGGAAAACGCCTCATTTCTACCCAGACGGACCAAGTCATTTTCAGTCAAGCCTATCAATACGGGGTCTCCGACGGTGCCCGATGTGGTTACCCATTCCCGTATTTCGTGGGGCGGAACGCATAAAAATTCCCGGTTATGATGAAACAAATCGGTTTTGGAAACCGTGGGCAGCTGCTTGAATTGTGCCAGCGAAAATTCGGAATGTGCATCAAACCCTGCACCGGCAAACAAATCACGGTAATAGGGCGAATGGGTGCCGGCATAACGGATTGCTTTATCCAAAAGCGCTGTTTGCAAATCGAAACATTCGGACGGATGTAAGAAAGAAGAATCGGAGGACTTCATCATTTACCGCGTCTGTTTTTGTCTGCGT
Organism: uncultured Candidatus Competibacteraceae bacterium; assembly: GCA_964473995.1. Taxonomy (GTDB): domain Bacteria; phylum Bacteroidota; class Bacteroidia; order CAIKAF01; family CAIKAF01; genus JAKRSD01. Next base: position 1,621 of record CAYYRB010000051.1, on the reverse strand, counting down.
TTTTCAATACTTTCCCGTTCCGGCCGTGTGGCAATTTCCAATGAAAGCGCCTTGTCATAACACGCGATTGCTTTTTCGCTGTTTCCGCGGGATGCATAATAATCACCCAACAGTTCATGCGTATGGTAATATTCCGGATTCGAGCCTTCAAAGGCCTTCAGCACACGCTCACCGGGTTCATGTTCCTGGTTTTCGGTAAACCATTTGATGTAGCCCTTGAGCCGTCGGAAGTTTTCGTAACCTCGGTATTCGGAAGAAGACAGAAACGGATCTGCCGGAATGGTTTGGTCAGGCACATGCATGGGTGTTTGCTCCGTAATTTCGGGGAATCGGGAAAACACATCATTCAGATCATAACAGACGAATGCCCCCAGCTGATAAGGCGATGCAGAAACCCACACTTTTCTTTCCGCCGGTTTGAATATAACCGCATGGTGGGCAATCAATTGGTTCACGCATTTTTGATTTCCCAGACCCAACTTTTTTCCGTTTTCTCCATTTCGTTCACGCAGCATCAGAGCTGCCTCTTGGGCATTGATGGCTCCGTAGCGTCCGAACAATTCCTCGATGATTTGGTAACGGTAGGGCGAATCGCTGCTGCGGATATTTTCCAGATTGGCTTCTTCCTTGGCAAATTCAGGACTTTGGTAGTGGTTGGAACAAATTATTTTTTCCTCGGTAGGACGCACCAAGGCCGTTTTTTCCGGTGATTTTTCAATCAGGGCGGTATATCCGTCTTTCGCCGAAGCAATCATGATGGTTTCCGAAACAAAGGTTTCCCGTTTCTGTGCGATGGCAAATGCCCCATCGATATCGGATGCGTATTGCAGAATCTCCCGGGCCAGAATGGCGATGGGCGTTTTCACCGAAAGCGGCGGATCGGAGGAGGCGGCATTCAACGTGACCGTAAGCCCATGTTCATTCATGCCCGAAACGGCACCGATAAAGCCGGGCCAGGTAACGGTCATGAATTTATTTCCCCGGTCGGGATTAAAAAAAGCGACCGTTTTATTTTTGGCAAAATCATCGCCCACAAAGAAGTCGAAATTGCGCCCCACCAACAGGGAGGAATCTTCGCTCATGGATCCCCAGGCCGAAAAAGAGGTACATCCCACCAGCATGTATTGACGGAGGGCATGACCGATATCGTGTGCGGCATGATAATTCAACACCCGGTTGTATTTTTCCCCCACAAAGTCAAACGTATCGGCGTGGAAAAAGGAGCTGCCGTAAATTTCCAGCAGATATTCTTCCGGAACGTAGGCATCCATGCCCCGGTTCAGAAACGAAACCAGGTAGCGCAAAAACTTCAGATAAGAAGTATTGGGTACCAGCTCTTTTATCTGGTTAATGAAGGCTATTTCCTGCTCCAAAAGCAATTCTTGGTTCAGTTTTCCCAAAGCAGCTCCGCGGGTGAAAGGATCTCCTTCCACATACATTTCCCAAAGCCCGAACTCGTTTTTTTGGAGTTTGTTTCGCCCGACGGAACGGTAGTTTTCCCCCACGGTGACGTCCCTCGATAAGGCGGAACGATCCTTTACCGCAGGCGGCTCCATGCGCGTAGCCCAACGAAACCAGATGACGAAAATGGCGACCAAAAGAACGGGAATTCCCAACCCGA
>CAYYRB010000050.1:17862-19155 GCA_964473995.1 uncultured Candidatus Competibacteraceae bacterium | reverse complement strand
CTGAATGTAGGCACGGTGTATTGGAACTGCTGCGACCGTGTAAGCCCCAACGTGCCTTGGACGGGAAGAGGAAACTCGGGTCTAGGATCCACCCTTTCGTATCAGGGAATACGGGCATTCACGCAGCCCAAAGCTTACCAAATGAGAAGTTGATGACATGCTGACTATTTTGCAGGAATACATGCTCCCCGCGGGAATCATCATCGCAGGATATATGACCATCTGGTTTTTGGCCGCCCTGCTGTTGAAGGACAACGGAATTGTTGATGTGGCCTGGGGCTTGGGTTTCTGCCTGGTGGCGGTTTTCGTTTTTGTAAAAACAAATTATGCCATCCTCAGTCCCTCCGGCATTCTGATGCTGATGATTCTACTCTGGGGTATCCGGCTTTCCGCACATATTGGATACCGAAATAAAGGCCGCGCCGAAGATTTCCGTTACCAAAACTTCCGCAAAAAATGGGGAAAGCACCAACTGCTCGGCGCTTTTCTACAGGTTTTCGTATTGCAGGGATTCATCATGTGGTGGGTTTTGATGCCCATTTATTTGGCCGCAGGTTCCGATTCCTTTTCCCAATCTTGGCACTGGATTATTCATCTTGCGGGAGGACTGGTATTTCTTTCCGGTTTTCTTTTCGAAGCCATAGGCGATTACCAATTACTGGCCTTCAAGGCAAAACCGGAACATGCGGGAAAAATGATGACCACGGGACTTTGGAAATACACACGGCATCCGAATTACTTTGGAGAATCCGTAGTCTGGTGGGGAATCGCCCTTTATGTTTTACCGCTTCCTATGGGTTGGCTGGGTCTGATCGCACCGCTGCTCATGACTTTTCTGCTCACCCGGGTTTCGGGGGTACCCATGCTGGAGGAAAAATACAAATCGAACCCCGAATTCAAAGCCTATGCCGAAAAAACACCACCATTTTTCCCTAGGATAGGCCGATTTTAAAGACAATATCGTACCTTTCACTCATGATAACGCAATCTAAGGCAAGATGGTGGGCATTGCTTAACTTGGCGGGAACCCTGACCGCGCTTACGTTGAACGGACTGGCTAACGGGCTTCCCTTAAACGGGTACAATACCGGACAGATTTCCGATTTTTATCCAAACCTCTTTGTCCCAGCCGGCATCACGTTTTCTATTTGGGGCTTGATTTATCTCCTCATGATCGGATTCACCGTTCACGGACTGATTGCCGCATTCAAAAAAAACGAAAATACGGCCGTAAAACTAATCCATGCAGGCCCCTGGTATCTGATATCCTGCCTCGCCAACGCATCCTGGATT
>CAYYRB010000050.1:1357-17762 GCA_964473995.1 uncultured Candidatus Competibacteraceae bacterium | reverse complement strand
GTGGCCATTTTAGCCGCCGTTATAATCGCAGAATTGTTTATGCTCATTAAAAAAGATGCCGCTTTCGGATGGGTAGTTGTTTGGGCATTGGCGGGAATCATTCTAAAAAGAAACGAGACGCAAGATACCCTCCTTACCGGATACTATGTAGCTTGGACATGTATGATTTTAATTTCCTTTCTCGCAGCATTCATGACTTTTCGAAAAACCAAAACGGATTCACCATGAAACACGCAACGCCCCTTTCGGTTACTTACCTGATTCTATCCGTCACAGGATTGGTCGTTCCCGTGTATTTCAATTTCATTGCCGATTGGTCCTCTGCCGAGAATCCCTGGTGGAAACCGATTGTGGATTTTCCCGTTATGAGTTCCTTCACGGCCGACCTTTTTATCTGTGCCGCGGCTGCCATCATTTTCATGTGGGTCGAGGGACGTAGAATCAACATGAAAAACCTGTGGGTGTATATGGTACTTTCCATGATTGTGGCCATTGCTTTTGCTTTTCCTCTTTTTCTGTTTATGCGCGAAAGGCAATTGAAAAAGTCGGCGTCATGAAACACCTCGCCAAGAAATTTCGGCAATATTGGGTTGAAGATATCAGCTTCATTACCTTACTGGGAATACTCATTTTCACCATCTTTATCATGCCTACGCTCATCGAGCTGGGCTGGGTTGGATTGCCTATGCTCAACCTCTCATTTTCCGCTATTTTTTTTGTGGGCATCTGGTCGGCGTTGAATAAACGGTGGATTGTCATCAACTCAATCCTCTTCACCACTTATCTCCTCATAAAATTTATACAATTTTCAACCGATACTGCTGAAAACAAAGATTATCTGATTAGTGAAAATTTCGTGGCCGGACTCAATATTCTTTCCTTCATTTACATGAATATGACGTTGTTGTTTCGGGATAAAGAATCGAATTTTCACCGGGTCATAGGCTCCGTAAATGTGTTTCTTTTAATCGGGTTGCTAGGCGCTTTTCTTTTTGAAATGATTCATCAGCTTTTCGGAAGCTCAATATCGGTGAGCACGTTGTCCGGTAATGGACATAAAGACTTTTCGGAATTTATCTATTTCAGTTTTACCTCCATCACCACCGTAGGATTCGGAGATATTGTGGCCGTTCATCCCGCGGCAAGAATGCTGGCCACCTTTCTTTCCGCCACGGGCATGCTGTTTCCTGCCGTGATTATTGCCCGGTTGGTTTCGCTGGCCAAATAATCAGGTACGGGAAACGTTTTCGATAATTTCCCTTACCACGCCCGGATCAAGTAAAGTGGACGTATCTCCCAACTGATCGGTCTCTCCTTCGGCTATTTTGCGCAGAATGCGTCGCATGATTTTCCCCGACCTTGTTTTTGGAAGCCCCGAAACCAATACAATTTGGTCAGGCTTGGCGATTCGGCCTATTTCAAGCGCCACGGTTTTTTCAATCGATTGGATAATCCATGAATCATCCTCAACCGTTTCACCGCAAACCACATAGGCAAAAATACCCTGACCTTTTATAGCATGGGGAAAACCGACCACCGCCGATTCCACCACCGCCGTATTTTGATTGATGGCATTCTCTATTTCTGCCGTCCCGAAACGATGTCCGGAAACGTTGATCACATCATCCACCCGACCGATGATTCGGTAAAGCCCGTTTTCATCCCGTCGCGCTCCGTCACCTGTAAAATAATACCCTTTGTACACATCAAAATAAGTGGTCCTGCATCGTTCATGATTTCCGTAAGTAGTACGAATTACCGAAGGCCAGGGAAACTTGATGCACAGATAACCTTCCTTTTCGTTGCCTTCGATTTCACTCCCGGCTGAATCCAACAAAACCGGCTGAATTCCAGGAAGGGGCAGACCCGCATGGGCCGGTTTCGTAGGAGAAAAATCGGCAAGACCGGAAATCATGATACCGCCCGTTTCAGTCTGCCACCAAGTATCCACGATGGGGCAACGGCCTTTCCCGATATGCAGGTGATACCATTTCCAGGCTTCCTGATTGATTGGTTCACCAACAGAGCCCAACAATTTAAGACTGTGAAGCCGGTAAGGCAAAACATGATCAATCCCTAATGCCATGAGTGAGCGGATGGCCGTGGGAGCCGTATAAAATTGGGTAACTCCATATTTGTCGATAATCTGCCAACAACGGCCGGCATCAGGAAACGTAGGAATTCCCTCGAACATGACGGAAGTTGCCCCATTCAACAAGGGGCCGTAAATCAGGTACGTGTGGCCTGTAATCCAACCCGCATCGGCCGTGCACCAAAACACATCACCGGAAACATAACCAAACACATTCACAAACGAGTAACCTGCATACACCATATAACCTCCCTGTGTATGCACAACCCCTTTGGGTTTACCCGTAGAACCGGATGTGTACAAAATAAAAAGAGGATCTTCACTGTCCATAGGCTCTGCCTCACATAGCGTTTCCACAGAATCCCAAAGACTGTGCACGAATACATCACGCCCTGAGCACATTTGAACGGGCCAATCGAGATGGTTAAACACCAACACCGAATTCACCGAATCCCCCGACAATTCTAATGCCTCATCCACGGTTGTTTTCACGGGCAGCTGTTTAGCTCCGCGATTCATGGCATCGGCGGTAATTATGCAAACAGCACCGGCATCCGCTATACGGTCGGCAAGTGCATGTGCCGAAAATCCGGCAAATACCACCGAATGAACAGCACCGATGCGCGCGCAAGCCAATACGGAAACAACCAACTGCGGAATCATGGGCATATAGAGGCAGACCCGGTCGCCTTTCCTCACGCCCTTTTTCTTCAGAATATTAGCCATGCGGCAAACATCACGGTAAAGATTCCCATAAGTAATTACGGTCCCTATTTCTGACGGATGGTTGGGCTCCCAGTAAAAGGCCACCTCATGCTCTGCGTTCGGTAAATGCCTGTCCAGGCAGTTCACCGTAATGTTGGTTTTACCCCCTGAAAACCAAGCTACGAATTCATCTTCAAAATTACCCTCAAGCACCTTTTCCCAAGGCGTAAACCACGTGTAATGTCTTGCTACATCTGCCCAAAACAATTCAGGCTCACGCACACTTTTTTCATACACGCCCAGATATTCATCAAAAGATCGAATCCGCAAACTATCCATGCCTTTTTATTTTTCTTAACTCGTTAGCTTTAACGAATATCGAAATTCTGACAAAAAAAAAGGCACATGACTCCGGCTTAAAGCCTTTAAATATATTTGCGGGCAATAAATTTAACGAAATGCCATATTTCTTCACCTCAGAATCTGTTTCAGAAGGACATCCGGATAAGGTGGCCGACCAAATTTCGGATGCTCTCATTGATTATTTTTTGGCGTATGACCCAAGCTCCAAAGTGGCTTGTGAAACCTTGGTCACAACCGGACAGGTGGTATTGGCAGGAGAGGTGAAATCGGAAGCCTATCTGGATGTGCAGGAAATAGCCAGGGAAGTTATCCGTAAAATAGGGTATACCAAAAGCGAATACATGTTTGAAGCCAATTCATGTGGTATTCTTTCAGCTATTCACGAGCAGTCGGCCGACATCAATCGTGGTGTAGACCGTAAAGTAAAATCAGCATCGTTCGAAGAGAAGGCAAACGCCCAGGGCGCGGGAGATCAGGGAATGATGTTCGGCTATGCCACCAACGAAACAGAAAACCACATGCCCCTTGCGTTGGATCTGGCACATAAAATTTTAATTGAACTTGCTGATTTCCGCCGGGACGGGAAAAAAATCAAATACCTCAGGCCGGATGCAAAATCGCAGGTTACCATCGAATATAATGACCAACATAAACCCGTGCGCATTGATACCATCGTAATTTCCACCCAACACGATGAATTTGATACCGATGCCAAAATGCTTAAAAAAATCAAGGAGGATATGATTCATATTCTGATTCCCGCCTTGAAGAAAAAATTGCCGAAAAACATCCAGAAACTGTTTACGGATAAAATCACGTACCACATTAACCCAACGGGAAAGTTTGTCATCGGTGGCCCACACGGTGACACCGGCCTTACGGGCCGAAAAATCATAGTGGATACTTATGGCGGAAAGGGTGCCCACGGAGGCGGAGCATTCAGCGGAAAAGATCCCAGCAAAGTTGACCGCTCCGCAGCTTATGCCACAAGGCATATCGCAAAAAACATGGTGGCGGCGGGAATCTGCGACGAGGCGCTTGTACAGGTAGCTTATGCCATAGGCGTGGCCAAACCGGTAGGTCTGTTTGTGAATACCTATGGAACTTCCAAAGTAAACATGACCGATGGTGAAATCGCGGAAAAATTAAACACCCTGTTCGACCTGAGACCTTTTGCCATAGAAAACCATTTCAACCTACGCAGTCCGATCTACGGCGAAACAGCAGCATACGGGCATATGGGGCGCAAATCGGAAAAAGTGACCAAGGTATTTAACCGCGGAAAGAAAAACGAGAAAAAAATCACGGTAGAACTATTCCCCTGGGAAAAGTTAGACCGGGTGGCCGATTTGAAAAAAGCCTTTAAAATAAAGTAGAGGTCCTATGTTTTAGAGATTATTTTAAACATTTTCCCATCAGATAAGTTACTATTGGGAAAGGAAATAATCTTTAAAGTCTGTGAAAGTTCAGTACACCATCCGAGACATCGAGAAGCTCACGGGCATTAAAGCTCATACGTTACGTATTTGGGAGCAGCGGTATAATTTTGTAATCCCGCACCGAACCGATACCAACATTCGGTTTTATGATGATGAGCAGCTGAAATTTTTATTGAATGTGGGTGTGCTCATCAAGCATGGTCGAAAAATCTCCAAGGTCGCGAAGATGGATCCTGAAATCGTGGCCAAAGAATTATTGAAAATATCGGGAGAAACCTCCGACAAAAACACCTATTTCCAAGTTCAAATCGACAACCTGCTTATCGCAATGATTGATTTGGACGAAGATAAGTTTGAAAAAGTAATTTCCACCTGTGCCCTGCGCTACGGCTTTGAACAGACCATGGTACACCTGATTACTCCCTTTTTGGGCAAAGTAGGCGTATTGTGGACGGTTGGAGAGATTAATATATCCCAGGAGCATTTCATTTCTCATTTAATCCGCAGAAAACTCATTGTCGCCCTTGATGCCTTTTCGGGAAAAGGAGCAAGAGCAGAAAAATTTATACTTTATCTCCCTGAGGGAGAATACCATGAGTTGGGTTTGTTATTTGCCAAATATTTAATCAAATCCAGAGGTTTTCAGGTGGTTTATTTAGGTCAGAGTCTTCCCTTCCATGATCTAAAGATTTTAAGTCACAAATACAAACCCGATTATCTCCTCACCTATTTTACCGCGGGAATGGGAAAGAAAGGGCTTCAAAATTACCTCAAAAGCATGACCGAGGAGATTTATGTTTCCAAAGAATACATCATCTGCGGCCCAAGGGCCAAAGAGGCTGCAGAGGAAAACCTCCCTGAAAAAATGCGTTTTGTCGGCTCCGTCCATGAACTGCTCAATTTACTGGACGGAATCCAAAATTCCGTTTAGCATTTAACCCACTATTTTATTTAAAACCTAAACAATATCATCATCCGTTTAAACAAACGGATGATGATATTGCCTTTTTTCCATTTGTATGTCAGCCACTTAGTATTTTTTTGTTTAATTTTTATCCGCAATCATTAAACAGTTTATATATTTGTGTAAGATTTAAACAAAAACACTAAACAATATGGCCACTACGATTACCGATTTCACCCAAGAGGTGATGAGCTTCAGAGAAGGACTTCGCTATTTCGCTTTAAGCCTCACCCGCAATGAGGAAGATTCAGCAGATTTAGTTCAGGAAACCATGCTGAAAGCCTTCACTTACAAGGATCGTTTTCAAGAAAATACAAACCTGAAGGCGTGGTTGTACACCATCATGAAAAACATTTTCATAAACAATTACAGAAGGAATGTAAAGTCTAAAACCATTTTAGACCATTCGCCAAATACCTACTACATAAATTTACCTCAGAATACAAAAAATGCCGATCCTAATACCCAATTTTCGTTTAAAGAAATTTACGAAAAGGTAAACAACTTGGAAGATGAATACAAAATTCCGTTCACCATGTATTTTGAAGGTTACAAATACAAGGAAATTGCGGAACACCTGAACCTTCCAATCGGCACCGTTAAGAGTCGTATTTTCTTGGCGAGAAAACAATTGATAGGAGCACTTCCCGAATATGCCCGATAGGATTAATCCATTCTTAAAAGGAAAAGAGAGGAATCACCCTCTCTTTTTTTTTGACTAATTCAAATATCGCCTAAAACAGGTCAAACGTCTAATTGGTATTCGTCAGTTAGAAGCACATGCCTTACCTTCGCAGTAAAATATCCTGAATAACATGAACAAGTTTTGGAGTTCCTTTTTTGGATCGGCTCTAGGTACCCTGGCTGCTATCCTAATCACATCGGTTCTTTCGATAATTATTCTCTTTGCCGTAATCGGCGGGCTTGCCAAGACAGCAGAATCTGGCAATGCTGAGAAGGTTAAAGAAAATTCTGTTCTGCATCTGAAGTTGGATTATCCCCTTGCCGATCGCACGAGTGAGGATCCATTTGCCAACTTCAACCCCGTCAATTTTTCCATGGAAAGCAAAGCCGGGTTAAACGATCTTTTACTTTGCCTGAAGGCGGCTCAAAAGGACGATAAAATAAAAGGAATTTACCTGGATTTAAGTTCGGTTCAGATGGGCATGGCCTCTGCGGAAGAGCTTCGAAAAGGGCTGTTGGACTTCAAAAAGTCGGGTAAATTCATTTACACCTATTCCGAAAATATGGATCAAATGGGTTATTTCCTGGCATCCGCAAGCGATAAAATATACCTGGATCCCATGGGGGGGATTGAGTTTAAAGGAATCAGCGCAGGTTTCATGTCCTTTAAGTCCGCCATGGATAAAATAGGATTAAAAGCAGTAATTCTCAGGCCAGACAGTAACAAATTCAAAAGTGCGGTAGAACCTTTCTTTCTGGAAAAAATGAGTCCGGAAAATCGGGCCCAAACCGGCTTATTCATTCATTCCGCATGGAACGAGATGCTGAACTCCATCAGCGAATCACGGAAGATTGACCTAAAAACGCTCAATCAGATTGCCGAAAACCTGACTGCTTTTGACACAGACGGGGCATTAACTTCAGGGCTTGTGGATAAAATCACCTTCCGCAATGAATTCAATACCGATTTGAAAAAAGCGGCCGGATTGGATTCATCAAAAAAATTGCATTTGGTTACTGCGGAAACATACAGTCCAATGGCAAAAAGCCAATTGAAAAACAAAGCCAAAGACAAAATCGCGGTGTTGTATGCCCTGGGATCAATTGAGGGTGGCAAAGGAGATGAAAGTACGATAGGCTCGACTGGCATTTCGGAAGCGCTGCAAAAAATCAGGAATGACGAATCCATCAAGGCCTTGGTGCTGCGTATAAATTCACCGGGAGGAAGCGCACAGGCATCCGAAATAATTTGGCATGAGATTGAGCTCACCAAAAAGAAAATGCCCGTCATCGTATCTATGGGAGATTATGCGGCGTCGGGAGGGTATTACATTGCCTGCAATGCCGATTCCATCATCGCTGATGCAAATACACTTACGGGATCTATCGGGGTGTTCGGTCTTTTGGTAAACACCCGCGAAATGTTCGACAATAAATTAGGCCTTAAGTCGGACACCGTGAACACTAACGGAAATGCTGACTTTTACAACTCAAACCGCGACCTCACCGAAGTAGAATCTGCCGTACTGACGAAAAGCGTAAACAAAACCTATCGGACTTTTCTGCAGCGTGTGGCTGATGGCCGCGGGATGACCACACAACAGGTGGATGCCATTGCCCAAGGCAGAATTTGGTCTGGAACTAAAGCGAAAGAATTGGGCCTGGTGGATGAAATAGGAGACTTGCAAAAGGCCATGGAAATCGCCGCGAAAAAAGCCGGATTATCCGAATACCAAACCGCAGAATACCCCGAAAGAGAAAAATCATTGGACAAATTCTTCGGAAAGAAAACAGAAGAAATTATAGAAAAGGCTGGATTCTCCTTCCTCACCGATCACTACAAATTAATGATCCAGGTGAAAAAAATGAACATGAAAAACGGAGTTCAGGCCCGTTTGCCTTATTCCATAGAAATTCGATAAGGCGCATAATTCCCAATTGAAGCGAAAGCCCCCGATTTGGGGGTTTTCTTTTTTGTCGTACATTCGTCGAAATTGGTGGTATGATCAACTTCCTCGTCAATACATTTCTTGACGGCCGAATTGCCCGGATTGAAGACCACTATAGAGATACTTCCGCCAAGACGGAAAACACCCTGAAGTCGCTTATCGGTTACGGAAAACAGACGGAATACGGAAAAAAAAACGGCATGGGTCGTATGCCTGGTTACACCCAATTTGCCTCGGGACTGCCCATCAATAATTATGAAACCATCAAAGCGGATATACAACGCATGATGGAAGGAGCCCAAAACGTCCTTTGGCCCTCACGAATTACGTGGTTTGCCAAAACATCGGGAACTGCCGAAGACAAAAGCAAATTCATTCCTGTAAGTAAAGAAGCCCTGGAAACATGCCACTACCGCGGGGGAAAAGACATCCTCACCATTTACAGAATGTTGCGCCCCGAAAGCAACCTGTTTACCGGAAAAGGGCTCATTCTGGGCGGCAGCCACAACATTCATGCGATTAATCAAAGCTGTCGCTACGGCGATCTTTCTGCCGTGCTCATTGAGAACATTTCTCCGTTGGCCGATTATTTCCGGGTACCTTCCAAAAAAACAGCCCTGATGGATGTCTGGGAAGAAAAATTGGAACGCCTCATGGAGGAAACCATGCACGAAAACATAACCAACATTTCGGGTGTGCCTTCCTGGATGCTGGTTTTGATGAACCGCATGCTGGAAAAATCAGGGAAAAAAAATATACACGAAATCTGGCCGAACCTGCGGCTTTTCATTCACGGCGCCGTAAGTTTTGAACCATACAGAGAACAGTTTGCCCGGTTGTTTCCGCACCCTGAAATGATGTACTTGGAAACCTACAATGCATCCGAAGGTTTTTTTGCCATCCAGGATAGAGCCGAAGCCCAGGACATGCTGCTCTTTTTGGATTATGGTATCTTTTATGAATTTGTCCCGGCGGAAGAAGCTGAAAATCCGGTACACGTAATTCCGCTGGAGGATGTCGAAATCGGCCGCAATTACGCCATGATCATTACCACTAACAGCGGACTTTGGCGCTACCTCATCGGCGATACGGTACGTTTTACTTCCAAGGCCCCTTACAGAATAAAAATTACCGGACGTACCAAGCATTTCATCAATACATTCGGGGAAGAACTGATGATTGAAAATGCGGAAAAAGGCCTTTTGGAAGCCTGCCGCGAGAGCGGTGCACAAATTGCCGAATACACGGCGGCTCCCGTATTCATGAATGGAAAAGAGGCGGGTGCTCACGAATGGATCATTGAATTCACCTCTTCTCCCAAAGATATTTCCGCATTTGGAAAAACCTTGGATGCAACCCTGAAAAAACTGAACTCCGACTATGAAGCCAAACGAACCGGCAGCATGACGCTTCGGGAGCCCATTATTCATGAGGTTCCTCAGGGCACTTTTTCCGAATGGATGAAAACCCGCAACAAACTGGGAGGGCAAAACAAGGTGCCACGGCTGAGCAACGACCGGCGCTATGTGGAAGAACTGATGGATATCGGCGGAATCAAATTAATTCGATGATGAATGTCCGAACGCCTGCCCGTTGTTTTTTTCTTCTCTGTTGTCTGCTTTTGTTCGGCTACGTTAATGCGCAGCGACTAGAGCTGCTTAAAACCTCACGATTTCCCTGGGCTACGGCATTAGAAGCAGATCCGTTGGGCAATTATTATGTGCTGAATGAAAGTACCATATTAAAATTCAACCTGTCCGACACCTTATTCAGCAGATACAGCGAGCTGAGATACGGGCCCATAAAAACATTGGACGTCTCCAACCCGATGAAAATTAGCCTTTTTTACGAAACCTTTTCGCAGGTAATTTTTCTGGACAATACGTTAAACCCTACTTTCACATCCACCAACCTGTACGACCTCGACCTTCAGAATGCCTCAGCGGTCTGCTCCTCCTTCGACAACGGATTTTGGATATTCAACCAGCCCGACTTTACTTTAGTTCGCATAAACGCTTTCGGTGAGCCGGACCGCCGAATCAAAAATCTGAATCTGATTACGGGGAAGGAATTAAAGCCTACCCGAATGCTGGAAAAAGAAAACCGGCTCTTCATGTATGATCCGTTATTGGGCATCTTTCAATTTGACATCTTCGGCGGATTCCTGAATCGAATTCCCCTCATCGGTTTCGACTCCTTTTCAGTTTGGAACCGGCAGATTTTTTATACCCGAACCGACTCGCTTTTCAGTCTGGATCTTCTTACCATGAAGGAACAAGCCGCTCCCCTTCCCCTGCAAAACATACGTTGTGTGCGCGTAGAAAAAAACAGGCTTTATGTGCTCACGCGTGAAGGCCAACTTTCCGTTTTTTCATTTTCCGAAAAGAGGTAATTACCCTACTTTTTTAGTACGGCTTCTTCGAAGTTTAAATCATTCAATTAACTTTACGCCGACACACTAATCCTATTGAGAGATGCACATAGCGGTTGCCGGAAATATCGGTTCAGGAAAAACGACACTCACCGGCCTGTTGGCCAAAAACTACGGATGGGAGCCCCAATTTGAAGAGGTAGATGACAATCCCTACCTGAATGATTTTTACGACGATATGCAAAGATGGTCTTTCAATCTGCAGGTATACTTTTTAAATAAACGGTTCGATCAGATCATTGACATTCACCGAAGCGGAAAAAACATCATTCAGGACCGAACTATTTTTGAGGACGCGGAAATTTTTGCTCCAAACCTGCATTCCATGGGGCTTATGACCACAAGGGATTTCAACAACTATCAGGATTTGTTTAACCTGATTTCCCAATTTTTAAAAGCACCCGATCTGCTGATTTATTTGCGCGCATCCGTGCCTACCCTGGTCAGAAACATCCAAAAACGCGGACGGGATTATGAAAACTCCATCCGAATCGATTACCTGAAAAGGTTGAATGACCGCTACGAAAACTGGATCAACAGTTACGAGGCCGGAAAACTCTTGATCATTGACGTGGATAACAACAATTTCCCCGAAAATCCGGAAGATCTCGGGCTGATCATTAATAACATTCAGGCAGAAATAAACGGTCTCTTTTAAGGGGCGGATTGCAATTCCTTCCACCGTTTTTCCAAACCTTCGGGATCTTTCAACGAGGTTCTTACCCAATCGTATAACAGCTCCCAATACTCGGAATCGCTGAGTGAATGATGCACTCCTGACTGACGCAGTTTCCAGGTAAGATGGTGTAGACATACCGCGGCGCAAACGGATATATTTAAACTTTCCGTAAAACCCACCATCGGCACTTTCATATATACATCCGCCATGTCTAACGCGGTTGGGGTAAGCCCTTCCTTTTCGGTACCGAATAGCAATGCCGTAGGTTTTGAAAAATCGTATTCTTCCAAATTCACGTCATCCTTATGCGGCGTGGTGGCCACAAGTGTGTAACCGCTACTCTTCAACGATTCCAGACATGCACGCGTATTATCGGACGATTGGTTATATCGCTTCACGGTAAGCCATTGTTCAGCTCCCATGGCAATTTCATCATTTATCCGATAACTGTATTTGTTTTCAATCACATGCACATCCTGAATACCGAAACAATCGCATGACCGCATGACCGCAGAAAAGTTATGATCCTGATACAAATTTTCAACCGCAACGGTAATATGCCTGGTTCGCATTGACGCTTTCTCCATGAGCAATTCCCTTCTTCGGTCTGAAACAAAATCAAGCAAAAATCGAGTCAAATTTTCTCTTTCGGACATGGCCTAAAAATAAAAAAGGTTCGGATGGAAAACCCAACCGAACCTTGAAAAATAAAAACGATAAAAATTAAAACCGTTCAAATTCAGAAAAGAAGAAGCTGCCTTCCAGTCGCGCATTTTCATCACTGTCGCTTCCGTGTACGGCGTTTTCACCGATGGATTTTGCATACAATTTACGAATGGTACCTTCCTCCGCTTTGGCAGGATCGGTAGCACCGATTAATTTGCGAAAATCTTCCACGGCATTGTCCTTCTCCAAAATGGCGGCCACAATCGGACCTGAAGACATATATTCAGTCAACTCTCCGAAAAACGGACGCTCTTTATGCACCTCGTAAAAACGTCCCGCCAACTCAGGGGTAAGCTTGGTATATTTCATGGCTACAATCCTGAATCCCGCCTTGTTGATCATGGCCAAAATGTTGCCGATGTTGCCGGCCTCTACCGCATCGGGTTTAATCATCGTAAATGTTCTGTTTCCCATCATTGTTCCTTTTTTTTGGAGGCGCAAAAGTAGTTTTTTTTGACGAGTCGGACAAACTTCCCCGGTTCACAGGAATGCTTAAGCTTGAAATTCATCAACGCCAAAGGGATAAAATAATACCTTTGAACAACACAAATGAAAGATATGAAGCACATATCTGCCGACAATCCGGAAGTAACGGAACAGATAAAACGCCTGATCCGCCAATCGGAACACCCGTTGATTATTTCGCACAAAAACCCTGACGGCGACGCCATAGGTTCTTCCTTGGGATTGAAGTTTTTTCTCAAACGCCTGGGTAAAAAGCCGAACATCATCGTTCCCGACTCCTTCCCTGATTTCCTGAATTTCCTGCCGGGCGCGAAAAACATCAAGTTTTTTGACAAGCACCATAAAACCTGCATGCGCATCCTGGAAGAAACGGACTTGATTTTCTTCCTGGATTTTAATACGTTGAAAAGAATAGATGAACTAGGTGCCATTGCCGAAAAAATTCAGGTGCCCAAAATCCTGGTTGACCACCATCCCCATCCGGATGCCTCTTTTGATTTTGCCTATCACCGCACCGAAGTAAGCTCCACCAGCGAACTCATTTACGAATTCTGCCATCTGCTTTATCCCGAAATGAACATAAAAAGCAAAGGGGCAACCTGCCTCTATGCAGGCCTTGCCACAGACACGGGAACTTTCAGACACAACATCCATGAGGGCACCCATTTTACCGCGGGAGAATTATTCCGCGCAGGAGCCGATCATCAGACCGTCATCAACCATATTTTCGACAGCAATACCCTAAACCGTATGCGCCTGATGGGTTTTTCCCTTTTCGAAAAGCTCACCATCATCCGTGAATTGGAAACCGCCTATATCGCCCTTTCCAAAAAAGAGATGAATGAATTTCAGCACAAAAAAGGAGATACGGAAGGCTTCGTTAATCAGGCATTATCCATTGAAGGGGTGAAAATGGCTGTTTTACTTACCGAACAGAACGAGCATTTAACCAAACTTTCCTTCCGCTCCAAGGGCGATTTTGCCGTAAATGAATTTGCCACAAGGTACTTTAACGGAGGAGGTCATAAAAATGCGGCCGGGGGAACCTTCACGGGCAATGTGGAAAAAGCCGTGGAGTACTTTCTGGCTCATTTACCCCAGTTACATACAACCGTACATTAGACAGCTGTTTTTCTCTTTCGGTTTCCCTTACGAAATTTGGGTTCAAACCGATATACACATTTCAGTACCACACCCCTATTCAAAATATTCAACTTATCGGAGCCGTAATTTTCCGTGTACACCAAAAACAGGTCCGACATAGGAGCATAGCGCCATTGGATGCGGGCATTGAAATTTACGTTACGCGCCTGCGTATTGTATTGCAAAAAGCCTGTTATAAAAAGCGTATTGGTGGGCGTAAATTCAAGCCGCGGGCTGATGAGTAAAATACGGTCAATACCGTAAGGTTGCGGAAACTCTACGTAATCATAGGAAAAGTCTACCGTGAAGTTGCCCCAGGGTTGTACCCGATAATTTATCCCGCCGCTGATACCGGCGATTCGCCCATTAAAAAAAGAGCCAGCGGAAACACGGAGATTTCCATTAAAACGCCTACGTAAATTACTGTTGAAACGAATAGTTCCGGAACGGTAGGAATACCCGCCCGCCGGAAGCGGAATGCTCATATTGCCCGTAATATCCGAAGGGAAAAGAAGACGAGTAAAATTCTCATTATAATTAAAAGAAAGAGATGCTGAATTTTTAAAATCGATGGTAAGAAAGGGATTGTAAGTAACATCGTTGGCGCTGAAAGAACTATCTGCATAAAAGTTCCAGTAAAATCCGGGAGTAATGGAGAAAATGGATGAATTCTGAGGATAAATGTTGTAGGAAATACTCGGCTCCAAGCGCCAAAATGATACCCGTTTCAGTTCCATTTTTGCGGCATCATACACCGATTGCCGGGGAACAAACCCCACATCCGCACGGTAATTTTTTCCCACGTATTCATGATTCCACATGATGGACCATTTTCTTACATTGTATCCCAGATAGGATGCATGGGCATAAGAATCCTTCAAGGTGCCGGGCTGAAAACTATGATGAAAAAAGAACTTTCCCGTCCACCGATTGTCCTTGGAAGCCAGGTCAAAATCCAACCCGATGACCCGATTGTAATCATACGGGCTAAAGCGGCCGTCGGCAAAAGTTTGGCGGTTGACGAAAATAAGTCCGATGTTGCTTCGCGCAAAAACCTGCCTTTGAACGGCTGCAGTAAAAAAATTCTCGGGGAGCCACCCTTTATCTTTCACCGCGCCGGTTTGAATATCCATGATGCCGATACGCCAGTTTCGGTTAATTTTTCCGCTGAGTCGGGCTCCGCCCAAAATGGGAACAGCCAAGCCATCCCTTAGGCCTATCCTTCGGGAAAAGAAGGGGCGGATGGTGGAAAATCCGAAGCGGGAAAACAAATCACTGTTATCGATAAAAAATTGCCGCTGCTCGGGAAAAAACAACCCAAACCTGGTGAGATTGGTAATCTGCCGGTCTACATCCACCTGCGAAAAATCGGGCAGAACGGTAAGGTCCAGATTAAGCGAAGGCGTTACCGAAATTTTGGCATCACCGCCCACACCCCAATTCCACCTACTTTTCCCTGTTTGATAGTCATGATTAAAACCACCAAGCGCATACGGAATTAAAGCCATGTTAAGTCCCGGCTTAGGCGGTTCTTTATCCCAAACCAACTTACCCGTGTGAGATAATGAAGAGAACGAGTACACCATGGGCACGGGATTCCAAACGGAAAGCTCATTAAGTTCCCCGTCAGTTCGGGCAAAATTGACGCGCCAATTCAAATTGCCCGGCTTATACCGGAGAGTCTTGAAGGGAATTTTCATTTCAAGTGTCCAGCCTGCTTCATGGCGTTTCACTGCACTCCACCACTTGTTATCCCAACGAAACTCATCACCCCAGTTTCCTCCGTTCTGCAACAGGCTTTCCTCCTGCGCACCGTAAGCATTCACGGAAAACCGGAAGCCATTGATATAATCACCGAACGTATCAAAATACACGCTGAAGGCGTCGTTGGAAGTGAGTGCAAAATCACGCTTGAGAGAAGTAATCACATACCGCGACCCTTTGTTTTTATCGCATTCGGCATAAACAAAAATATGCTCCCCGTCATACAGTAGCTTTACCCGGGTTTGGGTTGTGGCATCGGAGGTGTCGGCAGGAAACATCATACGAAAACCTTCCGCAAAGGGCACGTCGGCCCAGACGGATTCCAAAGCCAACCCATCTACACGGATTTCTGAATCCGCCTTCTTCATGGTATATGTTTTTACCGCACTCAACTGGGCAAAAAGGCCGCAAAAAGAATGCAGTAAAATAAAGGATAAGATGGCCCTGACCATAACGGTGCAAAGAAAATAAAAATGGGCTGCTCCGTCAGGAACAGCCCATGAAAAAATGAATTAAACGAGTGATTACTTAAACACCACCCGGCGGCTGAAACGGCCCGCGTTGGTATTTACATCGAGGATGTACATACCGGCGGGAATGTTTCCACGCTCTAACAAGGTTGTTCCGGAATTCAGGTTGCTGAATACACGAACCACCTTGCCGGTAAGATCAGTAACGGTTACCTGACGGATCAATCCGTTGGGAACAGCCACGCTGAAATCAGCAGCAACCGGATTCGGGAAAACCGAAACGAAAGAAGACTCCTGATTGCTTTCAGCGATATTGAAGTTAACCAATCCGAGTACAGTAGCAATACGCGGACAAGAGAATTTCATTATGGTATCCACATACAGACGGCCTTTTGCGGCTGACATGTCTGGATTAGTAAGAAGACCTGAAAGGTGCAAGTTGTTGGGAGAACCATTGGCACCGGTACCTGTACTTGGCAAGCCCAAAATGGTAGCCGTAGCCACCACGGTGGTAGAATCCCACCAATCCCA
>CAYYRB010000050.1:0-1257 GCA_964473995.1 uncultured Candidatus Competibacteraceae bacterium | reverse complement strand
CCGCCCATGTTGATGCACATGGAAACGCTGTTGGATTGTCCGGCATGGTTGTAGTTGTTCCATGTACCGCCTACTCCATTTACATTACCCCAGAGCAATGTATCAACAACGGAATTACCTAAATCATCCTGAAACTTTTCAAGAGCAGTTTCTGCTTGTTTATCCAATGTAGCATACGCATTGGAAACATAACCGCCTGACCCTACGCCAACAAGAACAATTTTGTTGGGATTAATTTTGTAGGTAGATGCGTTACCTTTAAAAAAGCGAACGCAAGTCTGCACGTCATGAATAGCGCGGTAAACAGCTGTTAACAGAGTACGCACGCGGGTAACGGGATCTGAAC
This sequence comes from uncultured Candidatus Competibacteraceae bacterium, assembly GCA_964473995.1. Classification (GTDB taxonomy): domain Bacteria; phylum Bacteroidota; class Bacteroidia; order CAIKAF01; family CAIKAF01; genus JAKRSD01. The sequence goes on along the minus strand of CAYYRB010000050.1, from coordinate 911 downwards.
TGGTCGGATTCCAACCCAAACGGTAGCGGGGAGTGGCTGCCACATATCCGCGCTTGGCGAAACGGTTACCCAATTCCACAATTACACTGTCACCTTTATCGCCCGTGGCGCTGCGGTTAATGTAACGGGGAAGAAAGTTTCCGGAGTGGAGGATAATCACGAGCGGACGCTCAGTTTCAGCATCTCCGTTTGGTTGATACACATCCATGGTCATAGGACCGATGGTGGGTGTGTAGCCCAGTGGAGGAATGGGCCCGGGAGGCACTGTCGGATTCAGCGGGGAGTCGTGCAGCGGAATAAAATGGTAGTTTTGGCCGTACACGGTACCGAAGGTGAAATCCACGTTGGTGAACACCTCATCCACATAGCGCACCTGTGCCTTTGCGGTAAAGCCGAAAGCCACCGCGCCTAAAGCAAAAAGTAGGACTTTTTTCATGATTTGTTGTTTTGATTTAACTTGTTATTTATAAACGATTTCAAATTTACACTTTCTCGGTGATGATTTACTTTTTCTTGCGATTTTTTCCTGATCCCCAATCCGGTTGGTCAAATTGAATGGAGAAGTAAGCCAGTCTGCCTACGCGCGGACCTCCATATACTTGGAAGACTTTATTGTTCAATAAGTTTTGAGCTCCCAGTTTAAACGTGATGCCCGGTTTTTTCCAATTCCAGTTGATCTGGGCATCCAACATGTCGTAGGTGGGTATGGCTCCGGTAAACTGAGGTGAGCCTTCAAAACGGAAACCTTCTATCCATTTATAATTGATGTTGAAGCCCCAGTTGTTCAACTTGAGCTTACCCAATTTCATTTGAATATCGCGGCCGCTGATGCCCACATTGAATTTGTGGCGGGGCGTGTTAAATGCAGGAATCAGGGGATCGGTACTTCCCCGTCTGTCGAGTTCGTTGTA
>CAYYRB010000049.1:14778-19376 GCA_964473995.1 uncultured Candidatus Competibacteraceae bacterium | reverse complement strand
CCCGCTATGGTAGAATGTGGTTCAGGTGCCAACCAATCCGTAACCACTCAGCAAGGAGTTTGTACTTATACCCACGGCGGCTCTGCATGGGATGCGGTGGTTACTGATAATTGTACCATTTCCAACCTAAGTTTTGTGCTCTCAGGTGCCACTACGGGGAGCGGCACGGGAACTCTAAACGGAGTCTCTTTCAATGTGGGATTAACAACGGTTACCTGGACGGCATCGGATAATGCGGGGAATAGCAGCTCCTGTTCTTTCACCGTCAACGTAACGGATGTTCAGGCACCGATAATTTTAAACTGCGGAACAGGAAAAGGAGAAGAAGTATTCATGGATGAGGGGTTGTGCAGCTACACGCACTTCGGCCTCTCGTGGAATCCCGTAACCTTTGATAACTGTACCGTACCTTCCGTTTCCTATCAACTCAGCGGTGCTACCACAGGCAGCGGAACCTCGTTGGACGGTGTGGAGTTTCAGGCAGGAATAACCACGGTTACCTGGATTGTAACGGATAATGCCGGCAATGTGACCCAATGCTCATTCCCCGTAATCGTATCTGACAATCAAGAGCCCGTGATTTTGAATTGTCCTGAGGACATACAAAGTTGTGAGACTACCGTTACTTGGAGGATTCCCACAATAACCGATAACTGTCCCGGTGTAGTGATCAATTCAAATTATCAACCCGGAGCAACGTTCCCGATAGGCGCCAGCACAGTAACTTACACCGCTGTTGATGCTTCAGGAAACAGAGTATCCTGTTCATTTAATGTGGTGGTAGCTACGCCCGAATTGACCATGGTTTACTCAAACAGTCCCTGTTTCGGTGATAACGGCGGAACGGCCACGGTTATCGTTTCCCAGGCGGTCGGCCCGTTTGAGTTTACGTGGTCGAACGGATCTGCAGATTCATTGATTAACGGACTGGCTCCAGGTACGTATTCGGTGACGGTTACCGTAAACAATGGATGCGCAACCCAAGGCGAGATTGTTATAACGGAGCCTGCAGAACTTGAAGCCACATTGGGATCTGTTGTTCACGGAATCTGCGGTTTTGAGTTGGGTAATGCCCAAATCAACACAACAGGCGGTACGCAACCCTATGCATTTGATTGGAGTAACGGACAAGCTTCTGAGGACTTATACGACGTCGCCGACGGACTTTATCAACTTACGGTAACGGACGAAAATAGCTGTCAGGACACATTAAGTGTGTTTATTGACTGTATTTTCGGAGAGGTCCCCAATCTGGTAACGCCCAATTTTGATGACATGAACGATCGTTGGATCATTCCAGGTCTGGAAAAATTGAAAGATTCGGGAGTGGAAATCTACAACCGTTGGGGCAATGAAGTATTCAGGGCATACCCATATAACAACGACTGGGACGGAAAATCATCCGGAATGCTCACTACGGGTAATGGCAAGCTTCCCGCGGGTACGTATTTCTACATTGTCAAATTAGACAAAGAAGGGAAGAAAATACTAACGGGTTATCTGGAACTTCAATATTAACCGACCTACCTAACCACTTACGAATTAACCAAAAAAACCAACTTGTATGAAAACGATCAATTTTAGAACACATGTTCTAATGGGTTTACTCACCCTTATGCTTACCAATAATTCTTTTGCCCAAACCGAGGAACAGGCTTCGCTATACATGTTTAATCCTCTGCTTTTCAATCCGGCTTATGCGGGAAGTAGAGGCTCGATAAGCGCCGTAGGTATAGGTCGGTTTCAATGGGTTGGCATTGACGGTGCGCCAACAAGCCAGTTTCTTTCAGTGCATGCCCCGGTGAGTATTTATAACATCGGAGTAGGCCTGCATGCCAGTAACGATAAAATTGGGGCCAGAAGCCGCACCTCTGTTTCAGCTGATGTTTCCTACGGCATCCGATTAAATAAAAAAGGACATAGGCTCAATTTCGGACTTAGTGCCGGGGCAGATTGGCAGGTATATGATTTTCAAAAAACAAAACCATTGGATCCCAATGATCCCATATACACCTATTATGCCAGTAAAGTACGGCCAAATTTTGGTGCAGGTTTATATTACTACGGAGAACGGCATTTTGCGGGATTTTCCATTCCGCGTTTGCTCCGCAACCGAATCGGCGATGGAGTAAATATCGGGGAGGCTTTGCAGCGCAGGCATTTTTACATCACGGGTGGGTATGTATTTAAGCTGAACAGCGTGGTGGATTTTAAGCCGAGCACACTGATTAAAATAACGGAAAATGCGCCCATCACCTTTGATTTAAATGCCAATTTCCTATTGTTTAACACCCTTTGGATCGGTTCCATGTACCGTTTCCATGAATCCGTGGGCGTAAATATGGCCCTGCAAATTAAGGAATTCATGACCTTCGGATATGCTTTCGATTTTCCGGTCAACGGGATGAATATTCCCCGCACCAACCAAAAAGGAACGCATGAAATCATGGTCAGCTTTGATTTCATGAGCAAGCGGAGACCATACCTATCCCCCCGTTATTTTTAATTTTTTCGCTTTACCCCACAAAATAGTACATCATGAAAACAACCGGTTCTCTTTTTCTTTCCCTGCTCTTTGCCGGGGCGGTTTCAGCCCAATCCATAAAGCAGCGGATGGCCGAAGAATATTATCGCAATCTGGAATATGACAAAGCGGCTCCCCTGTTTGACGAATTATCCGAAAAAAATCTAAAACGCGCCGAAAAAGGAAAATCTGCCGATTGGCAGATGCTACGTCGGGCAGCCTACTCCCATGCATACGCCAGGCACTATGAAAAAGCGGCCCGCCGCTTCGGGGAATTCATCAACCGGATTATTCCCAACAATGAGGATCTGGTCGCGTATTTCGAAGTGTTGCGCTATTTGCAGCGCGATGCCGAAGCCGAAGACGTTCTTACCCGTTTGTCGGTCTCCGATCCGCAAAACAGCTTGGTGAACAATTTCACCGATTTGTCTTCCATAACACGAAAACTCTCGACCGACAGCGCCGATTTCACCGTAAAAAAACTTCCCTTCAACAAGGAGGCGGGAGATTTCGGCACCGCATTCTACGGCAACGGCCTGGTTTACGCATCGGCGAGAACCAATAATGCCCTGAACCGAAAATTTGGCCGGGACGGATCGGCGTTTCTTAATCTATATTATACCGAGAAAGATGAAAATGGTGCCGGTTATAAAAAAGGCGCCGAGCGTCAGGCACATAAAATGATGAGTCGGGCACATGACGGACCTGTTTGTTATAGTGCCGATCAACAAACGGCCTACCTCACCCGGAATCGTACCGAAAAAGATGTAAAAAATGACGAGTTGGTCGCTTTGGGTCTTTATATTTTTCAAAAAAATGATAACGGAAAATGGGGCGCGGCTGAGGCTTTCCCTTATAATTCAAAGTTATATTCCATTGGGCATGCAGCCATTTCGCCGGATGACAAAACGCTTTATTTTGTTTCTGATATGCCCGGAGGCCGCGGCGGTACGGATATATGGAAAAGCACCAAAACCGAAAACGGATGGGGGAAACCTGAAAACCTGGGTCCGGTCATCAATACACCCTACGATGAAATGTTTCCCTTTATTGCCAAATCGGGAAACCTGTATTTCGCTTCCAAAGGACATCCCGGTCTCGGAGGGCTGGATGTTTTCAGCAGCCGGCTGGAAAATGGAAATTTTCGCTCTCCGCAAAATATGGGATATCCCATAAACAGTGCTTCTGACGATTTCGCATACATTACCGCAGACGAAGAAAAAACCGGCTATTTTTCTTCGGACAGAGGAGATTTTACCGATCGGTTGTACCAGGTAGACATCAACCGTTCCATATTTGAATTGGACGGGGTGGTTTTGCTCAAAAATGCGGAAAACAGGCCGTTAGCCGGTGCCCTCGTAACGATAACCCACCTCTCGCCCGGTGAAAAAATACGTGTAGTCACCGATGAAAATGGCCGATTCAAAGCCTCAATTGATAAAGAAAGTAACTATGAAATCATAGCCGAAAAAAAAGGCTACACATTGGTAGAAAAAGTATATGCGAGTACAAAAGGACTCAGGGGTGCGCAAATTATCCACAAAACGATTTACATGACTTCGGACTCCCTAGATTTTTTAGAGAAATGGGCTGTTGATCTCGTGGTACGGGTAGTTGATTGCGAAACCAGGCAGCCGATTAAAAATGGGGCATTCATTGTACGTGACGAAAAAGACGGTGCCGAAAAACGCCTCTCCACGGATGAAAACGGCGAGTTGCTTTTAGGCAAAGCCACGGACGGATATGGCACACCCGATAAGGAACTTACCGAGATTATCCGTAACTACTCCGTTCAGCCCGCCCTGAAGGGATATCTGCCCGCCGTTAAAAAATTGAAATACACGATACGCGGAAATGAAAAAAGAGTGGTTCAAGAAATATGCATAGACGCGATCCGGAAGCAGGCGGTATTTGAGGTGGAAAATATTTATTACGATTTCGATAAATCGGACCTGAGACCCCTGAGCAAAGTGCAGTTAGACAAAGTATTTGAATTTCTCACGCAAAACCCAACCGTAAAAGTGGAACTTTCCTCACATGCCGACTGCAGGGGCACAGACTCTTACAACCAGGC
>CAYYRB010000049.1:2580-14678 GCA_964473995.1 uncultured Candidatus Competibacteraceae bacterium | reverse complement strand
ATGTGTTTAACCCTGCGCAGTGCTGCAGCACCTTCAGCCAATCTCCTGCCCGGAACTCCACAGCCAAAGCGGAATGGCCTTGTGAGACCGGGCAGGATTTCTTAATACTAATGGATTCAACAAATAAAATTTAAATATAACCCCTCTGTCGTGCGAACGGTATAATTAGAGATAATATTTTATTTAACGTAAAGCCCTTTTGTCTTCTGTCTTACGCCTATAATAATTTTCACGACTCAACAAGATTTATAGAGTTATCGTTTCGGCGGCTTTTCGGAATGTTTCTAAAACCCGTCTCTTGCTCCTGTAATACCCCCCAAACAGGCCTTGCATAACTCACATAATACTCCGCTTCATTCTTATCGCCTCTTCCGTGATAACCGGCCAAGGAACGAATAGGTTTATCGGACAAAAGCAATTTAGCCACAAATTTATTTTGTTTTAATGCCGCGGGAAGTTGCGCATTGCTATGTTCCGTTTCTCCCTCATGCTTAAAGGCAAATAATTCCCGGTTAAAAAGTGCAAAGGCCATATCGTCCCACGCAAAAATCTTGGCATATTTGATAAATTTTTTACCCTCATTAAGCCGAATTAAATAGAGCGTCAATGTATCACGTACTCCCTGATTGTCATTTGGGTTTAAGTCAACGAGCTCTTCCAGCAAAGCCACACTTTCCCTAACTTTTCCCATGGCATAAAGACATTCTGCATTCAGATGCATACAGCGCATGAAAGGCCTTGTTTCCGTGCGCCCCCAAAAATGGCCTTTTTTTTATACCGTAATTTCCGCCGAACTTTTCCCTTCCTAAGGCTACCCCTTTTTCAAAAAAAACGCGCGCCACAACCGGCGAATCCACCGTCTGTCCTAAAAATTCAAACGCCTCAATGCATTTAAAATCCAACATCAAAGCTTCCTCAATTAGCTCCATGGCCCCGGGGCGGGTCTGCTTCATAGGCTTCAAATACCAAATCGTGAGCTTGTTCCTGCGGACTTAATGCTTCTTTGGGAAAATCGGGAATCGTTTTACCCGTAATGCTTTTCAGAAATTGCGCAAGCTCTTCCTCGCTTTTGAATGTCTGCGACTTTAGCATTCGGAACAAATACGACATTATTTTATCATGTCGTTTATTCATCAATGTTAATTTATGAATGTTTGATTTATGATTTTCCAGATTCCGAATTATTGATTTTTGCGCACATGGTTTTTCTGAAAGCTAACTCAATATAAAAATTCGTACTTTCCAAATTATTCAATCCCAAATCCGACATACCAAAATGGCCATCCTAAATTATAGTAGAATGCACTTTTTTCGTTTTAAAAAATCAAAATTATTCTTTTCTTATTATAGCTATTTCATTACTTTTATTCCGTTTACTATTTGTCATCACAATGAAATTTAGACGCAGAGTTAAACTCTTCCCGGGTGTAACGCTCAATTTCAGCCGATCGGGCATCAGCACCACCATCGGTGTTCCGGGAGCCAGCATTAACTTGGGAAAAAGCGGTACCTACCTGAATACGGGTATTCCGGGCACGGGGCTCTATGAGCGTCGCAAACTCGGTGGTTCTTCTAAAAAGGCAGGCGCTTCTATTACATCAAAATCTATTGCAGAAAAAGGAACTGAAAAGGAACTGAAAAGCTCAGCTGATGCCGAAGCACTCACCACACAAGGCCTGACGCCTTTGGGCGAAACCTTGGAAAATTGCCAGCAAGAAAAAAACGAGATCCTTGCAGAAATCGGGCAAATCCAAAAACGGCTGCGCAGAAGCAAAGCCCTGTTGCTCATCATGCGGATTTTGCTCATCGGCTTTTTTATTCCCTACTTCCGCCGACGTGTTATGGAAACCGGCAATTACCTCGATGATTTGAACCGACAGGCCGAAGATTGTGCAATTGACATTAATCTGTATACGGATGAAGCCATAGGAGAAGCTTTCACAACCCTATCCAACGCATATGATGAATTGCTCAACTGCCAAAAAGCATGGGATGTGACGGGGGTATGGGAAGCCGATGATGCCCTCAGCCGTTCGGGAATAAAACAAAAATTTGTGAGGCGGCCCGTTACGTTGCGCAGAACCGATCCCGAAATCATCCGTTCGCGATTCAGTGCCCTGCATTTCGGAAATGCCAATGGCGGTGATTTATTTGCATACCCGGCATTCGTGCTCATTTCTTCACTATCAGGCGCCTTCGGTGTGGTAGATATCCGTGAACTACGCCTGAATTTCAAAACCATCGATTATCCGGAAGATGGAATTGTCCCCGCGGATGCCGAGAGCGCAGGCAACACCTGGACCAAAGTAAACAAAGACGGAAGTCCGGACAGGCGCTTCAAAGGAAACCGACCCATACCCCTCTGCCGTTATGGTTTTCTGCATTTCACCACCGATTCGGGACTTTACGAGGTCTATTGCCTGAGCAATGCCAGGTTGGCAGAAAATTTCTACAGGGCCTTTTCTGCCTATCGGACTTTGATTGCAGAACCTGCCTCCGCAGAGTCACCCGAATAATTGCTTTTCTTTGTCGTATGATTTCCATTCTCACCATCGTAGGAGCGCGTCCGCAGATTATCAAAGCGGCGGCGGTGAGCCGTGCCATACGCACCCGTTTTTCGGTGCAGATCAAAGAATATCTGCTGCATACGGGCCAACACTACGACGAAAATATGAGCGAAGTATTCTTCACTCAGATGCAGATTCCGCGCCCCGATTTCCGCCTGCAGGTGGGCTCCGGATCTCACGGACTGCAGATCGGCGAAATGATGAAACAGATAGAAGCCGTGCTGCTCTCCCATACCTTCGATGCCCTTCTGGTATACGGAGATACCAACTCTACGCTCGCCGGGGCTCTGGCTGCTGCCAAACTGCATATTCCCGTCATCCATGTGGAAGCGGGCCTGCGTTCGTTCAACAAATCCATGCCCGAGGAAATCAACCGCATCTGCACCGATCACGTTTCCACCTTTTTATTTTCGCCCACCGAGACCGGACTGAAAAATTTGGAAAAAGAAGGTTTCCGAAACGATGCGTCCAAACCGGTTTCTGCGGACAACCCATCGGTGAAAAACCTGGGCGACGTGATGTACGATAACTCCCTGTTTTTTTCGGAAGTGGCCGAAAAAGAAAGTACGTTGGAGCTTCCTGCGGAAGAATTTGTGTTGTGCACCATTCACCGCGACTTTAATACGGACCGTCCCGAACGGCTGGACGCTATTTTCAACGGATTAAACCGAGTGGCTGAAACAGGCATGCGCATCGTATTGCCCATCCATCCGCGTACGCGCAAACACCTGGACGGGCTGAGCCAAAAGCCCCATCCGAATATTCACATCCTAAATCCGGTCTCCTTCTTCGATATGATTCTGTTGGAGAAAAAAGCGGCTTTGATCATCACGGACAGCGGAGGCGTGCAAAAGGAAGCCTATTTCTTTCGTAAACCCTGCATCGTGCTCAGGCCCGAAACGGAATGGGTGGAAATTTTGGAAACGGGCAACGGCACTCTTGCCGATGCTGATCCGGAGAAATTATTCACCGCCTTCCTGCATTTCCGTGAACGCACAGAATCGGTTTATCCGGCGCTTTACGGCGACGGCCGTGCGGCAGAACACATGCTGAACGAAGTGCTCCAACATCTTTCACCGAGGTAGCTCATGCAGGCGGCGGAACGCATATTTTTCAGTTTTTTCGGACGACTCCCCGAAGCGAATGACTCCTTACCTTCCGAGGCCGAAGCCGTCTTTTCCGAGTTGCAGCGGGCCGAGGAATATGGGCTTCCGCATCAAGACGAAAAAGGACGTTTTCCCGCCGAAAAGGCAAAAAGCACAGAACAGGGCTTAGCCCATGAACCTGGGGTAGACAGATGGCTGGATCAGCATTTCCCCAGCTGTTATAACGCAGAAAATCGGTATGCCTGCATTCCCACATTTGACGTAGATCACGCCTATGCCTTTCGGGGAAAAGGATTTTTAAAAAATGCGGGCGGATTGGTGAAAAATATACTGTTCGACCGCGAACGGGCCCAAAGCCGCTTGGCGTTTCTGAGCGGTAAACAGCCCGATCCTTACGATACCTACGGCTATATTCTGAACCTCTGTAAGTCATTTGGACTTAAGCCCCTCTTTTTTATTCAGATGGGCTCCTACGGAAACAGGTATGATGTGAATCTGAATTTCAAGCATGCCGAAGGCCGCGATCTGATCCGTTTTCTGGCCGCCGAAGCACGGGTGGGTCTGCATCCTTCTTACGCATCCAACGGCAACCCGGATTTGCTGCGAAAAGAATACAACCGGCTCTCGGATATTTTGGGTGCTCCCGTAACGGCCAGCCGGCAGCATTTTCTCATGTTGCGTTTTCCCGAAACGTACCGCCTGTTGGTGGAACTCGGAATTCGCGAGGAATATAGCATGGGCTGGGCGTCACAAATGGGTTTCCGTGCGGGCACCTGCAGGCCGTTCCGCTGGTATGACTTGGAGCGGAATGCCTTTTCGGAACTGACCGTTTACCCGTTCGCCTGCATGGACGGAACACTGCACGAATACCTGAAACTGACTCCGGAAGAAGCGCTCAATAGGGCGGAATCGCTCATCAACACCACCCGTAAACACCGTGGCGTTTTTGTACCACTGTGGCACAATCACACGGTAAATAACCGTTTTGAATGGACGGGATGGCAAACCGTTTTTGAGCAAATGCTCGCCTTGGCCTGCCCCTGATGGAAACTTTTTAGCATTTTTGTCCACTATGGCCCGTCTTTTCCTAGCCATTTATTCATTTTTTGAAAGCCGTCGTGCATGGCTTTTTTTGATGACGGTCCTGTTCGTGGGCGCAGGTGTATGGGCCGCATTCCAAATCGAATACGAGGAAGACATTACCAAGGTAATGCCCGCCGATGAAAGGGCAAAGGAATTCAACCGGGTGATGGAACAGGTTTCCTTCACCGATAAAATCATCATCTCCATATCAGCCGCGGAAGGCCGACAAACAGATACGGAAGTATTGGTGAAAGCCGGGGAAAGCCTGTTCGAAAAACTGGAGAAACTGAAGCCGGACTACGTGAAGGAAATTTTGTTCCGGCCCGACGATAAACAGATCAGTGGTGCGTTTGATTTCTTTTATGAACATCTGCCGCTTTACCTCGATTCTGCTGACTACGTTTCTGTAGATTCGCTGCTTACTCCGCAGAAAATAGAACAGGCGCTGGGCTCCGGTTACCGGGCTTTGCTTTCCCCTGCGGGTTCTTTCCTGAAAAAATCCTTCCTGCGGGATCCGCTTTCCATCACGCCACGCGCACTGCGTCGTTTACAATCATTGCAAACCGAAGGGGGCATGCAAATCAGGGAGGAGGGCATATTCAGCGCCGATGGTAAACAGCTGATGCTTTACCTACAACCTGCCCACTCTGCCCGCAAAACGGGACCCAACGGCAAACTCGCCGACCAATTGGCTGCCTTTTCTGAGGAAACAGAAAGCACTTACGGCGTAAAAATTCATTATTTCGGATCGCCTTTGGTTGCGGCGGCCAATGCATCACGCATTAAATCCGACATCGGGATTATTTTATCCGCAGTAGGCATTTTTCTTTTTTTGTTTTTGTTCTATTTCTACAGAACACCCTTTTATTATTTTATACTCATCATTCCTGCGGCGATAGGGGCATCTGCCGGTTTTTTGATGTTATACCTGATAAAGGGAACCGCATCCTCCATTGCCATGGGGGTAGGCGGTATGGTACTCGGCATCACGATTGATTATTCACTGCACGTATTTACCCATTTTCGGGAAGTGCGAAACATTAACAAACTGCTGGATGATATCACAGGGGGTATGTTGCTGAGCAGCTTTACTACAGTCTGTGCCTTTTATTGCTTATTTTTCACCAATTCGGAGGCGCTGCGCGATTTGGGAATTTTTGCGGGAACAGGCGTATTTACGGCGGCCATTTCTTCGCTGATGGTTTTGCCGCATTTGCTCAAAGCGCCCAAGGAAAATGTATCGGAAATAAAAACGAATTGGGTGGAACGCATTGCCGGGTTTTCATACCACCGAAATCGGTTTGTTATAGCCGGTGGTTTGGTTTTTACGGCCGTATGCCTGGTTTTTTTTCATTCCCCGAATTTCGAAGACAATCCGGAAAATTTCAGCTACATGCCAACCGATTTGGCCGAGTCGGAAACCTTCATCAGCCAAAGCAGTGATGCATCAAAAAAGGCCCTGTTTCTGATTACTTCAGGGGCTGATACAGAGCAAGCCATGCAACGGTTGGATAATTATTCCAACATCATTTCCCGGTTGAAGCGCGACAGCCTGATTGCCGGTGTTTCAGGCCCTTTGGAATTAATGCCGACAGCCGGTTCACAACAACATAAAATCAATGCATGGAACAAGTTCTGGACACCCGCCAAAAAACAACTTGTTATAGAAGAAATCAAAAAGGCAGCCAAAAAATATGGATTTAAGGATGGCGCCTTTCTGCCCTTTTTTGAATTGCTGGAAAAAGAATTTAAGCCCATAAAAATGGCATCTTTTGATCCATTGCGAAAAAATTTCCTCGGTGAATTAGTGAATGAAAGTCCTTCCGGTGTAAGCACGGTTACGGTATTGCGCGTGCAGGAAAAAAACAAACCCGCCGTGTATTCAGCCATAAAAGAATCCGAAGGCACTTTCCTGTTTGAACGAAAAAAATTGGTCGCAGACCTTATTGAGATTGTGCGGGTAGATTTGGACACCCTACTCGGCATTTCGGCCGTATTGGTATTTATCATTCTGTTTCTTTCCAGCGGGCGCTTGGAACTCACCACCATTACTTACATCCCCTTAATTTTAAGTTGGGTCTGGACCTTGGGCTTTATGGGCATACTCGGGTTGAAATTCAACATAGTCAACATCATCATCTGCACCTTCGTATTTGGACTCGGGAATGATTATTGCATTTTTGTGATGAACGGACTGTTGCAGGATTACCGCTATGGAACCAACAACCTGAAAAGTTATAAAACCTCGGTATTCCTATCGGCATTCACAACCTTGCTCGGCGTAGGTGCGTTGGGCCTCAGCGGTCATCCCGCATTACATTCCATAGCCGCCATGGGCGTGGCGGGAATCGCCACCGTCTTGTTTCTTTCCTATGCTTTTCTGCCGTGGCTGTTCCGTCTGCTCATCACCTCCAAAACAAGCCGGGGCATTCAACCCCTTACGTTCAGTAACGCCTTACCTACATTATGGGCCTGGTTTATGCTGGTATCGGGCTTCCTTCATTTTCTGCCGGTAGGTTTGCTCATTTCGGCTTCTTTTTTTCTCCCCAGGCGCATACGCACCCGATTGGTTCGACTTTGGCTGATGATCTGGGCCCGAATTTATATCGGAGTGGTTTTTTGGAACCGAAAAAAAGTATATAACACCAACTCTGAAAAATTCAACAAACCGGGCATTCTGATTGCCAACCACCAATCATTCATTGATGTGGTGTATTTGTTTTCGCTTTCACCCCGCATCGTGCTTACGGCCAATCACCGGATTTATAACAACCCCATTTTCGGCCCCGTAAGCCGTATGGCCGGATTTCTGGATGTTTCGCAAGGAGTAGAAAATATGACTGCGGTAATTCAACAACTTTTGGACGAAGGGAATATCATAGCCATTTTTCCCGAAGGTACCCGAAGCACCGAATACCGCATCCAACGATTCCATAAAGGTGCGTTTAAGGTAGCCGAAGAAACCGGGGCAGATATCATTCCGCTCGTTATATTCGGTACCGGAGATTTTTTGCGTAAAAATGAATTCTGGGGCCGACGTGCCGACATGCATGTAAGCATATTACCCCGTATTTCGGCAGACGATATTTCCTACGGGAACGGTTATGCAGAACGCACCAAATCCATTGTTTCGCTCATGCGTGCAACCTATGAGGATCTGCGCGAAAACAAAGCGGGCATGCGCTTTCACCGCGACCGTCTTCTTCATAATTTTTTGTTTCTTACCCCGGCGATTGAATGGTATTGTTTCGTAAAAATTCGTTTAGAAGATTTCTATTCCGTTTTTCACCGGCATTTGCCCAAGGCAGGAAAAATATATGATCTGGGTTGCGGATATGGATTCATGAGTTATATGCTGTCCTTTGGCTCAGAAAAACGCGACATAACCGCCTGTGATTATGATCAGGAAAAAATTCAGACGGCGTCGCATCGTTTTTCAAAAAATGAACGGCTGCATTTTGAGCAGGCCGACCTTACCCGATACACGCTTTCTGATTGCGCAGGCATCGTGCTGAGCGATGTCTTGCATTACCTGCAACCCGAAGAGCAAAAAGCACTTTTGGATCGTTGTTTCTCCGCATTACATTCCGGCGGCATACTCCTGATCCGCGATGCGGACAGTGCCGATTCCCGACATAAAAAAACGTTGGAAACCGAGCGCTGGAGTACACGCATTCTCAAGTTCAACAAAACACGAAATCCGCTGTTCTTTTTTTCGTCCTCGGATATGCATGCCTGGGCCGAAAAATACCAAGTGCAACCTGAAGTAATTTCGAAAAGTAACGCCACCTCCAATACCGTTTGGAAAATCATCAAACCATAAATACATGAAGCAGTTTATTTTTGCGGCAGCCTTTTTATTCGTATTACCCGTTTCCCTTTCCGCGCAGAAAAAGCATGAGTGGAAAGAAGCCACATCAGGCGGATACACGTACCGATATGTTTCAGGCGATCCGCTGGAAGCACGTTTTTACACCTTGCAGAACGGGCTGACGGTAGTCACCAGCGTAAACAAAAAAGAGCCGCGCCTGCAAACCATCATCGCCACCAAAGCGGGCAGCAAAACAGACCCCGCCAACCATACGGGCTTGGCGCATTATTTAGAACACATGCTGTTTAAAGGCACCGATAAATATGGCACGCTGAACAAGGAAAAAGAAATGCCTCTGCTCAATTTAATTGATGAGTTATACGAGGTATATAACAACACCACCGAAACTGATGCCCGTGCACGCATTTACCGTCAGATTGATTCGGTTTCCGGGCTGGCCGCCAAATTTGCCATCGCCAATGAATACGACAACCTGATGGCGAACCTGGGAGCAAAAGGAACCAATGCGTTCACCTGGTTTGAAGAAACGGCCTATATCAACGATGTACCCTCCAATAAAATCGAACCTTGGCTCAAAGTGGAAGCGGAGCGCTTTCGCAATCCCGTTTTCCGGATTTTTCATACCGAGTTGGAAGCCGTATATGAAGAGAAAAATATTTCGTTGGACAGCGATGACGAAAAAGCGTTGGATTCTTTATTGGGTGCACTTTTCCGCAGACACAATTATGGACTTCAGACAACCATAGGCACGGTGGAACACCTGAAAAATCCATCCCTAAAAGAAATCCGCAAGTATTTTGAAACGTACTATGTACCCAACAACATGGTCATCATTCTCTCGGGCGATTTTGACCAGGATGCGGTGGTGAAGAGTGTAGAACAGCATTTTGCTTACATGCAGAAGAAGCCCGTGCCTGAATATACCTACCAGCCCGAAGAAAAAATAACCAAGCCAGTAGAAATTTCGGTGTATGGCCCCGAGAGTGAATATGTCATGTTCGGGTTCCGGTTTCCGGGGGCGGCACATCCACAGACCGAAAAATTGGAAATATTGGCTGATCTGCTCTCCAACGGAAAAGCAGGCCTGCTCGACGGACTCGTTACACGCGGCGAAGTGCTTTCCGCAGATGCCGGGGCCTTTATTCTGAAGGACTATTCTGTGCTTTATTTTTCGGGACGGCCTAAAGAAGGTCAAACTCTGGAACAGGTAAAAGACCTCATTCTGGCGCAGGTGGAGAAATTGAAATCAGGCGGTTTTGAGGATGATTTGATCAAAGCCATCGTAAACAACAACCGAAGAAATGAAATGCAGACGGCCGAAAGCAACGCGGGACGGGCATATGACCTGTTGGATGAGTTTATAACAGCAAAAGACCGGCTTCAAGTGTTGACGGCTGATGAACGCAAGGCCAAACTCACCGTACGAGAAATGGCGGCTTACGCAACGGAAAACTTAAAAGATGCTCCCGTAATTGTGTATAAACGCACGGGCAAAGCGTCCGAAACAAACAAAGTACCGAAGCCGCCCATTACACCGGTAGAAGTTAACCGCGACAAGGAATCGGCTTTCGTGAAAGAAATCAAAGTAATGAAAACTCCTGAAGTAAAGCCGGTATTTCCCGACTTTAAAAAAGACATCGTCAAAGACCGGGTGGAGAACAATGAAGTACTTGCGGTGAAGAATACCACAAACGGATTGTTTTCCATGTATTATGTTATTCCGGTCGGTTTCCGTTATACCCCGCTGATGCGGGTTTTGGAATCTTATTTCGGATATGCGGGAACCCAAAACCTTTCCGCAGAACAATTTGATAAAGAATTGTACAAACTGGCTGCAGATATGTCCATATCCGTAGGCGAAGAAGAAACCTGGATCAGCCTTTCCGGTCTGCAGGAAAATTTCGTACCCTCTTTTTCTCTGTTTCAAAACAAACTTAATCACCTACAGGCTGATGAGAAGATTTTGTCAACCGTAAAACAATTGATGCTGAAGGCCCGCAGCGATGAAAAAATGAATCCCGACCGCATATCTTCCCGGCTATATTCGTTCGGGCTGTATGAAGGAAAAAATCCCGTAAACGATGTTTTTTCGGATGAAGAATTAAACCAGGTAAAAGTAAGCGAACTGACCGATTTACTGAATATGATGATGAATACGGGTTACCGCATTCTGTATTACGGTCCGCAGGATATGCCTGATTTTATTTCTTCACTGTATTCAGTGCGCCCTGTTCCCACAAGCACCCCGAAGCCGCCTACCCAGGTGAAGATGCCGGAATATCGATTACGCACCCTGTCCGCACCCGAATACATGTTGGTGGATTTCAAAAAGGTGCAAACCGATCTTATTTGGGTGTTCAACGGGGAACCGTTTAATGCTTCATGGATTCCTACGGTAAGTTTATATAACGAGTATTTCGGCGGTGGCATGTCGTCCGTCGTATTTCAGGAAATACGGGAAAGCAAGGCTTTAGCTTACAGTACGTTCAGTACCTATGCCATGCCCGCCTTTGCTCGTCATCCGTTTAGATTTTATGCCTACATCGGTTGTCAGGGCGACAAAATGCCGGAAGCCGTGGAAGCCATGGAGGGACTTATCAAACAGATGCCGAAATCGGCAGGAAAGTTTAACGCCGCCAAGGCATCTCTGCTTAACAGCATCAGTTCATCGCGCATTACGGGCATGAGCATCCTGAATGAATTTCTGCGCTGCGAGCGTTTGGGTTTAGATAAACCGGTAAATCAACTTGTTGCGGAAAAAGTGCCTACGCTCACGCAGAACGAAATGGAAAAATTCCAAAGCGAATACATTTCCAAGAAAAACCGCTTGCTCATTTTATTCGGTGACATGAATACACTTGATAAGCGCGCCATTCGTTCTGAAGATGCGGGCATACGCACGGTAACGCTGGAAGAGATTTTCGGGTATTGATTTGTTAGCGGTCAGTCAGCAAAACCTTAAATAAAATTAATACATATCAATAAATTTCAAAAAATAATAATCAAAAATAGTGTAAATGCTTTTTTAGTAATACAAGCATTTATGTTTAGGAACAAAGTATTCAATACTTTGGGCTATAAACTAAATAGCCTTATTGCACAATTGACTATAAAGCGAAAAAAAATTAATAAGGCTAAAACATTAGATGAACTTGGTAAAAGTTGGCAAAAAGGATTTCCTTCAAATAAACAAGTTCCTATAATTGGTAAAGATATTAAAACGGTATATGGAGAAATTCATACAAAATGCCCATTAAGGGGAACAGGTGATCTTTCAGCTTGTTACAAAATGATGAGTTATGATAGAGAAATTGTATCAAAGGCCGGTGGGCAATTTATAATTCTACAATCACAAGCAACAAAAGGAATTGAAAAATGCAAAATAGCGATTCGTTTTAAAGAAGAAATAATGAGTGATTTGCAACAAGCTCACGAAAGATAGATAACAAACACTATCAAATGACCAAACCGCTAACATTTTTCCGTTATGCACCCTTTGACCCTTCTCGC